>NZ_JBHUEE010000005.1:212708-327224 GCF_042680605.1 Georgenia deserti
GTCGCGATCTCAGGTGGGGGCGAGGTGGGGGTTGCGGAAGACCGGGGTGATGATGCGTTCGGCGATCCGCCAGTCCCCGGCGTCGTCGCGAACGTAGCTGTCGGTGAAGTCGGCCACCATGAACACCTCGGGCACCGGCACGGCGCCGGGGGTGCTGCCGGGGCTGTCGGTGCCGTCAGTGCCCAGCGCGGTGTGGGCGGCGAAGGTGTGCCAGCTGCTGCGCCCACGCACCGCTCCGTCCGGCCGCTCCTCCAGGAGCAGGTTCCCCAGGCCGTGCCGAGTGGTGCGCGCGCCGGTCCGAGCCTCGAACGAGGCGATCACGGAGTCGGCGTCGTGGAACTCCCGGCCGACCGAGACGTAGTGGACGTCGGGCGTCAGGAGCTCGCGCAGCGCCGCGAAGTCGTGGCTGTCCAGCGCCCAGGCGAACCGGGCGTTGAGGTCCGTGATCGCTGCCCGTACGTGCGCAGGCAGCACGCTCATCGCCGATGCACCGGGTTCGACAGCACCCCGATGCCCTCGATGGCGACCTCGATGGTTCCGCCGAGAGTGTTCAGGTCGACGTTCTGTACCGCGCCGCCCTGCGCGGACGCCTTCAGGGCGGTCCCCATGGCGATGACGTCGCCCGGCTCGAGGGTGAGGTAGCCGGAGGCGAACGCGATGACCTCGGCCACCGAGAACCGCAGGTTGGCGGTGCTGTCGTCAGTGACCACCCGACCGTCGTGGCTGCAGGTGATCCGCAGCGCGTGCGGGTCGGGGATGTCGCCCGACGTCGTCATCCACGGGCCGAGGGGACCGAAGGTGTCGGCGCCCTTGTACCGGGCGGGATAGCTCACCCAGCTCTCGACGTAGCGCACCCCCGCCGGGTCCTCGGCGTCGGGGTGGATGGCGCGGTAGTGAAAGGTGTCCGTCTGCCGCATCGTCGGCGAGGTGAGGTCGTTGAAGATCGTGTACCCGAGAACGTGATCCGGTGCGTCCGCGACCGCGATATCCGCACCGCCGGTGCCGATGACGACGGCGAGCTCGGGCTCGGGGTGGACGCGGCCGTAGGCGTCCTTGAGACGGATCGGCCGGCGGTGACCCACCAGCGCCGAGGAGGGCTCGGGGAACATCGCCGGCGTGTCCGGCCCCGAGATGATCCGGTCCGGATTCGCGCTGTTGTTCAGCGCCACGCAGAGCACCTTGCCGGGGCGGCGCACCGGCGGCAGCCACGCCAGGTCGGCGACGGCGATCCGCTCTCCGCGGTCGGCGGCGGTCTCGGCAGCCTGCCGCCAGTCGGGATCTGCGACGAGGTGGTCCAGGTCCGGGTACGGCAGGACCGCGGCCTGCTCGTCCGCGACTTCGACGACGACGGCGGAGCCGTCCGGGCGTTCCACGGTGCCGAGCTTCATGGGCCTCCTTGCCTTTGGTGAGCGGGTGGCGGGGGCAAGCCCCCGGTACCGCACGGGGGCTGCGGTCCGAGGGCTTGCCCGGCCGGGGGAACCACCGGGGGCGGTCAGACGGTGATGACCTTGGGAGCGGCGACCGCCTTGAGCCCGTGCACCCCGAACTCGAGGCCGTAGCCGGAGGACTTCAGACCCCCGAAGGGCACCACCGGGTTGAGCGTGCCGTGCTGGTTGATCCACACCGTTCCGGACTGGATGCGCTCGGCGAGCCGGCGTGCCTGCTCCGGGTCACCCCACACCGACGCGCCGAGCGCCTGCTCGGAGTTGTTCGCCCGGGCGACGGCGTCCTCGACGTCGGAGTACTTGATGACCGGGACGACCGGTCCGAACTGCTCGGTGTCCACCAGCGGTGCGCCGTCGTCGATGTCGGCGACGATCGTCGGCCGGTAGAAGTGCGGCCCGAGTTCGGGCGCCGGTTCGCCACCGGTGACGATGCGGGCGCCGCGGCGCCGGGCGTCCTCGACCAGCTCGGTGACGATCTCGAACTGCTGGGCCGTGGTGAGCGGTCCCAGCGCGCTGTTCTCGTCCGTCCCCGCCCCCAGCGGGGTGGCCTCGGCGATCCGGGCGAGCTCGGTGACCACGTCGTCGTAGACCGACTCGTGCACGTACAGCCGCTTCAGGGCCGCGCACGTCTGCCCGGTGTTGATGAAGATGCCCCAGAAGAGCTGCTCGGCGATCGCCGGGACGTCCGTGCCCGGCAGCACGATGCCCGGGTCGTTGCCGCCGAGCTCGAGGGTCAACCGGGCGAGGTTCTGCGCGGTGCTCTGCACGATGGCCCGCCCGGTCCGGGTCGATCCGGTGAACATCACCTTGTCGACGTCCTCGTGGCCGGCCAGCGCCGCGCCGACCTCGCGGTCGCCGGAGACGGCGGTGAGCACGCCCTCCGGAAGATGCCGGTTCATCAGTGCCACGACGGCGAGCACGCTCAACGGCGTGTACTCGCTCGGCTTGGCCACCACGGTGTTGCCCATCCGCAGCGCTGGCGCGATCTGCCAGATCGCGATCAGGGCCGGCCAGTTCCACGGGCTGATCGCCCCGACCACGCCGAGCGGGTCGTAGTGCAGCTCCGAGCGGGTTCCCTCGGCCTCGAAGAGCACCTCCGGTTCCAGCGGTGTGTCGGCCGCCGAGCGGATCCACACGGCGCAACCGCCGGCCTCGAACCGTGCGCCGGCGCCGTTGAGCGGCTTGCCCTGCTCGCGGGCGATCACCTGGGCGAGCTCCTCGGCGCGGGCCTCGACCTCCTCGGCGGCCCGGCGCAGCATCTCGGAGCGGCGTTCGTGGCCGAGCGCGGCCCACGCCGGCTGAGCGGCGCGCGCGGCCCGGACCGCGGCGTCGAGGTCGTCGGTGGTGTGCACGGGGGCGTATCCGAGCGTCTCGCCGGTGGCGGCGTCCGGGACGGCTCGTCCCTCGGTCTCGGCGACCGTGATCTCCTCGAGCAGGGCGGTCGGTGTCTGTGTGGTCATGGCCGGGTCTCCTCGTCAGCTGTTCTGGAACTCGTCGATGCAGGCAAGGGTGGCGTCGTCGACGTCGACGGCGTGCTCCTCCAGGCCTGCGAGATAGTCGTCGAGGACGCCCTGGGCGTTCTCGAGCCCCTGCTCGGTGGCCAGGTCGACCCACGCGTCCTGCAGGGTGTCCCCGGTCTCGTCCTCCCAGGACGCGGTGACCGATTCGTCCCAGGCGGAGAGCTCCTCGACGTTCTCGGCCTCCATCATGGGCGGGCACTGCTGGGCGGCGGTCTCGTTGAACTCCTGGGCACCGACGCCCGAGCTGAGCTCGGCGGCCACCTCGTCGACCACCTGCTGGAGGTCCTCGGGCATCGACTCGTAGGCGTCGAGCTGCATCCACATGCCGAACGAGGAGTATTGTCCGATGCCGGGGTCGGTCCAGTGCGAGAGCACCTCACGCAACTGGTAGTCCACCGGGAAGTCCATGCCCGCAGCCATCGAGTCGACGATGCCGCGCTCGACGGCCTCGTACGCCTCGGCCGCCGGGATCGCCTGGATGTTCACGCCCTTGTTCTCGAATAGCTGCTGCATGAGAGGGCCGGAGACCCGCATGGAGAGGCCGCTCAGGTCGTCCGGGCCGGAGACCGGTTCGTTGGACCCGATGAGCAGGCGCCCTACCGGCCAGGTGGCCACGTGGTGCAACCCGTTGGACTCCATCTGCGCCTGGGCGTCCGCGTTGTTCACGTGCAGGTCGTGCAGTGAGTGCATGATCGCCTGCCAGTTCTGCCCGAGGAACGGGATGGAGACCACCGACGTCGAGGGGAAGACCTCCGGCGTGTAGTCCGGGATCGTCACGCCGATCTGGGCCCGCCCGTCCCGGACGCACTCGGCGATCTCCGGGGCGTCGCACAGCGAGTACGCCTCGGTCCGTTCGACGGCGATCCGCCCGTCGCTGCGTTCTTCGAGTTCGTCGAGGAACCAGTCCTGGACGGCGGCGTTCGGGGTGCTCTCCACGGCCGCGGTGACCAGGGTGAGGGTGACCTCCGGCGAGTCGCCGTCACCGCCGCCGCCTCCGCCGCTGTCGACCACTCCCTCGGAGCAGGCCGACAGGGCCACCAGCGCTGCGGCGGTGAGCGTGGCGACGGCGACCCGCCGGGTGTTGCTGCGACCATCGAACATCGTTGTTCATCCTCTCGGTCAGCGTCTCTCACGTCGGGCGGGACCGCAGGCGGTCGACCGCCCGACGCTCACCGACCACGATGCGTCAGCCCCGCCCGCGGTGGTTGTCCACGGGCGCACGATGTGTGGTCCAGGAACGAAATCCGCGCTACGTGCGCACGAGTGAGGGCAGGAAGAGCGTGATCTGCGGGAAGAGGAAGAGCACCGTGGTGGTGAGCAGATCCATCACCACCAGCGGCAGCACGCCGCGGAAGACGGTCTCCGAGCGCACGTCCGCGGTGCCCGCGATGACGAAGGTGATGATGCCGACCGGCGGCGTGACCATCCCGATCTCGATGAGCTTGACGATCATGATCCCGAGCCAGATGGTGTCGAACCCGAGCTCGGTGGCGATCGGCACGAGGATCGGGACCGACAGGATGAGGATGGACATCGACTCCAGAAACATCCCCAGCGGCACCAGGCAGATGAGCAGCAACGCCATCGTCAGCATCGGGGGCATCGGCAGGCCGGTGACCCACTCGGTCACGGTGTTGGTCACGCCGGCGGTGACGAGGAACGCGGAGAGGATGCCCGAGCCGATGACGATGAAGAAGACCATCGACGTCGTCTGTGCGGTGTCGAGCAGGGAGTCGCGGAAGGCGCGGTAGATGTGCGCGAGTCCTTCGCGCCGGTTCTCGACGACGAGGATCACCAGTCCGGCCAGGGCCCCCACGGCGGCGCCCTCGGTCGAGGTGAAGACGCCGGAGTACATCCCGCCCATGACGATGAGGAAGAGGATCGCCACGTGCACGAGCCCGCGCCACGGCAGGGAGGCGATCGAGGTGCCGCCGCCGGTGCGGGCACGCAGCTCCGCCTGGGCATCCTCGACGGCTGCGGACAGGTCCCCGGTTCCGCCCGATGTCCGGGCGAGCTCCCGGCGGATCATCCGCTGGCCGACGATCATGATGTAGGCGATGTACCCGGCCGCCGCGAGGAGCCCGGGGATGATGCCGGCGGCGAGGACGCGGGCCACGGACTGGCTCGACAGCACGGCGTAGAGCACGAGGAACGTGCTCGGTGGGATCATCACGCCCAAGGTGCCGGCAATGGCCACGATCCCGGTGGCCAGGGAGGCCGGGAAGCCGGAGCGACGCATCTGGCCGACGGCGAGCTTGGACATCGTGGCGGCGGTGCCGATGGAGGAGCCGGAGACCGCCGAGAAGCCGGCGCACGCCATGACGGTGGCCACGCCCAGGCCGCCGGGTGCCCGCCGGACGAAGTGGTTCGCGACGGTGAAGACGTTGACGGCGACGTTGGCCCGCACGGCGAACATCCCCATGAGGATGAACATCGGGATGATCGTCAGGGTGAAGCTGGCGGAGGAGGTGAACGGCACCGACGCGAGCGTGTTGGTGCCGTAGTCGAAGCCGCGGAGCAGCACCAGGCCGATGCCGCCGGACAGGCCGAGGGCGAGGGCCACCGGCATCCGGACGGCCAGCAGGATGAGCAGCAGCGCCAGGACGAGCAGGACGACGTGATAGATCTGCATGCTGCCCCCGTCAGGCCGCGCCGCGCGGGTCGGCGCCACCCGCCTCGGTGCGCGGCTGCTCGGCGATGCCCTCCGGCATGATGGTCCGGCCGCGCAGCGAGCGGATCAGGTTCGCCAGGCATACGAGCAGGAACGCGGTGAAGCCCGCGACGATCGCCCAGCGCAGGGGCCAGAGGGGGAACTGGATCAGCCCCATGCGGGACTCGCCGCGACTGGTCGCGTCCAGCGCCCGGATGAACCCGGCGTAGAGCAGCCAGGCGCTGAGAGCGGTGGCGAGGCCCCACACCACGACCTGCAGGACCGCGTTGGTGCGCCTCGGTAGCCGGTCACTGACGAGGGTGACCGAGACGTGGGCGCCGGACGCACCGGCCCAGGCCAGACCGAAGAAGATGGCCACCACGAGTGCTGATTCGGAGATCTCCAGCATGGCAGGGACCGAGGCGTTGGTGAGGTAGCGGGCCGTGACGTCGATGACGATCGCCAGCATGAGCACGACGATGGCCAGGGCGCCGATCACCCCCATCACCCGGCCCAGTCCGACGACGAGGCGCTCGAAGCGATCCATGCGGACCTCCTTTCGCGGCAGCGGTGCCGCTCGATCGTGCGGGGCAGGTGCAGCGCTACTGCTTCTCCCAGTACCGGAACGCTTCGGTGTGGTCGACGTCGCCCAGCGCCTCGAGCGCCTCACCCAGCGCGGCGGAGACGGCGTCGGCGACCGGGGCGTGGTGGCCCACCGCCTGCTGGAGCGTCTGGGCGATGCGCACGTCCTTGGTCAGCAACGGGAGGGCGAACCCGGTCGCGTACCGGCCCTCCACGATGTGCGGGCCGAACACCACGCTGCTGGAGAAGGTCTGGCCGGTCGAGTCGTTGAGCACGTCGATCATGACCTGCGGATCGAGACCGAACCGTGCGCCGGCGGTCAGCGCCTCCGCGGTCGCGGTGAACGCGGCGCCGGCGACGAAGTTGTTCAGCGCCTTCATGGCGTGGCCGGTGCCGAGCTTGCCGGTGCGGTAGATGCTGCGGCTCATCGTCTCGACGACGGGTACGGCCCGCTCGGCGGCGGCGTCGTCGTCCGCACCGAGCATGATCGCCAGCGTGCCCTCCGCGGCGCGTTCCTTGGCGCCGGAGACCGGGGCGTCCACGAGGGCGACCCCGTGGCGGGCGAGCACCTGGCCGGTCTCGACCGTCTCGGTCGGGTCCGAGGAGGACATGTCGACCACGACGGCGCCCGGCCGCAGCGGAAGACGCAGCTCCGTCCCGTCGAGCAGCACCGACCGGACGATCGCGCTGGTGGGCAGCATGGTGACGACGACGTCGCACCCGGCGAGGTCGCCTGGGTCGGTCGCCGCGGTGGCGGGCCCGCCGCCGGGCACCTCGGCGAGCTCGGCGGCGATCCTCGCCGTGCGGTCCGGATCGGCATCGTGGACAACGACGGCATAGCCGGCGCGGACCACGTTGGTGACCATCGGTGTGCCCATGGTGCCGAGGCCGACGAAGCCGACGCGGTCGCCGCCGGCCGTGTCCATGCTGTCTCCCTCCAGCCCGGGCTCGGGTCCGCTCATCGTGTCGACTCACCGTCCAGCTCGGGTGAGACCTTCCTCTCCGCGAAAACCTCCTCGAGTATCCGCAGCCCTTCGTTGGCGCTGGGGATGCCGCAGTACAGCACCGCGTGCAGCGCGATCTCCCGGAGTTCGACGGGGGAGACGCCGTTGGCGAGCGCCCCGCGTGCGTGCACGCCCATCTCGTGTGTCTTGCCGGTGGCGACGAGCATGGCGAAGGTGATCTTGCTGCGGTCGGTCACGCTCAGACCGGGGCGCTGCCAGATGTCGCCGAAGCACGTGCGGGTCACGTAGTCCTGGAGCTTGTCGTTCAGGTCGCTGGTGTGCTCCACCTGGTCCTCGGCGCCGGCGGATCCGAACATGTGCCGCCGCTGCTTGATCCCGGTCTCGTACAGCTCGTCGTGGATCACCACGCTCGTTCCCCTTCGACGGATGGTGCGTCCGGTGGCTGCGCCACGGTCCGCGGGCGGCCTCGACGCCGGCCCACGGTCAGTGTGTCCGGGCGGACGGCGGCCGGTCTTGTCCGAAAGCGCACGCGACTGCCCCAGCGGCGCACGTCACCGGCCGGTGCTACGTCTGCCGGGACCTCGGCGCTCACGCGGACAGCTGCGTGGTGCGGAAGTCGCGGGGAGCCAGGCCCACGTGCGCCTTGAAGACCTTCGAGAAGTGGCTGGCGTCCGGGAAGCCCCACCGCTGCGCGATCTGCAGCACGGAGAGCGAGGCCTGGGCGGGGTCGCTGAGGTCGAGCTGGCACCGCTCCAACCGGCGCGAGCGGATGTATCCGGAGACCGTCAGGCCCTCCTCGTGGAACATGTACTGCAGGTATCGGACCGAGATGAAGTGGGCGCGGGCGATCGCTGCGGCACTGAGGTCGGGATCGTTCAGGTGCCGGTCGATGTACATCTTGACGGTGTGCATCTCGACGCCGCGTCCGTACCCGGTGGACTCCTCCGCCGACAGCTGGGCGTAGACGAGCGCCGTGAGCAGGTCGAAGGAGCTGCGCAGCACCCGGGCGCCGGCGACCCCGGCGAGCCGGTCCATGTCCTCGGCGAGATGGCGCATGAAGTCGGAGATCAACGGGCCGATGCCGTCGTCGCCGGCCAGGCGCACGGCCGTGACGCGTCGGATGAGCTGCGCCGGGACCTCGAAGTCCTCCTGCGGGAAGGCCATGACGAGGCATCGCACGTCGTCGTCGAACTCGAGGGTGTACGGCCGTGAGGTGTCGTAGATCGCCAGGTCACCCGGCCGGAGCAGGGCCTGGCGCCCGTCCTGGCTGACCACGCAGTTGCCCTCGAGCTGGAGGCTGAGTTTGAAGTGCTTCGGGTCCTTGTCGGAGATGAGCTGGGCGGTGCGCATCACCCGGTGCGGCGCGGCGGTGATCTCGGTGATGCAGGTGTCCTCGACGTAGCGCCAGCGGATGCGCCCACGGAAGTCCTCGGCGGCGGCGATTTGCAGGGGGACGAACCGGTTGCCCGCGATGATGCGCCACTGGCCGAGAGAGGAGGCGGCCGCCTCCTCGACCTGCGCGGTGACCTCGTCCTCGACCGTCCCGTGAGCCATGTGCGCTCCTTCGTCGTCTCGCGGTCTCCGTCGCCCGGCGGCGCGGCTCACCGACGAGCCGCCGTCTGTCAGCATATGGCAACGCCGTCGCCGCCAGGCCCGGGCGGCCCGCGCGGACTTGTGCGCACGCGCACGGTTCCTTGTGCGTACGCGGCCGGTGGCCCGCGACGGCTGTGCCGGTAGGCGCGCCGCCGCGAGACTGGCCGGACACGACGCCGTTCGAGGAGGAGTCCGTGCACAAGGTTCTCGTGCTCTACCCGCCACCGACCGACCCGGCCGCGTTCGAGGAGCACTACCGCACGGTGCACCTGCCGCTGGCGCGCAAGCTTCCGGGCATGCTGGCCTGCCGGTTCACTCTCTCGGTCGACGCCGGTGACCGGCCGAGCCCGTACTTCGCGATCTTCGAGGCGGACTTCCCGGACGAGGAGACCTACGCCGCCGCCATGGCCTCGCCCGAAGGCCAGGCCGTCGGCGCCGACGTGCCGAACTACGCCACCGGCGGCGCGGTCGTGCTGCACTACGACGTCGAGTCCTGACCGGTCCCTCGAGCGCGCCGGGAGGACGCGCCGGCGGGCGCAGGCAGACCTACTCGACCGGGACGGGCGGGCGTGCCGTCGCCATCAGGAAGTCGAGCAACGCGTCGTGCCGGGCCGAGCGCGGCGCACCGGCCGGACGGGCCAGCCCGACGACGGATTCCGGCACCGCGTCGGCGATGTCGAGGCAGCGCACCCGGTGCCCGTCGTAGGACCACGGTGAGGCCGGGCGTTGGAACATCACCGCGTAACCGAGCCCTCGGCCCACCAGGCACCGGACCAACTCGAAACTCGTGGTGGTGTGACCGACCGACGGACGCAGCGACAGGGCCTCGAAGAGGTGCTCGGTGTTCTGCCGCGTCGGGTCGACGTCCAGGGAGATCAGGGGCTCGGAGATGAGCTCGCCGAGCTGGACGGACTCCCGGCGGGCGAGCGGGTGCCCCTCCGGAACGAGGACGTGGGGGCGGTAGCGGTGCACCGGCTCGAAGACGAGCTGGGCCGAGACGTCGACGCGGTACATCAGCGCGGCGTCGACCCGTCCCTGCAGCAGCAGTTCGTGCAACTCGGGAGCCGAGGCCTCGACGAGTTCGAGCTCCAGCCCGGCGTGCCGCCGCTCAAAGTCCTGCAGCAGCGCCGGCACGAAGAACGGCGTCAGCGTCGAGAAGCAGCCCAGGCGTAGGCGCCCGCTCAGGCTCGTCGCCGTCTGCCACGCCTCGGCGGTGAGGGTCTCGGCGCCGGAGAGTAACCGCCTGGCCATGGACAGGACCCGGGACCCTGCCGGGGTGAGCGTGACGCCGCGGCCCTTGCGGCGGACCAGCAGCTGAAGGTCGAGGTGCCGTTCCAGGTCGTCCAGCGCGAGAGCGAGCGCCGAGGCGCTGACGTGGCAGCGTTCGGAGGCAGCGGCCAACGTGCCCTCGCTGGCGACGGCGTCGAAGTACTCGAGCTGGCGGAGGGTGAACGGGACAGACATCCCAAGAGTTTCTCAGGTGCTTCGTCGCATAAACATGCTTTTCATAGGAGCGCCGGGTGCGGACACTGGACGCAGCGCCGGCGGTGCCGGCCCGCCCCGATTCGAGGAGGAATCACCGTGCCCAGGAATCTCGAGGAAGCGATCGCCGAGGCCGGCAATCCGGTCACGCTGCTCTGGGAGTCGCAGACGCCACCGTCGGTGGTCCCGCGCGTGGTACCGGAGTTCCGGAACTGGCGCGACGAGCAGCTCGCGTGGCGGCGGACCGCCGTCATCTACGACCAGTCCCACCACATGGTGGACCTGAACATCAAGGGCCCGGACGCCTTGCAGCTCATCAGCGATCTGGCCGTCAACTCCGTAGCGAACTTCCCGGTCGACAAGGCCAAGCAGTTCGTCGCCGTCAACCACGACGGCTACGTCATCGGCGACAACATCCTCTTCCATCTCGAGGAGGACGAGTACCAGGCCGTCGGGATCCCGCCGTCGATCAACTGGTTGCATTATCACGCCGTCACCGGCGACTACGACGTGCGTATCTGGCGCGACGACAACTCGCTGGTGCGCAAGGGCGACCCGGTCAACTACCGCTACCAGGTCCAGGGTCCCGGGGCGATGGAGGTCATCCGGGACGCCATCGGCGCCGAGCCGCCGAAGCTCAAGTTCTTCGGCATGACGCGCTTCACCATCGCCGGCAAGGAGGTCCGCGCGCTGCGGCACGGGATGGCCGGCGAGCCCGGGTTCGAGATGTGGGGACCGTGGGAGGACAACGAGGCGGTGCACGCCGCGTTGCTCGAGGCCGGCGAGGCCCACGGACTGGTCCAGGTCGGTGCCCGGGCCTACCACACCAACGCCCTGGAATCCGGCTGGCTGCCGCGGCCGCTCCCGGCGATCTACACCGGCGAGGAGCTGGCGGACTACCGCCGCTGGCTGGACGGAGGAGCTTACGAGACGATCTCCCCGCTCGGCGGCAGCTTCCACTCCGAGAACATCGCGGACTACTACGTGACGCCGTACGAGCTCGACTACGGTCGCATCATCTCCTTCGACCACGACTTCGTCGGCCGCGCGGCCCTCGAGCGCATGGAGGCCGAGGGCGCCACCGGTCGGCGTCGCAAGGTGACGTTGGTCTGGAACGGTGACGACACCGCGGCCGCCTACGGCTCGATGTTCCACCCGGGCCCCGGGGCGAAGTTCATCAACCTGCCGATGTCGCTCTACGACACCTTCCACTTCGACCGCCTCGAGTCCGGGGGCGAGGTCGTGGGCGTGTCCACCTGGACCGGTTACTCCGCGAACGAGCGGGCGATTCTCTCGCTGGCCGTCGTCGACGCCGAGTTCGCCGAACCGGGCACCGAGCTGACGCTGGTGTGGGGGGAGGACACGCCCTCGTCCAAGTTGCAGGTCGAGGACCACGTGCCGTGGAACATCCGGGTCACCGTCCAGCCTGCCCCGTTGGCGGAGTACGCCAGGACTGCTTACCGCGCCGATGTGACGACATAAACCGCCGGTGTGTGGCCCCGCCCGGTCACAACGGGACGACGACGGCACGCTCGCCCGCCTGGGCCCGCCCGAGGAGGGCGAGCATGTCGGCCTCGGTGACCGGGCGCGGGTTGGTGGGCGGGACTGCCGCGGCCGCCAGCCGGGCGGCCGCGGGGACCTGGTCGGCCAGGAGGCCCAAGGCGCCGAGCGAGGTGGGCGCGCCGAGGTTGGAGTACAGCGCGGAGAGCGTGGCGAGCGATTCCTCGGCCATCGGATGTCCGCTCGCCGCGAGAGCGTTGGTGCTTCCGTCCGGACCGAGCCCGGCGCTGTCGAGCGCGGTCGCGATCCGCTCGGCCGCGACCGGCGCCGCCGGCGTGTTGAACCCCACGACGTGGGGGAGCAGCACCGCGTGCAGACCGGCGTGCTCGAGGGTGAACGCCCCGCCGAGCACGTGGCAGACCGCGTGGTGCATCCCCGAACCGGCGGCGGCGAACGCGCTGGCGGCCAGGTACGCGCCCTCCTGGCAGCGGCTCCGGGCAGTGATGTCGGCCGGGTCGGTGACCACCACCGGCAGGCCGAGGCCGAGCAGGCGGATGCCCTCGTCGGCCAGGGCGGTCGAGACCGGCCCGGCCAGCGGCCCCCACAGCGAGTCGACGCAGTGGGCCAGGGCGTTGAGCCCGGAGCGCACCGTCAGCTCCGGCGGAAGGCCGACGGTGAGCTCCGGATCGTAGATCACCGTGCGGGGGAGGACGGAGGCGTCCGTGCCGGTGGTCTTCTGGCCCGCCTGGGTCACCCCCCACACGTCGGTCGCCTCGGACCCCGCGTAGGTCGTCGGGACCGCGACGATGGGCAGGTGCTCGGTCAGCGCGACGGCCTTCGCCGTGCCGACGGCGGACCCGCCGCCGACACTGACCAGGACGTCCGCGCCGCTGTCGCGGGCGAGGTGGCGTGCCGCCTCGGCGACCTCGAGCGGGACGTGCGGGCGGACCGCGTCGAAGACGGCGACGACGTTCAGACCCGGGAGCGCCCCCTGCACGCTCACGAGTCCGGACGTGCCCGTGACGACCATCGCACGTCTCAGTCCCAGGCGCGCGACCTCGTCGGCCACCTGACGTATGGCGCCCGGTCCGCTCACCACACGTTGTGGTCGCGTCTCGTACGCCGTGGTGGCGACGTCGACCGTCATGGTCCGCTCCTTTGCGTTCCGTGCCGTGCCCCCGACGACCGGCCCCACCAGCGTGCCTGACCAGCAGCGATACGTCCAGTGGGCGTCCGTCGGGTGGAACGGACACAGGAGGGCCGCCCCCCTGGCGACACGCAGGCGCGGCACCGCAGTCAGCGGTGCCGCGCCGGTTCCAACCGAGTCTCAGACGCGGGTAGTCCGCCGGTCCGCGAGGACCTCCTCGAGGCGTTCGTAGCCCTGGGACATGCCGGTCTCCATGCCGGACTGCGCCATCGCGTCGCGCGCCTCGACGCTCGGATAGACGCTGTGGCCCTCGAGCCGCGTCCGGCCGTCGCCGAGGTCGACGAAGCGCAGCGTCTCGATGCTGACCACGTCCGGGGCGCCGTCGAACTCGAAGGTCTGGATCGCGAGTTCGTTCTCGCGGACGGTGTGGAGACTGCCGCGGAAGCCGTAGGCGTTGCCGTCCGGGTCGACGTGCGTGTAGCGGTAGGTGCCGCCGGAGCGGAAATCGAACTGTTCCACGGTCATCTCGTAACCGCGCGGCCCGAGCCACTGGCGGACCAGCTCAGGGTCGGCGTGAGCGCGGAAAACGGCGGCCACGGGGGCGTCGAACTCGCGGGTGAAGTCGATGAAAGGGAGACCTTCGGGGACGTCGAGGTGCAGCGGGTGGGTGCTCATGGTGATTGCTCCTTGTCGAGAACGGCATCGAGGCTGCGGTACTGGGATTCCTTGACCAGCCGGTACCGGTCGATCCAGGCGGTGAGCTCCTCGAGCCGGGTGGGGTTGAGGTGGACGGGGCGGCGCTGGGCGTCGCGGCTGCGGGTCACCAGACCCGCCTCTTCGAGGACGTGGACGTGCTTGGAGATGGCTTGCTTGGTGATGTCGAACGGCTCGGTGAGCTCGTTGACGGTGGCGGGCCCGCGGCTGAGTCGGGCGATGATGCGGCGCCGGATCGGGTCGGCCAGTGCCAGGAACGCCCGGTCGAGGTCTCGCTCGTCGTCGTGAGTCATCGGGTCCGTCTTTCTCGTACCACGTAGTCAACCGATCGGTTGACTAAGCATGGCTCGCGCGCCGCGTCCCGTCAAGGGGGATTGGCGAGCAAGGGGGATTGGCGAGCAAGGGGGAATGGCGAGCCCCGGCCTCGCGTTCACGCGAGCATGAGCGAACTCGAGTATCTGCCCAGCCCGAGCGCCCGTGCCCGCAACCAGGTCGAGGAGTACGAGTCCTCGGGTGGCACGCGCGGCAACACCCACGACGAGACCGGCCTCCCGGTCGTGATCGTGACCATGAGGGGCGCGAAGTCCGGGAAGATCCGCAAGGTGCCGCTGATGCGGGTCGAGCACGACGGCGCCTACCTGGCGGTCGCGTCGATGGGTGGGGCGCCGGAGCACCCGCAGTGGTACCACAACCTCGTCGCCGACCCGTGGTCGAAGGTCCAGGACGGACCGGAACCGTTCGAGACCCGCGCGCGGCTGCTCACCGGTGGCGAGCGCGCCGAGTGGTGGGAGCGCGCGGTCGCCGCGTACCCGCCCTACGCGGACTACCAGGAGCGGACCGACCGCGAGATCCCGCTCTTCCTGCTCGAGCCCGTCGGCTGACGCTGTCCGCGGCCCAGGCGACGGCCTCGACCTGCCGGACGCGCGCGAGGATGCGAACCTGGCGCCATGCCCTTCGACCCGTACGCCGGTATCCCGCACCTGCCCACGCCCGACAGTGGTCTCGACCTGCTCCGGGAGGGGTACGCGTTTGCCTCCCGTCGATGCGAGCAGCTCGGGACCGCGGCGTTCCGTGCCCGTGTGCTCGGAGTGCCGGTGGTCTTCATGCGCGGCCGTGAGGCGACCCGACTGTTCTACGCCAGCGGACTGTTCACCCGCCGCGGTGCCGTGCCACCGTTCGTCAAGCATCTGCTGCAGGACGACGGCTCGGTCCAGGCGCTGGACGACGCCGCGCACCACCACCGCAAGGCGATGTTCCGCGGGCTACTCGGCGGTCCGGAGGCCGTCGGCCGCATCCGGGAGATGTTCATCGAGGAGTGGCAGCGCGCCGTGCGGCTGTGGTCGGGTCAGGACCGCATCGAGCTGCACCGGCACGCGCAGGTGGTGCTGACCCGCACGGCCTTGCGCTTCACCGGGGTGCGCCTGAACGAGGCGGATGTGCGCCGGCGCGCGCAGGACCTGGCCGCGATGGTCGATCGCGTCGCGCTCGTCGGCCCGCCGAACTGGTGGGCCAGGCTCCGGCGCCGCGGTACGGAGGCCTGGGCCGCCGACCTCGTCGAGCGCACCCGGGCAGGTGAGCTGTCCCCACCGCCCGAGAGCCCGCTCGCCGTCATCGCCGCGCACGCGGAACCGGACGGTCGGCCACTGAGCCCGCAGGTCGCGGCGGTCGAGCTGATCAACGTGCTGCGGCCGACGGTGGCGATCAGCCGGTTCCTCGCCTTCGCCGCCGTCGCCCTCATCGAGCACCCCGCGTGGTACGAGGAGTTCGCCGCCGGCAAGGAGGCCGATCTTGAGGGGTTCGTCCACGAGGTGCGGCGCCGCTACCCGTTCTTCCCCGCCGTGCCGGGCCGCGCCCGCGAGACCTTCGCCTGGCACGGTGAGGAGGTCGCCGCCGGGGCGCTGGTGATCCTGGACCTCTACGGCACCAACCACGACCCGGCGTTGTGGGACCGCCCGGAGGCGTTCGTCCCCGAACGCTTCCGTGACTGGGACGGTGACCCGGACACGCTCATCCCGCAGGGCGGCGGCGACGTCGCCACCGGCCACCGCTGCCCCGGCGAGAACATCACGATTGAGCTGATGAAGGAGACGGTGCGCCAGCTCACCCGCGGCATGCAGTACCGGGTCCCGGTCCAGGACCTGTCCATCGCGCTCAACCGGCCGCCGGCTCTTCCGCGCGAGGGCGTGCTGCTCAGCGACGTCGCCGTGGTCTGACGCGCATCCGGCGGGTGCCGCGACGGGCGTTCATTTCGGGATCGCCGTATCCGCGATGCCGAAGACCGCGCTCGCCTGGGCGATCTGTTGCGGCAGCAGGATCGCCCGGAGCGTGGTTAGCGCGATCCAGTCGTGCTTGGCCATCTCCATGCCGGACGCCGTGGCGTGTTTCCGCGCCGTGGACCTGGCCGACCCGGATAGCCGCTGCCCCGAGCCCGGCCAGTCCAGCACGATGTCGAGCAGCGGACCGGCGTGAGGGTCGCCGACCGTCAGTAACGCCGCGAGACGTCGGGTCGCGGGGTGCGGTTCATAGCCCTCGAGCAGCGCGGCGTGCAGGTGGCCGATGATGTTGTCGCGCCGCGGCACGTCGAGGACCCGGTATCTGTCCGGGGAGAACAAGCCGGCCCTCTCTCGCCGCCCGAGCACTCCCTCCGCCGCCAGGCCGCCGTAGATCCCCTCGCGGAGCTTGACGCCGCCGCCCAGCCGGAGCACGGCGTTGCGCGGCCACTGCTCGCCGTGTCCACGTACCCGCGCCAGTCCGTACTCCAAGGACGGCTCCGGAACAGGCGAGGGGTCGAGGACGACGACGCGCGATGCTCGGCCCTCGCCGGTGCGGCCGAGCTTTCCCCGGTCGACGAGGTCGTACAGAGCAGCGCCCCCGAGCAGCTTGTAGCCGTGACGGCGGACCGTCAGAATCGGCGCTCCCGTCTCGGGCGCTGTGGTGAGGCAGGCGAGATCGGCCAGGGCGGTCATGGCGTTCAGACTATGCCGACGGTGGTGGGGCGCGGCCACCGGGTACTGGTCACCCAGCGATGTCCAGACGGACGGTGCCGTCGTGGGTCTCGGTGATCTCTCCGCCGGCGAGGCGGGCCCGGAACGGCAGGGCCGGTTCGGACCGCACCGTGGCGCCGGTCGTCTCGCGCGTGACCGTGAACGTGGTGACGGCGCCGGTGTCCGGGTGGGTGATCTCGACGCTGCGGTCGGCGGCGCCGGGGTAGACGGTGACCAGCGGGTTGTCCGCGTAGTCGGTGTCGGGCCGGTCGGCACCGGGCCGGGTGACCAGGACCGCGTCCTCACGCACCCACAGCGGCAGGCTGGCGAACCCGTGGTGTTCGGTACGCCACCCGCCCGTGGCGCTCTCGCCGGTGAGCAGGTTGGTCCAGCGCCCGGCCGGCAGGTAGTAGGTCACCGCGCCGTCCTCGGAGAACACCGGGGCGACGAGAAGGTCGCGCCCGAGCAGGTACTGCCGATCCAGGTGCCAGACGGTCGGGTCCTCGGGGAACTCGAGCAGCATGGGGCGCATCACCGGCAGGCCACGCTCGTGGGCCTCGAGGCCGGCCTGGTACAGGTACGGCATGAGCTCGAGCTTGAGCCTCGTGAACTGCCGCGTCACCGAGACGGCGTCCTCGCCGGCCGCCGCGGTCGCCTCGTCCTCCTCGAACGCCCAGGGCACCCGGTAGCTGGTGGAGCCGTGCAGGCGGGAGTGGCTGGAGAGCAGCCCGAAAGCGACCCACCGCTTGAAGACCGCCGGGTCGGGGGTGCCCTCGAACCCGCCGATGTCGTGGCTCCAGAACCCGAACCCGCTGAGCACGAGGGACAGTCCGCCGCGCAGGCTCTCCGCCATCGACAGAAACGTGGAGGAGTTGTCCCCGCCCCAGTGCACCGGCATCCGCTGACCCCCTGCCGTGGCGGACCGTGCGAACACCACTGCCTCGCCGTGGCCACGCTCGGCCTCGAGCACCTCGAAGACCGCCCGGTTGTAGAGCTGGGCGTACCAGTTGTGCATGACGCCGGGATCGGAGCCGTCGTGCCAGACCACGTCCTCGACGGGGACCCGTTCACCGAAGTCTGTCTTGATGGCGTCGACGCCCTGGCGCAGCAGCGCGCGCACCTTCTCCTGGAACCAGCGCGTCGCGTCCGGGTTGGTGAAGTCCACCAGTCCCATCCCGGCCTGCCAGAAGTCCCACTGCCAGGCCGTGCCGTCCGTGCGGCGCAGGAGGTACCCGGCGCGCTCTCCTTCGTCGAACAGCGGGGACCGCTGCGCGATGTAGGGGTTGATCCAGGCGCTGACCCGCAGCCCCTTCTCGCGCAGCCGCCGCAGCATCCCCTCCGGGTCGGGGAAGACGCGGGTGTCCCACGTGAAGTCCGTCCAGGAGAACTCCCGCATCCAGAAGCAGTCGAAGTGGAAGACGCTCAGCGGCAGGTCACGCTCGGCCATGCCGTCGATGAAGCGGGTGACGGTGGCCTCGTCGTAGTCGGTGGTGAACGACGTCGAGAGCCACAGCCCGTAGGACCACGCCGGCACGCGGGCCGGCCGACCGGTCAGCCGGGTGTACCGCTCGAGGATCTCGGCCGGCGTCGGGCCGTAGATCACCAGGTACTCCAGCGCCTCGCCGGGCACGGAGAACTGCACCTGCTCGACAGCCTCGCTGCCCACCTCGAAGGAGACGTGCTGCGGGTGGTTGACCAGCACGCCGTACCCGCCGCTGGTGAGGTAGAACGGCACGTTCTTGTACGCCAGCTCGCTCGAGGTCCCGCCGTCGGCGTTCCACACGTCCACGCTCTGGCCGTTCTTGACCAGCGGCCCGAACCGCTCGCCGAGCCCGTAGACCAGCTCGCCCACCCCGAGCTCGAGCTGGGCGTGCAGATAGGCCGGCGCCGGCGCCCGGCCGGTGGTGGTGACGCCGGCGACGCCGGTCGGCTCGGCGGGGACGGTGGCGCCGGGACCGAGCTGCATGTAACCGAGCGACTTGTGCCCGCTGCGGGTCAGCAGCCGCCCGCCGGCCTCGAACCGCAGGTCCCACGGCGCGCCGGGGGCGATACGGGCCCGCAGCGGTCCGGACGCGAGGTGCGCTCCGCCGTCGTCGTCCAGGTGGGCCCGGCCGTGCCCGGGCTCGGCGCCGACGAGGTCGAAACCGAAGGCGCCCGGTCTCGGGCGGTGGTGCTCGACCCGGACCCGGACCACTCCCTCGAGCGGGCTGGACAGGCTCACGGTCAGGACGGGGCGGTTGAGAGTGTCGCCCCGGGTCGCGATCACCTTGGTCGGGGCGGTGACGACGACGGCGTCGCCGTCGGCGTTCCGGCGCGTCTCGGCGTCGTACGCCTCGGCGGCGTAGTGGGCGGTCACTCCCGGCCGGATGTGCCAGAACCCGTCGGTGAACTTCATCTATTTCACGGCTCCTGCGGTGATGCCTCGGGTGAGGGTGCGTTGGAAGATGAGGAAGAAGATGAGCGTGGGGATCAGCCCGAGCAGGGCGGAGGCGCTCGTGGTGGTCACGTCCATGAGCCGGTCGCCCTGGAGTGCGGTGATGGCCACCGGCACGGTCTGGTTGGCGCCCGAGACGAGGAACGTCAACGGGATGAGGAACTCGTTCCACGTCCAGATGAAAAAGAAGATGAGCAACACGGCGAGCGTGGGCCGGGTGATGGGGTAGACGACGCGCCACAGGATGTGACGCCGGCTGGCGCCGTCGAGCGAGGCGGCCTCGAGCAGTTCCTTCGGGAACGTGCCCAGCACGGCGGAGAGCAGGTAGGTGCCGAACGCGCACTGGATGACGGTGAAGATGATGATCACCGACCAGAGGCTGTCGTAGAGCCCGACCTCCCGGAACATGAAGTACAAGGGGTAGAGCAGCACCTCCTGCGGCAGCATGTTCGCCAGCAGGATGACGACGACGATGGAGGTCCGTCCCCGCACCCGGCCGATGCCGAGGGCGAAGGCGTTCAGCAGCGACAGCCCGACGGCGAGGACCGCGACGGATCCGGAGATGATGATGCTGTTCCACAGCTTCTCCGGGAAGTTCACCCGTTCCCAGAACGCCACGAGCCCGTCGGTGTAGAGCTCGCTCGGCGGAGTGAGCGGTCCCGTGGTGTTGTACTCGGCCGGCGACTTGAACGAGTTGAGCACGATGAGCACGAACGGGACCGCGATGACCACGGCCGCCAGGACTGCGACGGCCAGGACGATCCAGTCGGCCGGGCGTCGCCGACTCCGGGCGCCGCGCGGGGTGCGGCCTCGGGAAGCCGGAGCCGGTGCGGTGGGTTCGAGCACGTCCGCGCGGGCCATCAGATCTGCTCCTCACGGCGTTCGAGCCGGCTCTGCGCGATGACGAACACCACCGCGACGACGACGATCACGGCGGTCAGCGCCGTCGCGATGGTGGCGCCGTAGCCGACCTGCTGGGACTGGAAGAACTCGCTGTAGGCGTAGTAGGCGGGCACGATCGTCGAGTCGCCCGGGCCGCCGCCGGTGAGTGCGTAGACCGGTCCGAACACCTTCAGTGCGGCGATGGTGCAGGTGAGGACGACGACGAAGGTCTCCGGGCGGATGGCACTGACGGTGATGGCGCGGAAGCGCTGGAACCAGTTCGCGCCGTCGAGCTCGGCCGCCTCGTACAGCTCCGGATCCACCCGCTGCAGCGCCGCCATGAAGATGACCACCGGGTAGCCGATCTGGACCCAGACCAGCACCACCATGATGCTCGGCAGCGCCGTCGCCGGGTCCCCGAGCCAGTTGCGCTGCAGCGACTCCAGGCCCATCGCGCCGAGGATCTGGTTCAGCGCCCCGTTCTGCGGCCGCAGGATCCAGCCGATGACGATGGCGGCGATGACGACGGGCAGGATCTGCGGCAGGTAGTAGGTGGCGCGCAGGAAGCTCGCCAGCCGACCGCCGAACTTCCGCCCGACCAGGTCGAACAGGATCGCGGCCAGTACGAGGCCGAGTGCCGTGGGCACGACGACCATGGCGAGCACCATCGCGATCGAGTTGCGGAACGAGGTCCAGAATCGCGCGTCGCCGGCAAGCTCCGCCCAGTTCTCCAGCCCGATCCACTCCGGTGGGGCGATGCCGCGGTATGAGGTGAAGGTCAGGTAGATGTTCCACAGCAGCGGAACGATGATGATGAGCGTCAGCAGGAGCAGACCGGGGATCAGGTAGATCCAGTAGCTCCGGCGGCTGAGCCCGGGAATCAGGCCCGTGCTCGGCCGCGTCCGCGACGTCGGTGGTGCCAGTGCAGTGGCCACGGTGCTCTCCTCGGCGGACGGGCCCGGGGCCGCGGGCGGACGCGTGCCCGCCCGCGGCGACCGGGTCACTCCGTGTACTCCTCGATGCCGGACCGGTACTGCTCGCCCAGCTGCTCCTGGATCGCCTCCGGGCTCTGCGTGCCGTTGAGCAGGTCCTGCAGGCCGGCGTTGAGGTCGTCGTAGAAGGTCGGCGTCGGCCAGTCCGGGTAGAAGGCCAGGCCGTCACGGTCGGTCAGGGTGTTGAAGTTCTCGATGAGCTCGGTGCTCTTCTCGTCCTCGATCGCCTCCGGCTCGGCCGCGACCGGCACGCCACCGTTGTTGCCCATGAGGTTCTGGATTTCGGGCCGCATGGTGATGTCGATGAACTCCGCCGCCAGGTCGGGGTTGGCCGAACGTTCCGGGATCACCCAGAGGTTGCCGGACGAGCCCGGTGACATCTCCGCCCCGGGGAAGAGGAACGTGCCCCACTCGAAGTCCTGGATCTCGGTGGCGAAACGGCCGTGCCACCAGCTGCCGGAGAAGAACATCGGGTAGCTGCCGTCGATGAACCCCACGCCGGCGTCCTCGGCGACGAGCCCGGTGGCGTCGGTGGAGATGTAGCCTGCCTCGGTCCAGTCCGCGACGGTCTGCGTGGCATAGGAGATCTCCGGGCCGGTGAAGTCCACCTCGTCGGTGTAGGTCTGGAAGGCGTCGACCCAGTCGCGGTCGGCCTGGGTGAGCGCGAGCTGGTACCAGAGCTGGCCCAGCGGGTACTCCTGCGCCGATTCCGACAGGGGAGTGATGCCCTGGTCCGCGAAGGCGGCGAGGACGTCCTCGAACTCCTCGAGTGTCGTGGGGACCTCGAGACCGGCCTCCTCGAACATGTCGATGTTGTAATAGACCTGCACGTACTCGCCGTAGTTCGGGATGCCGTACCAGCTGCCCGAGCCCATGACGCCGTTGTCGTCGTAGCGCGCCGTGGTCTGCAGCGAGGGGGCGAGCATCTCGTCCCAGCCGTACTCCTCGACGGCGTCGTCGATCGGGCTCAGGAGCCCCTGGCTGGCGAGCAGCCCGGCGGTGGCGTTGCCCTTGTTGTACTCGAGAATGTCCGGCGCCTGGTCGGAGTTGAGTACCTGGCTCGCGGTGGTGCGGATCTGCTCGAAGCTGCGCTCCTCGAACTCCACCGTGGCACCGGTCTCCTCCTCGAAGATCTCGATGGCGCGGTCCCAGGCCACCCCCATCGCGCTGTCCGGGTTCTCGTAGTGCCACAGGCGCAGCGTGTCGCCGCCCCCGCCGCCTCCTTCGTCGTCGCCGGAGCCGGAGCATCCGGCCAGGGCGAGTGCGCTCGCGGTGAGTGCTGCCGTGGTGAGTGTCAGTGTCTTCCTGGCCATGGGCCTACCTCCTCGTAGGAGCCGCGCAGGTGGCGGTCATCTCGGTGGTACCGGCCGCCGGAGGTGCGGCGGCGGTGGTGGGGGGCGTGATGGTCGAAACGCTTCGACAATGGTCCGGTGTCAGTCCTTTCCAGGTCGTTCGCGGCGCTAGGCGGCCGGGAGTGGGGCGACGGAGCCGTGGTCCTCGTACGTCGGTGGGACGAGTTCCACGCGCGGTTCGACTGAGCCGGCGATCTGATTGATCGCCAGTTCGACGGCGCGCCCACAGGTGTAGGCGGGCACAAGCGGGATCCGGTCCAGCGGCGGGCGGAATCCGGAGGTGGGGAAGGTCGGTGCGGCCGAGACGATCGACATCTCGCCCGGTACCGCGACGCCGCGCTCGGCCAGCAGTTCGAGCGCGGTGGTCTGCTGCTGTTCCTCGCAGTGGAAGACCACGCCGGTGGGCGGGGTGTCCGCGTCGAGGAGCGTGGCGAGCCGGGCGCGCATGTCGCTCGGCTCGCGTTCGACGGCGTGGAAGGCGGCGTCGATCCCGCGCTCGGCCGCGCGGGCGAGGAAGGCGTCGCGCAGTCGAGGTGGGAAGTTCGAGCCGCGGTCGTAGACGGCCTGCGGTTGGCCGAGCAGTGTCACGGTGCGATGTCCGGCGTCGGCCAGGCGGTCGAGCGCCATGCGGCCCACCGCCTCGAAGTCCAGGTCGACGCACACGAGGCCCGCGGTGTCGTCAGGCACACCGATGAGGACGGAGGGGATGTCGAGCGAGCGGACCAGGTCGGCGCGCTCGTCCTCGCGCAGCACGTCCAGCACGATGATCCCGTCGACGAGGCGACTCGACGTCACGCGGCTCAGGCCGCCGGTGGCCTCGTCCTGGGTGAGGAGGAGGACGTCGTAGTCGTACGTGCGTGCCGCGGTGGCCGTGGCCAGGACGAATGCCATGTGGGCGGGCTCGTAGGTGTCCGCGCGGAGCGGCTCGGTGACCGCGAAGATGTAGGTGCGGCGGCCGGCGAGCATCCGGGCGCCGGCGTTGGGACGGTAGTCGAGCTCGCGCACCGCGGCCTCGACGCGGCGCCGGGTCGACTCGGTGATCGAACGCTTGCCGCTGAGGGCGTAGGAGACGGTGGAGATGGACACACCGGCGACGCGCGCGACGTCGTGGATTGTCGTCATCTGCTGTCCCTCAACCGCTCTGTCCGGGCGTTTAAGCGTTTCGACAGATGACGATAGAGGTCGGTGCGGCTGGTGGCAAGGGGTCAGGTGGGCGGCCGGTCGTCCGGTCTCAGGAGGCGGCGCGAGCCGGCATCGTGCGCATGGCCACGAGGTAGAAGACACCGCCCAGCAGGGCACCGATCACCCAGGCGAAGCCGCTGAGCGCGACGAGCGCCGGGACCCAGACGGTGAGCACGGAGAAGACCGCGGCACCGCCGACCGCGACCAACGCCCGCAGGTTCCACCCGTGGGTGTAGTGGTACGCAGCGTCCGGGTCCATGCTGAACAGGGCGAAGTAGGCGATCATCGTGCCGACGACGCCGACGAACGCGCCGACGGCGGCCCACCCGGTGACGGCCTCGCCGGCGAAGATCGACCGGACGGCGGGCAGCAAGCGATCGCCGGCCTCGACCCAGATGGCGATCAGCAAGGCGATCATCACGACGTAGACGGCCGGGCCGGCGACGTTGAGGAACCGGCCGATCCAGCTGATGCCCCGGGCGAAAATGGCGACCTGCATCGCCGCGACGACGCCGCGTACCAGAGCGGGGAAGCGGGCGCCTCTCGCGCCCATCGACGTGCGCGCCATGACCGCGTACGGCACGCCGTGGCGGACGCTCGGCGTGCCGGAGAGATTGACGAGCCAGTTCACGATCAGACCCGCGAGGACGATCGCGGCGAAGACGTACCAACCGTTGATGCCGGCGGTGACGAACAGCGTGGCCGCGAGTGTGTAGCCGGCCAGGCTCTGCACGTCGTTGGTCCACACGTTGAAGATCTCGAACCAGCCCCACCGGCGCTGCCCGGATGCGACAGGCGCAAGGTCGTCGTTGTGCAGATCCGGATGCGGTCGCCGCTCGCCCGCGCGAGCGGCGACGTCGGTCTCGATGGCCATGGGCTTCCTCCCGTGGACGGCCCCCTGCGCGGCCGAGGCTAGGGAGCGCGTGAGCTCCCGGCGTTTCACCCGTGTCACAGTCGTGTGACGCGTGCGCCGCCGCGGACCTCGCCGCATGGCGACGTAGGCTGCCGTCGAGTCGAACCTGGGGAGGGGCATGGCGGGCAGCGTCGTCGTGGTCGGCAGCGCGAACGTCGACCTCGTGGTTGACGTGCCGCGGCACCCGCGCGGCGGCGAGACGATCCTGGGCGAGAACCTCCGCCGTACGCCGGGTGGCAAGGGGGCGAACCAGGCGGTCGCCGCGGCGCGCGGCGGGGGAGCAGACGTCACCTTCGTCGGCGCCGTCGGCCGGGACGACGACGACGGCGAACTGCTCCTGGCGTCGCTGCGGCAGGCCGGTGTCCGCACCGATCCCGTCTCGCTGTCCGAGCTGGCGACCGGGACCGCACTCATCGCCGTCACTGCGGACGGTGAGAACACGATCATCGTGGCGCCCGGTGCGAACAGCGAGGTGACGATCGAGGATGGCACCGCCGGCCGGCTCGGCGAGGCGGACGTGATCCTTGCGCAGCTCGAGATCCCTCTCGAGACGGTCAGCTCAGCCGCACGTGCGAGACGGGAGGGGGCCACCTTCGTCCTCAACGCGGCGCCCTCCCGACCGCTGCCGGCGGACGTGCTGGAGGAGGTCGACGTGCTGGTTGTCAACGAGCCCGAGGCGCGCGAGGTGGCCGGACGCGAGGGGAGTCCCGACGAGCTCGCCGCGGCGCTGAACGAGCTGGTCCCGGCCGTCGTCGTCACCCTCGGCGCGGACGGAGCCGTGGTGGCCCGCCGCCGCGCCGATCGTACGCACGTCCCGGCACCGAAAGTCCGGGCCGTCGACACCACCGGCGCCGGGGACGCCTTCTGCGGCGTGCTGGCCGCCGCCCTCGCCGCAGGGACCGACCTGGCGGACGCCGTACACCGCGCCTGCCTGGCCGGCGCCCTGACCGCGACCCGCAGCGGGGCGCAGACGGCCGTCCCGAGCGCGGAGGAGCTGGACGGCTATCACCGCGCCCACCCGAACGAGGTTGCAGAATCCGTCGAAAAACCGACGGATTCTGCAACCTGAGCGGGCAAGGGCGTCTCCACTCACCGGCGTGCGACGTCGACGACTGGTGTAATCGATTTCGGTTTCGGTAACCTCGGCGTCGACGAGACCGTGAGCGCCGTGCGAGTCCACGTGGCGGTGCGGCCACGGAACGCCCATCGAGGACCAAGGACGTGACGAGATGATCGATCGCAGGACGATGCTTCGCGGCATGGCGGCCACCGCCGGGGGAGGGGCGCTGGCGTCCGTGGCACTGACCGGCTCCGCCGCCGCGCGGCCGGAACTGAAGATCAAGAAGATCGCCAACCTGACCGGCCCCGGACTGACCGACGAGTTCGGCATGCCGTGGACCGACCTCGGTATCCCGGCGCGTACGCCGGACGGCCGGACGCTCTACGTCTTCGGCGACACGTTTCGCGGGCCGGACTGGGGCCAGGGGGAATGGATGTCCCCCACCGGGCTGTGGTCGGAGACGCGGGGCCTGCCCGGCGGCGTGACCTTCTCCGCCGCCGTCGGCGGAGACGAGGCCCAGCAGCTCGTCGACTACCAGCACGGCGACGAGATCTCGACGATCATCCCCTCCGACGTCATCACCATCGGCGACACCATGTATCTGCACGGTGTGGCCAACCAGGGTTTCGGTAACGCGATCTGGAGCGGGATCTGGACGTCGACGGACAGCGGTGCGACCTGGCAGGACAGCGGCGCCCGGTTCGACGCCACCGCCTACGACGGCGCCTGGCAGCTGTGCACCTGGGAGCTCGGCGCGGACGGGTGGCTCTACATGTACTCTGCCGAGTTCCTCCGCGAGGGGCCGATGATCCTGCACCGGGTGCGGCCCGAGCACATCACCGATCCGGACCAGTACATCCCGTGGGGCCGGGACGCCTCCGGGTGGGGCTGGGGCAAGCCGGCAACTCCGCTGAGTGACGAGATCATCGGTGAGATGTGCCTGCGCCGCTTCGGCGACAAGTGGCTCCTCACCTGGTTCAACAACCCCGACTACCGCATCGAGGCCAAGCTTCTGGACCACCCCACGCAGCCGTGGGAGGAGGGCCCCCGCGTCACCCTCCTGCACGGGACCTCCTGGGGCGAGGAGGACGACACCCACGTCGCTCAGCTCTACGGCAGCTACATCATCCCCGGCTCGCGGCTCGACGACATCCACATGACCGTGAGCCAGTGGAACACAGGCGACAACAGCATCTATCGCGTCATGCAGTGGCGCGTGCAGGGTCTCGCCGGCCTGCGCTGAGAGCCGCCCCGTCGCACACGTCGTTCCGACTGCGTCGGGGCGCCTCTCAACCGTCCCGTCCGATACGATCTGATCGTTCGGACGTCGACGGGAGGATGGCTCGATGGGGGAGGAGCTCGAGGCGAAGGCGGGATCGCCGTCCCGGGAAGGGGCGCCTACTCGGGCGAGGCCGACGCCGCTCGCCGAGCAGGTTTACCAGGACCTGCTTACGCGGATCCTCTCGCCCGACCTCGCTCCCGGTGAGCGCATCACCATCGACGCGATGGCTCGATCGCTCGGCGTCTCCCAGACTCCCATCCGCGAGGCCCTCCACCGGCTGGACAACGAAGGGCTCGTGGTCCGCACGCACCTGTCGGGATACCGCGTCGCGGAGCCGATGAGCCGTGAGGAGTTCGAGGAGCTCATCGACATGCGCCTCCTCCTCGAGCCGGCGATCGCTCGCCGGGCCGCGGAACGCATCGAGCCCGACGCCCTCGCCGGACTCCGTGAGGTCAACGGCAAGATGGTGACGCCCGCGGCCGAGGGGCAGGGTTCGGGCTACGCCGCGTTCGCGCGCCTGGACGCGGAACTTCATGACCGGATCGCCCAGGCGGCCGGCAACCGGGTCATGCGCGCCGCCCTGACCCGCCTGCACACGCACGTCCAGCTGTTCCGGCTCAACTACACGGTCCAGATCACCTCCCTGGCCATCGGCGAGCACGACGCCGTTCTCGACGCCCTCGGAGCCCGCGACCCCGACGCGGCGTCCTACGCGATGCGCACCCACATCCTCGCCTCGGCCGAGCGCTTCCGCGCCGGTTATCCGGACGACGCCTAGCTCGGGTGGCGTGCCGCCGCGGGCCTCGCGCCCGCACGTCGCCACGTGACGGTGCCGGCTCGCCATCTGGTTCGTGGCGGCGCACGCCTGCCGGCCAGCTGCCCGTCGAGCCCTGCGACGCCCGCGGAACATCCTGAGAACGATGGCCGCGCGCCGCGACGAGGAGAATCCATGCGTCGGCCCGTGCTTGCCGTTGCCGTCGTGGCCGCCGCTGTCGCTGTGGCTGCCCCTGCCTCTGCCGCTATGGCCGCCGCTGTCGGACCGAGCCCGATTCGGGCTCGATCCCGGGCCGGGCGGCCGTCCGGCCCGGAGACTGCACAAGATCGACGACTCGGCATACAAGTGACGAGTGGGCACAACAGTGACGAGTCGGCACAAAAGTGACGACTCGGCGGCTGGGGGCGGGGAGTGGGACGGGGTTGACACTGCCGTCGACCCGCCATAACGTCCTTCTCGTACGATCCGATCGGATCGGATTTTGAAGAAGGGGTTCGACGGCGTGGTCGCAGAGACAGTCAGCACGAGCAGTTCGGTGCGGCTCTCGTTCGCCGCCGCCAGGGGACCGAAGCAGGTCCTCTTCGGCGCCGGGCAGCGCAGGGCTGCGGGATGGGTCACCGCCGAGCACGGTAACCGGGCACTGGTCTGCGCCGACCCGTACCTCGTGGGCGGGAGACAGCTCGAGGAGATCATCGCGTCCCTGCACGCCGAGGACGTGCGCACGTCGCTCTACTCCGACGTCGTGCCCGAACTGCCGGTCTCCGGTGTCAACGACGCCGTGGAAGCTGCGCGATCCTTCGGTGCGGACGTCATCGTCGCGGTTGGTGGGGGCAGCAGCATCGACCTGGCCAAGCTCGTCGCGGTGCTGCTGCGCCACGGCAGCGACCTGACAGAGCTGTACGGAGAGAACCGGGTGCCCGGGCCGTCGGTCCCCGTCGTCGCCCTGCCGACCACAGCGGGCACGGGTTCGGAAGTGACCCCGGTCGCCGTCGTCACGGACGCTGGGCGCAGCAGCAAGGTCGGCGTCTCGAGCCGCCACCTCATCCCGGTGGCCGCGATCTGCGACCCGGAGCTGAGCTACACGTGCCCGCCCGCGGTAACCGCGAGCGCCGGGGCCGACGCCTTCTCCCACTGCGTCGAGGCGTACACCGCCGTCCGGCACGCGCCGGACCCCGCGCTCGCCCGGGACCGGGTCTTCGTCGGGCGGGGTGAGACCACGGACAACCTCGCCCTCACCGGCATGGCGCACATCGCCGCCGGACTGCAGCGCGCTCACCGCGAACCGACCGACGCCGCGGCGCGTGCCTCGGTGATGTACGGCTCCCTCATGGCCGGCCTCGCGTTCGGCACCGCCGGGACGGCGGCTGCGCACGCCCTGCAGTACCCGGTCGGTGCCCTGACCGGTACCGCGCACGGAGTCGGCGTCGGCCTCCTGCTGCCCTACGTCATGGCGCACAACCTCGCCGTGCGGACCGCCGAGATGGCGCGCATCGCCCGGATCCTGGCCGTCGAGGAGGTGGCACCGGCTCCCGCGGCGGACGCAACCGAGGCCGAGTTCGCCGCCGCCGCGCCGTCGATGGTCGCGCAGTTTCTCAGCAGCGTCGGCATCCCGCGCAGCCTCGCCGAGATCGGCGTCGAGGAGGACCGGTTGCGCTGGGCGGCCGCAGAAGGGCCGCGCGCCGCGCGCCTCGCCGAGAACAACCCCATCCCCCTGACCACAGCGGACGCCGAGCGACTGCTGGCCGCGGCCTGGACCGGCGACCTCAGCCGGATCCAGCAGGACCCCACGGAGGTCGGTGCACGATGACCGCCACTCGTCCCGCCCGGACCTCGGCGCGGTTCGAAGCTGCCGAGAACGAGGCCGCCGCGTTCGAAGTGCACGATCCCGCGACAGGTCAGGTGATCACCCGCCTCGCGGATTTCGGTGTGGAGGAGGCCCTTGCCGCCCTCGACCGTGCCACCGCGGCCGCGCCCGGCTGGGCCGCCACGCCCGCGCGACGCCGTAGCGACGTGCTGCAGCGCGCCCACCAGGCGATGATCGACCAGCGCGAGGAGCTGGCGGGCCTCATCAGCCTGGAGAACGGCAAGGCCCTGGACGACGCGCGCGCCGAGGTCACCTACGCCGCCGAGTACTTCCGCTGGTACGCCGAGGAGGGCGTGCGCCTGCGCGGCGAGCAGTTCATCAACCCGGCCGGCACGAACCGCGTCATCGTCGAGCACGAACCCGTCGGGGTATGCCTGCTCGTCACGCCGTGGAACTTCCCGGCCGCCATGGCCACCCGCAAGATCGGCCCGGCGGTCGCCGCCGGCTGCACCGCCATCCTCAAGCCCGCGGCACAGACCCCGTTGACCGCCATCGCCGTCGCGAACATCCTCACCGACGCCGGCCTACCCGAGGGCGTCCTCGAACTCGTGGTCACCACTCGCGCCCGTGAGGTCGTCCGGGCGCTCATGGACGCCGACCCGGTGCGGTTGCTCTCGTTCACCGGGTCCACCGAGGTCGGACGCCAGCTCCTGTCCCAGGCGAGCGCGTCGGTCATGCGCACCACGATGGAGCTCGGCGGCAACGCCCCCTTCCTCGTGCTGGACGACGCCGACCTCGACGCCGCCGTGGAGGGAGCGATGCTCGCCAAGATGCGTAACGGCGGGCAGGCCTGCACGGCGGCCAACCGCTTCTACGTCCAGGCCGGCGTACACGAGGAGTTCGTCTCCGCCCTGACCGAGCGGATGGCTTCCGTCGTCGTCGGGCCTGGCAGCGACCCGGCCACCGGCTGCGGCCCGCTCATCGACGCCGCGGCCGTCACCAAGGTCCAGGATCTTGTCGACGACGCTGTCTCGCGCGGTGCCACCTGCCGCCTGGGCGGCGAGCGGCCCAGCGGGCCGGGCACCTTCTACCCGCCGACGGTGCTCACCGACGTCCCGCCCGGGGCACGGATCCTGCACGAGGAGGTGTTCGGGCCGGTGGCACCCGTCGTCCGGTTCGACGACGTTGACGACGCCGTCGCCGCGGCGAACGCCACGCACTACGGGCTCGTCTCCTACCTCTACACCGGCGACCTCGCCGCAGGCCTGCGGCTGAGCGGTCGGTTGCGGGCCGGGATGGTCGGCCTGAACCGCGGTCTCGTCTCCGACCCGGCGGCGCCCTTCGGTGGCGTCAAGCAGTCGGGCGTCGGACGTGAGGGGTCGCGCGACGGGCTCCTCGAGTACGTCGACGTCAAGTACGTCGCCACCGGATGGTGACCAGCTTCCGGAGATGCCGGGAGCGCAAGGAAGGATGAGGAATGGATTACGCGGATATCAAGAAGTTGTACGACGGCCTGCGCGTCTCCGACGTCCGGGACGGCATGGACTGGATCGGCCTGTTCAGCAAGGGCAGCGTGCACCGGGACATCCGCCCCCTGTTCGACGGCGCCCGGCTCGCCGGGCCGGCCCTGACGGTCCGGCTCGCGGCGAGCCACATCCAGGCACCGCCCGTCACCCCGGACGAGTACACCGACTGGGCGCGGAACCACTGGTACAAGGAGAAGCACATCGAGCCCTACGTCTCCGAGATCCAGCAGGGTGACGTCGTCGTCATCGAGGCGCCCGACCTCGGTGTCGGCCAGCTCGGCTCGTTCAACACTCTGAACTTCTATGTCCACGGCGCGCAGGGCGTGGTCAGCTCCGGCGGCGTGCGGGACACCGACGAGTGCCGCCTTCAGCAGGTGCCCATCTTCACCCGGTTCATCAGCCAGTCGATGACACAGGGCCGTATCGAGTACGTCGAGCACAACACCCCGATCACGGTCGGCGGCGTGCGCGTCAATCCCCGCGACCTGGTGGTCGGCGACGGGGACGGCGTCCTCGTCGTCCCCGAGGAGCACATCGAGGAGGTCGCCAAGTACGCCCGCCAGGAGGCCGACAACGACAAGCGCGGCCGCCGCCGGATGTACGAGCAGCTCGGGTGGGCCCCGGACGAGACGGTGCAGGTCGACGAGCCCGTCGCCGCCCAGAGCTGACCTCAGTCGGTAAGGAGCGTTCCCATGCGCGTCGGATTCATCGGACTGGGCAACATCGGCATGCCCATGGCCCGCCACCTCGTGGAGGCCGGTCACGAGGTGGTCGGCCTGGACAGCGATCCGGCACGGACCCGCGACCTCGCCGGAACGGGCGCCGTCGCCGCCGAGGCCCCGCTCGACCTGCGCGAGTGCGCCGTCGTGTGTCTGGCCGTCCCGGACGACGGCACCGCCGACGCCGTCGTCCGGGAATCCGGCCTGCTCGCCGAGCTCGAGGCGGGCAGCAGCGTGCTGCTGCACAGCACGCTGCTGCCCCCGACGGCGATCCGCCTCGCCGAGGCCGGCCAGGACCACCGCGTCCGCGTCCACGACGCACCCGTCAGCGGCGGAGCCGCCCGGGCGCTGAGCGGCGAGCTGACCCTCATGGTCGGCGGCAGCCCCGACGAGCAGGCCGCCGGCGTGCTCGAGGCGCTTGGCACCCCCGTGCCCACCGGGCCCGTCGGGTCCGCGGCCGCGGTCAAGCTCGCCAACCAGCTCTCCATGCTCGCCGCACTGGGCGCCCTCCACGAGGGCCTGGCGATCGCCGGGCACTTCGGAGCGGACGAGGAGACCGTCCTCGACGTCCTGAGGACCTCGACAGGCGCCTCCTGGTCGGCCGAGAACTGGGGGTTCTTCGACGACCTCGCCGGCACCTACGACGACGCCGGGGTGGCCGTGCGCTACCGCCCCTGGAGCAAGGACCTGTGGGATGTCGTCGCCACCGCCCGCGAGGCCGAGCTCACGGTGCCGATCGCGGCCGTGCTCGCCCAGACGATGCCGGAGCTCGTCGAGGGCCACGCCCGCGCGGCGCGCAAAGGAGAGGAACGCTCATGAGTGCGACCGCCTCACCCGCCCGGCCCCGCCCGGCCCGGCCACCGGACGGACCCACTCACCAGGACCCCGAACGTCGGCGCGCACTCCGGCGCCGCCGCCGTTCCGAGGCGGTGGCGGCTTACGGATTCCTCAGCCCGTGGTTGCTCGGCCTGATGCTCATCACGATCGGGCCGATGATCGCCTCCCTCGTGCTGTCCTTCACCCGCTACGAGCTCATCGGCTCTCCGGAGTTCGTCGGGCTGGAGAACTACCAGCGGATGCTGTTCGAGGACCCGCGCTGGCTCAACTCCGTCCGGGTGACGCTGCTCTACACCGGCCTGAGCGTGCCGCTGGTGCTCGCGTTCGCGCTGGCGCTCGCCGTCTTCCTCAACCGGGGTATCCGCGGTCTGCCGGTCTATCGCACGCTCTTCTACGTCCCGTCCCTGCTCGGGACCTCGGTGGCGATCGCGCTGCTGTGGATCCAGGTCTTCGGCTCCGACGGACTGGTCAACGCCGTCCTCGGCGCCGTCGGGCTGGACATCTCCCGCAGCTGGATCGGCAATCCCGCGACCGCCCTGCTGACCCTGATCGCCCTCAACGTGTGGACGTTCGGCAGCACGATGGTGATCTTCCTGGCCGGACTACGTCAGATCCCCACCTCCTACTACGAGGCGGCGGCCCTGGACGGTGCGGGCAAATGGCGCCAGTTCGTCTCCATCACCCTGCCGCACCTGACGCCGGTGATCTTCTTCAACGGGCTGCTCACACTCGTCAACGCGCTGCAGTCCTTCACCCCGGCCTACGTGGTCAGCGGCGGAACCGGGGCACCGGCCGACTCGCTCCTGCTGTACACCGTTTACCTCTACCAACGCGGCTTCACCAACTTCCAGATGGGCTACGCCTCGGCCCTGGCCTGGGCGTTGCTCGCCGGCCTCGCGGTCATCGCCGGCCTGCTGTTCTGGAGTCAGCGTTTCTGGGTCTTCTACGGGGAGGACACATGAGCGCCGCACCCGCCGCCGGCTCGGTCACCCGCCGCGGCATCCTGTTTCCGCGCAAGGCCGCCGAGAACCGGCTGATCGGCGCGTTGGCGCGCCACGCCGTGACCATCGCGGTCCTCCTCGCGATGATCTACCCGGTGCTGTGGATGGTCGACGCCTCGTTCCGGCCCAACGCCCTCATCGGCACCAGCTACCTGCCGTTCGCCGGCGAGTTCACCACCGAGAACTACCGCTCCGGGCTCTCGCCGACCTCCACGCTGAACTTCTCCCGCTACTTCCTCAACTCCGCCCTCATCGCGGTGCTGTCGGTCATCGGGAACATCGTCGGCTGCACCCTGGCGGCGTACGCCTTCGCCCGGCTGACCTTCCCGTTCAAGCGGGTGCTCTTCGCCGTGCTCATCGGCACGCTGCTGCTGCCGTACCAGGTCACGATGGTGCCGCAGTACATCTTGTTCGACTCCCTGGGCTGGCTGAACACGTACCTCCCGCTCGTGGTGCCGCGATTCCTCGCCACCGACGCGTTCTTCGTGTTCCTGGCCGTCCAGTTCATCCGAGGCCTGCCCCGCGACCTCGACGAGGCGGCCCGGATCGACGGCTGCGGACACTGGACGACCTTCTTCCGGGTCATCGTCCCTCTCCTCGGGCCGGCGATGGCGACGACGGCGATGTTCACCTTCGTCAACGCCTGGAACGACTTCCTCGGTCCTCGCCTCTACCTCAGCGATACCGACCTCTACACCGTGCCGCAGGGTCTCGTGCAGTTCGTCGACTCCACGGGAGCCTCGTCCGTCGGCACCCTCTTCGCGATGGCGACGCTGGCCATCGCCCCCGTGGTCGGGTTCTTCCTGGCCTCCCAGCGACTCCTCACCCAGGGGATCGCCACCACCGGAATCAAGTGACCACGCGTCAGAGACGATCGAAGGAGATCCCCATGCGCATCGCGCGGAAACCCGTAGCACTGGGTGCGGTCCTCGTGACCTCACTCGCCCTCGCCGCCTGCGGCGGCGGGAACTCGCCCGAGGAGGCCGCCGAAGCGGCCGCGGACGGTGAGGTCGCCGGGCAGATCCAGTACACCTGGTGGGGCGGTCCGGGGCGCAACGAACGTACCCAGGAGGTCATCGACCTCTACATGGACGAGCACCCCGAGGTCACCGTCAATGGCACCACCGGCGAGTTCACCAGCCACTGGGAGAACATGACCGTCCAGGCCTCCGGCGGGAACCTGCCGTGCCTGCCGCAGATGCAGAACCGCACCCTGGCCGACTATGCCGACCGCGGTGCCCTGATGCCCCTCGACGACATCGTCGAGTCCGGGGCCATCGACACCTCGCACATCCCCGACGAGGTGCTCGACAGCGGCCGCGGGGCGGACGGCAACCTCTACATGATCCCGTACGGCGCCGCGTTCGGCTCCCTCATGGTCAACGTGACGCAGGTCGAGGAGCTCGGCCTGGAGACGCCGCCGGAGAACTACGACTGGGACTGGCTGGCTGACTGGCTGACCCAGATCTCCGAGGAGACCGGGGAACCGGCCATGAGCAACGTCGGCCAGCACACCGACCTCTTCGAGGCCTGGGTCCGTAGCCACGGCGAGGAGCTCTACGACGAGAACGGCATCGCGTTCGAGCCGGACACCGTCGCCGGGTACTGGGAGTGGGTCAACGCCCTCGCCGACAGCGGTGCCATCGACTCCGCCGAGGTGGGTGTGGAGCAGCGCAACCAGCCCGTCGAGCAGAGCGACTTCGCGGCCGGCGACCGCGCTGCGCACATCTGGCCCGCCAACGCCCTCGGCACCGTCCAGGAGACCATCGACGAAGCCTCTCCGGGGGACGAGCTGGCCGTCTTCCCGCTGCCGTCCGGTTCCGACGGCACCGCCGGCAGTGCCCTGTGGCTCTCCGGCCTGTCCATCGCCGAGAACTGCGAGAACGTCGCGACCGCGGCCTCGTTCATCGACTTCTTCGTCAACGACCCCGAGGCCGCGCTCGCGTACGGCTCGGACAACGGAGCCAACACCCAGACGGAGAACCTCGAGGCACTCCTCGAGGACCCCGAGCTGAGTGAGGCCAAGCATGCCGAGCTGGAGCTGTATCAGCAGCTCACGGACGCCGGTGTCGGACGCACGCTGTACGGCCAGGCGTTCGCCGCCATCTTCCAGCAGGAGTTCACCCGCATGTACGAGGAGATGGCTCTCCAGGGCACCCCGCTGGACCAGGCGGCCGAGCAGTTCCACCAGGAGGCCGTCAGCCAGGCGGGTGGCTGATCCCGCCCGGCCCCGGCAAACCACTGCACCATCGAAGGAGAGACGTGCACGCGCTCGAAGGCATGCGGGTCATCGACCTCACCCAGGTCATGGCCGGACCGTTCTGCACCATGCAGCTCGCCGATCTCGGTGCCGACGTCATCAAGGTCGAACCGCCCGGCGGCGGGGACCAGACGCGGCACTCGTGGGGACGGTCCGGCAAAGGGGACGACGGGCCGGCGTTCTTCGCGCTCAACCGGAACAAGCGCAGCGTCGTGCTCGACCTGCGCTCCGACGACGGCCGGGCCGAGTTCCTCGAACTGGCGACGACGGCGGACGTCGTCATCGAGAACTTCCGGCCCGGCGTCGTCGACCGGCTCGGCATCGGGTACGACACGCTCCGCGAGCTCAACCCCGGGCTGATCTACGCCAGCATCTCCGGCTTCGGACAGACCGGGCCCTACGCGCAGCGGCCGGGGTACGACCTCATCGCCCAGGGCATGGCCGGCATCCTGGAGCTGACCGGGCACCCGGACGGGCCGCCCGCGAAGGCGGGTGTGCCGGTGGCCGACCTCGGCTCCGGCCTGTTCTGCCTCTCCGGCATCCTCGCCGCCTACGTGCACAAGCTGCGTACCGGTGAAGGACAGCGGATCGAGACCTCGCTGTACGACGCCGCGATCGCCCTGACCGTCTGGGAGGCCACCGAGTACTGGTCCAGCGGGAACGTCCCGCGCCGCACCGGTTCCTCCCACCGGATGTCCGCCCCGTACCAGGCGTTCCGCACCGCGGACGGGTGGATGACCATCGGGGCGAACAACCAGCGCCTCTGGCACTTCCTGTGCCAGGCCCTGGGGCGCCCGGAGCTCGAGCACGACGAGCGGTTCGCGACCAACCCGGACCGGATGCGGAACAAGGCCGAGCTCGCCGTCGTCATCGAGGAGATCCTCGCCGAGCACGGTACGGACCACTGGGTCGAGCACCTGCTCGCCGGCGGCGTTCCGGCCGGTCCCATCCGCACCTACGACGAGGTCCTCGCGGACGAGCACACCCGGGCACGCGAGATGGTCCAGTCCATCCCGCACCCCGTCGAGGGAGAGGTCCAGACCCTCGGCTTTCCGGTCAAGATGAGCGGGACGCCCGCCGTGACACGGCGGCCGCCGCCGTTGCTCGACGAGCACCACGAGGAAATCGTCGGGGGAGGCAGGTCATGAGCGGCGAGGTCGACGTCGCGCGCACCGACGACATCCTCACGCTCACCATCGCCCGGCCCGAGAAGCGCAACGCCCTCACCGCCGCGATGTACGACACCCTCGAACAGGCGTGTCGCGAGGCCGCCGCCGACCGGGGTGTGCGCGTCGTCGTCCTGCGGGGCGCCGGCGGCGCCTTCGCCGGCGGCACCGACATCGGCGACCTGCAGCAGATCCGTACCGGCGCGGACGGGGTCGCCTACGAGGCGCGGATGCGGGCGGTGCAGCAGGCGCTGCTCGACCTGCGCGTCCCGGTGATCGCCGTCGTCGACGGGGTGTGCGTCGGTGGCGGTCTCGTCCTCGCGGCGCTGAGCGACCTGGTCCTCGCCACCCCGGCCGCCCGCTTCGGCTCGCCGATCGCCCGCACCCTGGGCAACACCCTCTCGGCCACCTCGATGGCGCGGCTGCAGCAGTGCTTCGGGCGGCGTCGCACCAGCGAGATGCTGCTCACCGGCCGTCTCGTCGGGGCCGAGGAAGCCACCCACGCCGGTTTCGTCACTCGCCTGTGCGAGGCGGACGAGCTCGAGAGCGCGCTGGAGGAGATGCTCGCCGCGATCCGCAGCGCGGCACCGCTGAGCCTCGCCTCGTTCAAGGAACTGGAACGCCGCATCGATGCCGCCCTCGCCACGGTCGAGGTCGAGGACGTCTACCGCCAGATCTACGGCAGCCGCGACTTCCGCGAGGGCGTCGAGGCGTTCCTCGCCCGCCGCCCGGCCGACTTCGAAGGACACTGATGCCGCCATCCGAGAACACGAGCTCCCCGCTCGTCATCGACTCCCACCACCATCTCTGGCCCGCCCGGGCGGTGCCCACCCAGTCCTGGCAACCACCCGGGCAGGACATCCTGCACCGCGCCTACGAACCCGCCGACCTCACCGCTGATCTGGCCCGCGCCGGAGTGACCGGCACCGTCGTCATGCAGTCCGTCGATGCTCCCGAGGAGAACGACCGGCTGCTGAGCTACGCTGCCGAACCCTTCGTCCGGGGGATCGTCGCCTGGGCGCCGTTGGAGGACCCGGCCCGCTGCCGGGACCTCGTCTCCGATCTGCGGGCGCGCGCCGACCGATCCGCAGCGGCTCCCGTCGTCGGTCTGCGCCGGCTCATCGGCACCGACCCGATCGACTGGGCGTCGGACCGGACGGCACTGGCCGCGTTCGACGAGTTCGCCGCCGCCGGCCTGGCCTGGGACGTCGTGCCGGTCACCGCGGCACAACGCGAGACCGTCGTCCGCGTGGCCCGCGCCGTTCCCCAGCTGCGGATCGTCGTCGATCACCTCGGCTCGCCCCCGCTCACCGACGGCGAGACCGACTCGTGGTACCGCGGGCTCGACGCGCTCGCCGCCTGCCCGAACGTCGCCGTCAAGCTCTCCGTCGGTGTCGCGGTTCTCGCGCGGGCGGAGCACTGGCCGGTCGAGGCCGTGGGGTCCTGGGTCCGAGCCGTCCTCGAGCGGTTCGGCCCGGACCGGTGTATGGCGGCCAGCAACTGGCCCGTGGTGCTGCTGCAGACGGACTACGCGACCGCCTGGGACGCCGTCGCCGCGGCCGCACGCGAGGTGGTGCCGGCCGCGGCGCTCACGGACGTCCTGGGCGGTACGGCCACCCGCTGGTACGCACTGCCGGGAGCCGGCGATGAGTGATCGGCTGCGGGTCGGCCTGGTCGGTACCGGCTGGGTCGCGCACCAGCACGCGACGGGCTACCGGCAGGCGGCCGGCGACGTCGTCGAGATCACTGCCGCCTGCGACCCACGCGCCGAGGTACTCGAGACCTTCTGCGACCGGCACGAGGTCCCGCGGCGTTTCGCCCGCGCCGAGGACCTCATCGCCTCCGGGGAGGTCGACGTCCTCGCGCTGCTCACCCCGCCCGCCGTGCGGGACGAGGTCATCGACCCCGCGCTCGCCGCCGGGCTGCACCTGCTCGTGGAGAAGCCGTTCGCCACCACCGGCGCCCGGGCCGTGCGCTATACCGAGGCGGCCGAGTCCGCCGGGGTGCGCCTGGCCGTCGGCCAGAACTTCCGCTGGTTCCCGGAGTATCAGTGGCTCGATCAGCGGCTGGACAGGCCCGACGCCGGCAGTGCCGTCTACCTCGAGGCGCGCAGCTTCCAGGACCGCCGCCAACGCCCGGGACAGTGGCGGGCCGAGGAGCACAAACTCGAGATGGCCATCTTCAGCGTCCACCTCATCGACCGGCTGCAGTGGCTCGCCCGCACCGAGCCCGTCACCGTCTCCGCCCGCACCAGGCGCGGGCTGGAGGCCGAGCCGATCCCGGGTGAACAACTCACCGCGCTGCTGGTCACCTTCGATGGCGGCGTCATCGCCCACCTGACCTCCACCTGGCTCGCCCGCTCCCTGCCGGTCAACGACTTCCGCATCGACACCACCACGGGGTCCGCCGTGGTGCAGCGGCCGGGACCGATGGCGGGCGACGCCCGCGCACGAGCCGATTTCGGCAGCGGTCCCGAGGAGGAGCTCTTCCCGGACCGCGCCGACGACGGCGGACACGCGAGCCGCAGCTACGGGCTCAGCATGCGCGAGCTCGCCACCGCTGTCCGGGAGGGACGCGAGCCCCGGCACAGCGGGCGGGACAACCTCCGGACGATGGGCATCATGGAGGCCGCCTACCTCTCGGCCGCCCGCGGCGGTGAGGTGGTCGGGATCGAGGAGGCGCTCGCGTGAGCGCCGCGGAGGAGCCGATCCGGACCGCGTTGATCGGCGCCGGCAACAGTGGGCGTCACTACCACCTGCCCCTGCTGTGGGCCGATCCGCGGTTCGAGGTGCGTGCGGTCGCCGCCGCGCACGCCGCCACGCTCGACTCGCTCGACCTTCCTGACGGCACAGTCCGCACTACGGACTGGCAGGCCGCCGTGGCCGCGGACGTCGACCTCGTGGTCGTCGCGCTGCCGCACGATCTGCATCACCCGGTGGCCGCCGCCGCGCTGGAGGCCGGGCGCCATGTGCTCGTCGAGAAGCCGATGACGGTGACCGTCGCCGAGGCGGACGACCTCATCGCCCGGGCGGACCGCGCCGGCCGGGTCCTGGCCGTGCACCACCAACGCCGGTGGGAGGAGGACGTCACCGCCCTGGCCGAGCTCCTCCGCTCCGGGGAGATCGGCACACCGTGGCACCTCACCCTCGCCCGCGGGCATCAGGGCCATTACGTCACCGCGACCCCCGGCGCGCCGCACGCCGGGACCGAGGTGGTCCCGTGGGTGCTCCGGCGGCGCAGCGGCGGGGGAGTGGCACGCCTCGTCGGTCCGCACGTCATCGACCACGCGCTGCTGCTCGCCGGCGGTGAGGTCTGCTCCGTGGCCGGCCGGACGCACCGCGCGGACGGAGAGGACGTCGAGGACTGGATCGGGCTCGACCTCACCACCGACTCCGGTGTCACCGTCCACGCGGAGATCTTCCGCCGCACCGGCCTCGCCCCGGCCAGGGCCGCAGTCTGGGGCAGCGAGGGGATGGCCGTGGCCCCGGACGGCACTCGGATCGAGATCCGCCGCCACGACGGCGAGGACCGGGTCGTCAGCGGCCTGCGGCCGCCCGGGCGGCTGGGGGCTCAGATCTACGACGACGTTGCCGCGGCCGTCCGGCACGGTCGGCCGTTGCGGGTTCCGCCGACGCACGCCCGCCGGGTCGTCGAGATCATCGAGCTGGCCGAGCTCTCCGCCGCTCGCGACGGGGAACCGGTGGCCGTACCGGCCGGAGGCGTGGCGCGGCAACCCGTCCCGGGATCCGGGGGCGCGGTGCGATGACCCCACCTGCGGCCGGCCGGGCGCGACGGCGCGCGAAGGCCGGCCCGACACCGATCGCGGACGAGGTCTACGACGAGCTGCTCTCCCGGGTTCTCTCCGCCCGGCTCGGTCCGGGCGCCCGAGTGACGATCGATGCGCTCGGCCGCGAACTCGAGGTCTCCCAGACCCCGATCCGCGAGGCGCTGCACCGCCTCGAGCAGGACGGCCTGGTGGTGCGCCACCACCTGGCCGGCTATCGCGTGGTGCCGAGGATGACGCGCGAGCAGTTCGAGAACCTCGTCGAGCTCCGGTTGCTCCTCGAGCCGGTCGCCGCCGGCCACGCGGCGGAGCGGCCGCGCGCCGAGGACGCCGCCGGACTGGCGGCACTGGCCGAACGCATGGGCGGCGTGGGGCATGCCCTGGACATGCGTGCCTACGCGGACTTCTCGCTCCGGGACGCCGAGTTCCACGACGCCGTCGCCCGGGCCGGTGGCAACCACCTCGTCCAGGAGTCCCTCGCCCGCCTGCACACCCACATCCATCTCTTCCGCCTGGCCAACGACGAACTCATCACCACGCGCGCGGTCGGCGAGCACGCCGCCATTGTCGAGGCGGTCCGCGCCGGCGATCCGGCTGCGGCCGCGGCCGCGATGCATCGGCACATCGAAGCCTCCGCAGACCGCTTCCGTGCGGCCTTCGACTGACCTGGCACACAGCTGACGCCGAGCACGTCGGCACCGCTCCACCCGACCCCCGACGGCCGACACACACGAGGGAGACACCATGCGGATCGGCATCATCGGCGCCGGCGGCATCGCCCACCACCACGTCGCCGCTCTCCGGCGGCACAGCGACGTCGCGATCACCAGTGTCGTCGACCTCGACCCCTCTGCCGCGCACGACCTGGCCGCGCGCACGGGCGCCGACGTCGTCGGCTCGGTGACGGAGCTCGTCGACCGGGTGGACGCGGTGTACGTCCTCACTCCGCCGAGCGCGCGAGTGTCGATCATCGAGCAGACGCTCGCCGCCGGCCGACCCGTCCTGTGCGAGAAGCCGCTTGCCGCCACGGTCGAGGACGGCCGTCAGATCGCGCAGCTCGTCGAGGCGGCAGGAGTGCCGTTCATGATGGGATTCATGCGGCGCTGGCACCAGCCCTACCGCGACCTACACCGGCTCGTCGGATCCGGCGCGCTCGGCAGGACCCTGCAGATCGTGCGCACCCGCGGCGGAACGGTCCGTCCCGCGCCCGGCAACTGGCGCATCGATCCGGACAGGCGGTGCGGAGTCACGATGGAATCGCTGTCCCACGACATCGACCTCCTGCGATGGCTCGGCGGTGAGATCGCCACCGCGGTCGGCGCCACCGTGGAGTCGCGCCCGGACCTGCCCGGCTTCGACGACAACGTCGCCGCCGCCGTCCGCTTCACCGGTGGCGGACTGGGAACGCTCCAACTCTCGTGGACCTCAGCGGTGGGGTACAACCAGACCGCCGTGCTGGGGGAGCGAGGGGCCGCCGTCGTCGGTGGCGAGGACATGTGGACCTCGACCGCCCTACGCAGCCGAACGGGGGAGGCAGCCGAGGAGCGCACCGAGTACCCGGCGGCGATTGCCGGAGACATGGGGTACGACGGCGAGACATCGGCGTTCCTCGAGCTCGTCCGTGGCGCGGAGCGCGCCGACGCTCCCACGGTCCGTGACGGGCTCGCCACGCTCGTCGTCGCCCACGCGATCCTCGACGCCGCGGACGCACTCGCTCCGCCGACCGACATCCTCGGCTGAGGGGCTCTTGCGTTGTGACCCAGCACACGGTAGTTTCGGATCCGATCGGATCGGATAGATTGCCTGTCATTGCCGCTATCTGCCCAAGGCTGAGCCGATCGGCGCGAAAGTCACCTCGAATATGCTCGTGATCCGATCCGATCAGACCGGACAGTTGTGTGACCGAAGGAGTTCACAGTGGTTCAGAACAACGATCGACGGACCTTCCTCCGGCTCGCCGGAGCGGGGACGCTCGGCGCCGGGCTCGTCGCCCTCTCGGCGTGCACCGGCAGCCGCGGCACTGGTGGCAACGGCTCGGGCGGAGGCGGCTCCGGGCAGACCCGCGTCCGGGTCGCGTGGTGGGGCGGCGACGTCCGCCACGCCAAGTACAACGAGATCTACGACCTGTACACCTCCGAACACGAGGGCGTGACGATCGAGCGCGAGTACGCCGACTACGGCGGGTATTTCGAGCGCCTGCCCACCCAGTTCGCCGGTGGTAACGCGCCGGACGTGCTGCATGTGACCGAGCGCCAGGTCGCCGACTACGCCCAGCACGGCCAGCTGGCCGACCTCGAGGCGCTCGCCGAGCAGGGCCACCTCGACCTCTCGCACTTCTCCGCCGAGTCGCTGGATGCCGGCCGCTTCGACGGGACCCTGGTGATGCTGCTCGTGGGCGCCACCATCCCCGCGACGATGTACAACCGGCGCCTGTTCGAGGAGGCCGGCATCGACCTGCCGACCGTCGACTGGGACTGGGACACCTTCTACGAGGCCTGCGAGGGCTTCCGGGACGCGCTGGAGGACAACCAGGCAGGGACCACCTACCAGGCGATCGCCGGCCCTCCGTTCGAGACGATGCTGGTCCAGAACGGCAAGTCCATGTTCGCGCCGGACGCGTCCGCGGAGCTCAACTTCGAGGCTGCCGACGCCGAGGAATGGTTCCGGTACTGGCGGGAGATGCTCGACGAAGGACTGTGCCAGTCCGCCGAGTCCGCCTCCGAGAACCAGGGCGCGCCCTTCGAGGACACGATGTTCGCGCAGGCGAACGCCGCCATGCACGTGCAGAACTCGAACCAGCTCGTCACCTTCCAGACCGCGCTCGGGGAGGACAATCCCCTCGGCCTGGCCCCGTTCCCGCAGATCGGCGCCGAGCCTGCGGCCTTCGTCATCGGCAGCTTCGTGTGCGTCAACGAGGCCTCCCAGGTCAAGGAGGACGGCGCGAGCATCATCGACTTCTTCGTCAACGACCCCAGGGCGAACGAGATCTTCGGCCTCGAGCTCGGTACCCCCGGCAACAGCAACTGGGAGGAGACCGTCGCGGGGAACCTCTCAGAGGTGGACCAGCAGGTCCTCGACTTCGCCAACGAGGTGGCGCCGATCTCCGTCTACGCCACGCCGCGCCCGCCGGGCAGCGGCCAGTCCGACACGATCATGACCGAGGTGGGACTCGCCGTCGCCTTCGGCGACCTGACCCCGGCCGAGGCTGGAGCACGTCTTGTCGACGACCTCGCCGCCGCCATCGGCGCGGACTGAGCCGGGCACACCGGGCGCCAGGTCCCGGCGCACCGCCGTGTCCCCGCGCCGATCCCGAGCCCACACCACCGACGGAACGGACCCGATGACGCGCAAGAAGGATCCGCCCATCTCGAGGCAGAACCGGCGAGAGGCCAGGGCTGCCTGGGTCATGCTGACGCCCTGGCTGCTCGGTTTCATCGGTATCACGGCGATCCCGATGATCGCCTCGCTGGTCATCTCGTTCACCGACTACCCGCTCGTCGCCGCCCCCACCTGGGTGGGGCTGGAGAACTATCGCGAGCTGTTCCAGGACCCCAAATTCTTCACCTCCGTGGGCGTGACGGTGCGGTACGTGTTCATCTCGGTGCCGTTGCAGCTGGCGTTCGCGCTGGGGCTTGCGCTCGTGCTCAACCGCGGCCTGAGCGGGATGGGGCTGTACCGCAGCGCGTTCTACCTGCCCTCGTTGCTGGGCTCCAGTGTGGCCATCGCGATCCTGTGGCGGCAGGTCTTCGGCGCGGACGGGATCTTCAACGACCTGGTCGGGCTGTTCGGCGTTCCGCAGATCAGCTGGATCGGCAACCCGGAGTGGGCGCTGTCCACGCTGATCGTGCTCAACGTGTGGACCTTCGGGTCGCCGATGGTGATCTTCCTGGCGGGCTTGCGGCAGATCCCACGGGAGTACTACGAGGCCGCGGCGGTTGACGGCGCAGGCCGGATCCGCCAGTTCTTCCGGATCACGTTGCCGTTGCTCACACCCGTCGTGTTCTTCAACGTGGTCCTCCAGTTCATCCACGCCTTCCAGGCGTTCACCCCGTCCTACATCGTCAGCGGGGGAACCGGCGGGCCGGTGGACTCGACGCTGTTCTACACCCTCTACCTCTACCAACGCGGATTCGTGCAGTTCGAGATGGGGTACGCCTCGGCCATGGCGTGGGTCCTGCTGCTCGGCATCGGCATCTTCACGGCCGCGAACTTCATCGGCTCGCGTTACTGGGTCTTCTACGGGGATGAGAAATAGCCATGGCAGTGCTGCCCATACGCCGGACGCGACGCAGCGCACGAGGTACTCCGAGGTGGACGCCCACGGTGGCGGGTCATGCGCCGTCGCGGTTCAAGCAGTTGCTCAAGCACGTCGCGCTCATCGCCGCGCTGATCGTCATGCTCTACCCGTTGCTGTGGATGCTCTCCAGCTCGTTCAAGCCGCAGGAGGAGATCTTCTCCAGCGCGGGGTTGTGGCCCGAGCATTTCACGCTCGCGAACTACATCGAGGGCTGGACCGCACTCGCCTACGGCTTCGACGTCTACTTCCTCAACTCGCTGATCGTCTCGGTGGCGGCCGTGCTGGGGAATCTCTTCTCGTGCTCGCTCGCCGCGTTCGCCATCGCCCGGCTGAACTTCCGGGCCGCGGGCTGGATCCTCGGCGTCGTCCTGCTCACGATCATGCTGCCGTACCACGTAGTGGTGATCCCGCAGTACGTGATGTTCTCCGCGATCGGCTGGGTGAACACGTTCTGGCCGCTCGTGCTGCCGAAGTTCCTCGCCACCGACGCGTTCTTCATCTTCCTCATGGTGCAGTTCATCCGGTCCCTGCCCCGGCAGCTGGACGAGGCGGCGAAGATCGACGGGTGCGGGCCGTTCCGTATCTACTGGCGCATCATCCTGCCCCTGACGCTGCCCGCGCTGGCCACCACCGCGATCTTCACGTTCATCTGGACCTGGAACGACTTCTTCACCCCGCTGATCTACCTCAACGAGCCGTCGACGCACACCGTGCCGATCGCGCTGCGGAACTTCCTCGACGCGACGGGGCAGTCCTCGCACGGAGCACTGTTCGCGATGTCGATGGCGGCACTCGCCCCGGTGGTCGGGTTCTTCATCGCCGCACAGAAGTACCTCGTCGAAGGCATCGCGACGACGGGGGCCAAGGGATGAACGCGGCCGACACCCGGTCCGGGTCCACCGAGGAGAACGCCGTCGACGGCGGGCACCTGCTCGCCGCCGGTATCGGCAGCGCCGCCGTGGACCTGAGCTTCCCGATCGACTCGGACCACTTCCGCTGGCGGCACGAGCGGACCGTCGTCGACACCCTGGACGACGGCGGACCGTTCGAGACCAGCCGGTTCGCCATGTCGGCCCACGCCTTCACCCACGCCGACGCCCCCGCCCACGTCGTCGCCGACGGCGGCGGCCTGGAGACGATGCCGCCGACCACGTGGATCGGACGCGCCCTCGTCGCCGACGTCAGCACGGTCCCCGAGTCGAGTCCGGTCACCGCTACCGCGCTACGGGAGGCGAGAGGCGACGTCGGGCATGACGACATCCTGCTGATCCGTACGGACTGGGACCGCAGACGCGACATCGCCACACCTGAGTACTGGTCCGACGCACCGTGGATCGACCCGGAGGCGGCCGACTGGATCGCCGAACGGCACCCGCGCGCCGTCGGGTTCGACTTCCCGCAGGACGCCGCCATCCGGCACACGCTCACCGGCCGCCGGGGCGGGCCGGAGGAGTTCGTCACGCACGACCGGCTGCTGCGCCGGGGGATCGGGCTCATCGAGTATCTCCGCGGACTCGACCGCCTCCCGGGCGAGGTGCTCCTCGTCGCGGCGCCCATCGCCCTGACCGGATCCGACGGCGGGCCCGTCCGGGCGACCGCCTTCCCGGCCACCGACCTCGCCATGCACGTCAGACGAACCAAAGGGGAACTGTGATCTCACTGCACCAGGGCCGCCCGACCGCGGCCCTCAACGGCACGTGGAAGTACCGCCTGGACGACGAGCCCGACGGCGCGGCGGCGGAGAAGTACGCCCGCGCCGACCACGACGACAGCTCCTGGCCCGAGCTCGATCTCCCGACCAACTGGTACCTCACCGAGATCGGCGACTACTTCGGGACCGTGTGGTTCCGCCGGCACTTCACCGTCCCGGACGAGCTGGCCGGCGGGCGCCTGTTCGTCCGGTTCGAGGCGGTCGACTACTACGCCGACGTCTGGGTGAACGACGTCTACCTCGGCCACCACGAGGGCATGTTCAACCCGTTCGAGTTCGACATCACCGATGCGGTGGACCCAGGCGGCGACAACGTCATCGTCCTCAAGGACGGTGCCCCGCGCGACGACACCGAGTACGTCCAGGCCGTCTTCTCCGACAACCCGCTCTCCGACGACTACCAGCGCCATCAAGCCGTCGCGATCAACCAGATCAAGGGCCACATGATCGACGCCATGCACCGGCCCGGGGCGATGACGAAGTTCCGTCAGGACGGCACCTCGGGCGGCCCCTGGGGCAGCATCGATCTCGTCGCGCGACCGTCGGTCTACGTCGACCACGTCCGCATCTTCACCCGGATCGGGATTAAGAAGGACTGGCTCGGCGACCAGCTCGACAAGCCCGACGGATCCGGTCTGGTCGCCGTCGACGTCGCCGTGGTCAACACGACCGGTCGGACCGTCGTCGCCGACGCCGACCTGACCGTCACCCCGAAGACCTTCGACGGGCCCGCGACCCGCGGCGGCGAGCGCACGCTCGTGCTCCCGCCGGGTCGCTCGGTGGTCAAGCTGGTCCTCACCGTGGCCGAAGCCCGCCTGTGGTGGACGTGGGACCACGGCAGCCCGGACCTGTACACCGCCACGATCCGGGTGGGTGAGGACCACCTCGACCAGACGTTCGGCATCAAGGAGATCACCCACGACGACGCCACCGGCCAGTGGTACCTCAACGGCAAGCGGATCTTCCTGCGCGGGATGCGCTACATCACCTCCCAGTGGCTCAGCGAGGGCAACCGGGAACTGTGGGGCGAGGACCTGCAGAAGATGCTCGACATGCAGATCAACTCGATCCGCATCGGCAGTCACGTCGAGCCGGACGAGTTCTACACGATGTGCGACGAGCTCGGGTTCCTCGTCTGGCAGGTCTTCCCGCTGCACTACTGCGTCTCCGACAGCGACGACTTCATCGCCCGCGCCTCGGAGATGATCCGCGACATGGGCGAGATGCTCGTCAACCACGCGAGCATCGGGATGTGGTCGGTCTTCAAGGAACCGGAGATCTACCTGCTGCCGGACAAGCCGAACAACTACTTCCGGCTCTGCCAGATCCTCAAGGAGACCCTCGGGACCGTCGACCCCACCCGGTGGATCCATCTCGGCGACTACCGCGAGGGTGCCCAGAACCTCATGATCGGTGGCGTCCAACCCGGCGACCGGGACATGCACCAGACGATCGTCCAACCCCAGATCGTCGAGTTCGGTGCCGCATCGATCCCGAACCTGGAGACGCTGAGGACCTTCATCCCCGAGGACAAGCTCTGGCCACCGGACTGGGACACCTGGGAGTACCACGGCCTGTTCTACGACCTCGCCTTCAAAGGGGCGAAGATCGACGTGGGCAACTCGCTCGAGGAGTTCATCGACAACTACCAGTCCTACGAGGCGCTGGTGGTCAAGGAGCAGATCGAGTTCTTCCGGCAGCGCAAGTACTCGCCGGTGGCTTCGATGTACCTCTACTACTGGAGCGATTCCTGCCCGATCATCGGTTCGGGCCTGCTCGACTACTACCGGCGCCCGTACAAGGTCTACGACTGGATGAAGGCCGTCTACACCCGCGTGCTGGTCAGCTTCGAACGCACCGCCTCGCCCTACCTGCTTGGTCGGGAGAAGGTCTACCCGCGCGGCAGCACGTTCGCCGGGAAGCTCTGGGTCACGAACGACTACGACACCGACGTCGACGGTGCCGAGATCTCCTGGCGGATCCGGCGCGCGGCCGGAGGTGAGGACGTCACCGGACGCACCTTCACCGGGACGTTGCCGGCCGACTCGGCCGAGCAGAGCGACAACGTCATCTGGCCCGTCCCGGCCGACGCCGAGCCAGGCGGGTACCGGATCGAGATGGCCGTCACCGACCGCGCCGGTGAGGTGCTGTCGGAGAACGCCATGGACTTCGAGGTGCGATAGCGATGCCGGCACAGATCGTAGCCATCACCGGCTCGGGCAGCGGGATCGGGCGGGCCACCGCCCGGAGGTTCCTCGCCGCCGGAGCCACCGTGTACGGGTTCGACATCATCGACCAGGCTCCCGAACCGGACGGCGCCGGACGCTGGGTCCCACGCCGGCTGGATGTCTCCGACGCCGAGGCCGTGCGCCGCGAGATGGCGGCGGTGACCGCCGAGCACGGGGCCGTCGACGTCCTTGTCACCAGCGCCGCCGTCGGCTTTCCCGAGAACTTCACCGACATGCCGGTCGAGTCGTGGGACCGCGTCTGGGACATCAACGTCACCGGCACCATGGTCTGCGTCCGATCCGTGCTGCCTTCGATGATCGAACGGGGCGGGGGAGCGGTGGTGGTGATCTCCTCGATCGCCGGCCGCTCCAGGTCCGTCGCCAACGGCGCGCACTACACGGTCTCCAAGTACGGCCTGATCGGCCTGACCAGGCACGTGGCGGCCGAGCTGGCAGGGACCGGCGTACGGATCAACTGCGTGGCACCGGGGCCTACCGACTCCCCGATCCTCACGGCCAACTCCACCGAGGACCAGGTGCAGAAGATCATCGAATCCACCCCGCTGCGGCGGATCGCCGAGCCCGATGACGTGGCCGGCGTCGTGACCTTCGCGGCGAGTGAGCGTGCCCGCCAGATCCACGGCGCCGTGCTCGACGTGAACGGAGGGTTGTACTGATGGCCGGAGAATTCAGCGGACGCGGTGTCCTGGTCACGGGCGCGGCCGGCGGAATCGGGCAGGCGACCGCGGAGGCGTTCCTCGAGGCGGGAGCCTCGGTGACGGGTGCGGACCTGGAACGGCCGGCCGCTCGTGACGGCGCAGCACTGGCGACCGTGGCCTTCGACCCGACCTCGGAGAGGTCCCAGCATGAGATGGTCGGGTCCGCCCTCGCGCACGCCGGTCGGCTCGACGTCGTGGTCACCCACGCGTTCGTCGGCTCGGCCACGCCACTGGCCGACCTGACGCTGGAGGAGTGGAACCGCCTGATCGGGATCAACCTGCGTGGGGCGATGCTGACCATCAAGTCGGCGCTGCCGCACCTGGGTGCGGGCGGCTCGATCGTCATCACCTCCTCGATCGCGGGCCGGCGGTACAGCAGCGTGATGGGACCGCACTACACCGTGGCGCGGTACGGACTCATCGGGCTCGGCCGGCACCTGGCCACGGAGCTGGCCGGCACCGGGATCCGGGTCAACGTGGTCTGCCCCGGCCCGCCGGACACCCCGCAGATGTGGGAGGTCACGACGGCGGAGCAACGCCGGTCCATCGCGGCCGCCATGCCCACCCGGCGCCTGACCACGGGCCGCGACGTCGCCGAGACGATCACCTTCCTCGCCGGCGAGGACGCCCGGCACATGCACGGCGCCGTCGTCGACGTCAACGGAGGGCTGTACTGAAGAGTCGGGCGCGCTGTCAGTCCCGGGCGGTGGTCCCGCCCTCGCGGAGTTCGGCCAGCACGCGGTCCCGGGCCAGCGCGATGTGACTGACGAGGGCCTCGCAGGCGCCCGCCTCGTTGCCGGCGGCGATCGCGTCCATTACGGCCTGATGCTCACCGACCACCGTCGAGATCGAGGTGCGCCGGTGCGCGCGGTACTGCCCGATGGTCAGATGGATCTCGCCCGAGATCATCTCGTACATCCGGGTCAGCCGCTCACTGTCGAAGCCGTGGACCAGGCCCCAGTGGAACGCGATGTCGGCCTGGACGAGCTCGGTGAAGTTCCCGTGGTCCTCGGCGACCTGCATGGCTTCCTGGGCCGTCGTCATCTCCTGCGGCACGTGACGGCGGCGCGCGAGGTGGGCCGCCGCGGTCGCCTCGAAGGTCGACCTGCTGAAGAACAGGTCCTCGATCTCGTGCTCGTCCAGCCGCGGGACGACGGCGGACTTGTGCGCCACCCTGCGGAGGAGGCCGAGACTGGTCAGGCGTTCGAGGCATGACTTGGCGGTCGGCCGGGCCACGCCGTACTCGCCGGCGACGCGCTGTTCGGTGACCTTCTCCCCGGGCTTGATCTCACCGTTGATGATCCGCGTGCGCAGCGACTCGAAGAGCGCCTCTGTGAGCGAGGTGGGGCCGAGCTTGAACTGGCTGGGGCTTGTCGACACACCTCGTCCTTCCTCCGGCACGGCGAGATCCCGGCCATGTCAGTGGCGATCACTCGCCAGACATCATGACAGTTTCCACCGGCCGGTGCCGTCAGGCCTCGAGCCAGCCCAGGGTCTGTCGCGTGGGCCGCGTCGGCTTGTACTCGGCCGCCACGGTGCCGGTGTAGCCGGTCTCGCGCAGCGCCCGTGCGATCTCGTCCCAGTTCAGGTCGCCGGAGCCCGGTTCACCGCGGCCCGGTGCGTCGGCGAGCTGGACGTGCCCGAACCTCCCGCGCGTCTCGCGTACGGCGGCGGCGACATCGACGCCGTTGTGGCCCAGGTGGAAGGTGTCCACCAGCAGTGCCAGGCGCGGGGAGCCGACCTCCTCGACGAGATCCAATGCGTCACGATGCGTGGTCAGTGGGTAGGCCCCGTTGAGGCCGTGCGCGAGCGGTTCGACGAGCACCGTCCCATCGATCTCGTCGACGGCCTCGGCCGCAGCACGGTAGGCGCGGACGGCGACGGCTCGTTGTTGCTTCTCGCTCTCGGACGGGTCGAGCTGGCCGTAGAGGAGGTTGAACGCGCGACACCCGGTGGCGCGGGCCAGGTGCAGCAGCGCCTCGGTCGCCGTCTCGAGCTCGTTCGCGCGCTCCGGCCGGCACGCGATTCCGCGTTCTCCACCGGGCATGTCGCCGGCGAAGAAGTTCAGGCCGGTCAGGCGCACGCCGGCGTCGGCGACGGCGCCTGCGACGTCGTCGAGCTCGGTGGCCGTGGGATCGGCGGTGGGGAACGGCCACCATGATTCGACCGAGGTGAAGCCTGCGTCCGCTGCGGCACGGAATCGTTCGAGATAGGGCACGTCGGTGAACAGGAGCGAGATGTTGGCGCTGACGTCGTAGTCGTTCCACTTCATAGCAGGATCTTGCCACGACCATGACGTACATGTCAGCATGTCTGACAATTCAGCGACGAAGCTCAGGAGGAGGCGCCGTGGCGCTCGCAGATGTTCGACCCGAAGGCCTGGACGCGGACCGTTCCCCGGAATGGTTCCGGACGGCGACCCGGTGGACCCAGGTCACCTTCACCGACGACGACCCGGGAACGTTCGACATCGACTTCTGGATCGACGTCATGCGCCGCACGCGGTCCAACGCGTTGTGCCTCAGTGCCGGCGGGTACATGGCCTTCTATCCCACGCAGCTGCCCTTCCATCACCGCAGCGCGCATCTCGCCGGCGGTGACCCGTTCGGCGAGCTGGTCGACGCCGCACGCGGACTCGGCATGCACGTGATGGCTCGCGTCGACCCGCACGCGATTCATCAGGACGCTGCCGAAGCCCACCCGGAGTGGCTCGCCCGGGATGAGGAGGGCAATCCGATCGAGCACGATTCGATGCCCGGGGTCTTCTGGACGGATCCGTTCAGTACGTACCTGAGCGAGCACATCACGCAGATCGCGCAGGAGATCACCGAGCGGTACGACGTCGACGCCCTGTTTGCCAACCGGTGGGAGTCGGTCAAGGGCGTGTCCTACTCCGAACCCGTCGCGAGACGATTCCGGGCCGAGACCGGCCACGAGCTGCCCCGCCCCAGTGACCTCACGGATCCGGCGTGGGCGGCCTACACCCGGTGGCGCAGCACGAAGTTCAGCGAACTGGTCGGACTGTGGGACGACGCTGTGCGCGCCGTGAAACCGCACGTGCGGTTCATCCCCAACCGGAACCCGCGCATCACCCGGGACCTTGTGCGTGAGCTGATCGAGGACCGGTACCCGATGCTCGTGATCGACAAGCAAGGGCGCTGGGAGGACGAGGCGGCATGGACGCCGGGGCGGATCGGCAAACGAGCCCGTGGCCTCTTCCCCGACCGCCCGGTGGCGTTGCTGGCCTCCGTCGGCACCGAGCATCACGCGCTGCGCTGGAAGGACTCGGTCACCAGTCCGGCCGAACTGACGAGCTTCATCGTCGACGGGTTCGTCCACGGTGGGCGACCGTGGTTCTCGAAGTTCAAGGCGGAGATCTTCGACCCTCGCTGGGTCGAGCCGGTGACGGAGGCGTTCGAGTTGCACCATCGGTGCGAGCCGCTGCTCGAGCGCCTCACGCACGTGGCCGAGGTCGCGATCCTCGACGTCCGCGCTCCCGACGGCCCGACGCCGTGGACCCCGTCCGACCGGGACCCCCGGGCGCACGAGGACGGTCTTTACCAGGCGCTGGTCGAGGCGCGTATCCCGTTCGAGTACATCTCCGACGAGATCTTGACGCTCGAGCGACTTGCCGGTGTGCGCGTCCTCGTGCTCCCGGCGTCCTGCGACCTGGCGCCGGCACACGTCGAGGTGCTCGAGCAGTTCGTCGCTCGCGGCGGAAGCGTGGTGGCCTGCTACGACTCGGGTGCCCGTGCGACGCCGGGCGGGACACGGGAGTTCGCGCTCGGGGACCTGCTCGGCGTCCGACTCGAACGCGACGCGTACGGTCCGGTGAAGAACAACTACATCGCACTCGAGGGTGATCACCCGCTGAACCGCGGCTACGACGGCGCGCGCCGGATCGTCGGCGGCACCACGCTGCTCGATGTTCGGGCGGAACCGGGGACCGATGTGCCGTTCCGGTTCATCCCCGCGTACCCGGACCTTCCCATGGAGGAGGTCTATCCGCGCTCCTACGACGGTCCGCCCGCCGTCGTCACGCGCGAGCATCCCTCGGGTGGGCGGACCGTGTACGTCGCGTTCAACCTCGGCGAGGTCTACTGGAGGGCGCTGCAGGCGGACCACGGGAGGCTGATCGCCAACGCCGTGACGTGGGCGCGCGGTGACGACTCGCCGCAGGTCGAGGTCCGCGGCGCCGGGCTGGTCGACCTCGCGACGCTGGCCGGCGACGGGGAACTGGCGGCGTGTCTGGTCAACCTCAACGACCCGATGGCGATGCGAGGGCAGCGTCACGAGCTCATCCCGTTGACCGACCAGGAGGTCCGGGTGCGCCTGCCCGAGGGGGCGGTGTCCGTGCGGGCGCGGCTGGTCGTGGCGGACCGGAGCGTGCCCGTCGACGTCGTCGAGGGGATTGCCCGGGTGAGCGTGGAGGAGCTGGAGCTCCTCGAGGTCGTCCACCTCACCTGGTCCTGATCAGGTCGCGTCGGCCAGCAGTGCTTCCTCGATGTCGACCAGGTGCATGATCATGAGCTGCCGGGCTCGCCGGCCGTCGCCCGACTGAACCGCGTCGAAGATGAGGTCGTGGTGGGTGAGGTAGCGGTAGAGGTGGTCCTCGCTCTGGCGCACGTGTCCCTTGAGTTCGGCCCACAGGTCGCCGCTCATCATCTGGGCGAGCTGCCCCTGCAGGGCGATCAGGGCCGGGTTGCGTGTGGCGCCGGCGACCGCGGTGTGGAACAGCAGGTCGGGGGCTGCCGGGTCCTGGTGGGCGATGACGGCCTCGTGCTGTCGCTCCAGCGCGTTTCGCATGGCCTCGAGCTCGGCCTCGCCCGCCTGTGCCGCCGCGTGTTCGGCGCAGGTGGGCTCCACGGCCATACGCGCGACCATGAGGTCGAGCGGGCTCTGTTCGCCGGCGGCCTCCGCGCGTGCGCGCAAGGCTGCGTCGTACGACGTGGAACTCGGCGTGACCACCGTGCCGGATCGGCCGCGGATCTCGAGTGCGCCCGCGTGGGCCAGCGCCCGGATCGCCTCGCGCAACGTATTGCGGCTGACCCCGAGCTGCTGGGCGAGGGCGCGTTCCGACGGCAGGACCGAGCCGACCGCGAACTGCTCTTCCCGGATGGCAGTCAGCAGTCGGTCGACGGTCTGTGCATGGACGCTCGCCGGGCGCGCCATCTCACGCATGCCTCACGCTTCTCGACATGTGGGTGACCCTACAGGGTGCCCGAACGACAGTGGTCCAACCAACTGCCGAGGATCGGTGCGTCTCGGCCTGCGCTGTCCTTCGCGTGAACTCTGCGCGAATCTCGCTTCGGCACGGAATAGCCAAGCTATATCCATGCCGCGAACCCCTTGACGTGCGAGGTCCGACCAGGAAGTATCACCAGCAACTGGTCCAACCAGATGACGTGACACATCGAGAGGGCTGCGCCGGCGGTCAACGACGACGGCGCCCGGCCGGACGGTCCGCCGGGCGGCGAGCAACGGAATCCTGCGGCCGCGGCAGTTCCAGAGCAAGGAGAACGTGTGCGAATCGGATTCATCGGCCTCGGGGTCATGGGTGTGCCCATGGCACTCAACCTCATCCGCGCCGGTCATGACCTGACCGTGCACCGGATCAAAGAGCGCTCGAAGGTCCTGGTCGAGGAAGGGGCGGTGGCGGCGCCGTCGGCGCAGGAGGTCGCCCGGCGATCCGAGGTCGTCATCCTCATGCTTCCCGATACTCCCGACGTCGAGCAGGTCCTCACGGCCGAGGACGGCGTCGTCGCCGGGCTGGCGCCCGGCACGTTGGTGATCGACATGAGCTCGATCTCGCCGGTCGCGACGGTCGACCTCGCCCGGCGGGTCCACGACGCAGGTGGGGAGTACGTCGACGCCCCGGTCTCCGGCGGCGACGTCGGCGCGCGGGACGGGACGTTGACGATCTTCGTCGGCGGGAGCGACGCCGCCGTCGGGCGGGCCCTGCCTCTGCTCGACCTCATGGGCAGGACCATCACCCACATGGGCCCGGTCGGTGCCGGCCAGGCCACCAAGGTGGTGAACCAGATCATCGTGGCTCTGACGATCGAGGCCGTCGCCGAAGGGATGGCGGTCGCCGAGGCCTCAGGCATCGACCCGGCGACGGTCCGCGAAGCGCTCTCCGGCGGCTTCGCCTCGTCCCGGGTGCTCGAGCTGCACGGCCAACGCATGATCGACCGGGCCTTCGAGCCGGGCTTCCGCATCCGGCTGCATCGCAAGGATCTCGGCATCGCACTCGCGTCGGCGGAGCACTACGGCGCCGAGCTCCCGGGCACCGCGGCGGTCGCCCGCCAGATGGACCAGGCTTTGGCGAGGTCCTGGGGCGAGCTCGACCACTCCGCCCTGTTCCGGGTCCTCGACGGAGGACACGGATGAGCTCGCCGTGGTGGCACGAGCCGTTCCGGGGTGTTCAGACGAACCTGCGGGAGATCGATGCCGATCTCGATGTCGAGGCTGTCCTCGACTTCATCGAGGACTACGGCGCCGACACGTGGTTGCTGAGCGTCGGCGGGATCATCGCGAACTATCCCAGTGAACTGGACTGTCAGACGGTCAACCCGGCGCTGGCGGCTCGTGCGTCGGGCGATCTGATCGGTGACGCGGTGAGTGCTGCGCGCCGGCGCGGCATTCGCGTGCTCGCCCGCATGGACTTCTCCAAGGTCGACGCCCGGCGTGCGGAGGAGCATCCGGAGTGGTGCTTCGTCGGCCCGGACGGTCGTGCCCAGATCTACAACGGCTACCGCAGCGTCTGCCCCTCGGGTGAGTACTACCAGCGGAAGATGTTCGACGTCGTGGCGGAGGTGCTCTCCCGGTACGACGTCGCCGGATTCTTCTTCAACATGATGCACTTCAACGAGCGGGACTATTCCCGCCGGTACCACGGGGTGTGCCACTGCACGTCGTGCCTGAGCGCGTTCCGCTCCTACGCGCCCGACGTCGAGCACCCCACCGGGCCCGACTCGCCCGGTTACCAGGTGTGGCGCTCGTGGTCCGCCGGCGTGCTCGACGACCTCAACACCCGGATGCGCGAGCACATCTCCGAGCTGGACCGTGACGTGGCGCTGATGCTGCGCGAGAGCGCGCACATCACGTACCACGAGGCGAACAACGCCGTCGGGCGGCCGTTGTGGCACCACCTGACCTCGGAGTCGGTCAGTGCGCACCGGTCACGGGACCGAGATCGCACCGTGTACGTCAACTGCACCGCATTCGTCGACATGCCGTATCGATGGGCCGGTGAGGACCCGAACCACGTGGCCCAGTATCTTCTCCAGGCCATGGCCCACGGTGGGCATCCCTCGACCTACCTCATGGGCACACCCGAGACGGCGCGGTACGAGGGGCTCGAGGTCGGCCGGAGCCTGACGCGCTTCCACCGCGACCACGCCAGCCTCTACGCCGGCCTGCGCTCGGGCGCTCGCGTCGGGCTGGTCCGGCCGCACGGTGGTTCGCACGATGCTCGCAGGCTCGCCGAGTTCCGCGGGTGGTACCAGTGTCTGGTCGAGCAGCACGTGCCCTTCGACGTGCTCGAGCAGAGTGCGCTCGACGGCATCGATCCGCAGCAGTACGACCTGGTGATCCTCGCGGATCTGGGGCCGCTGGCCCCGCACGGCGTCGCCGGCGTCGAATCGTTGCTCGAGCAGGGATCTGCCGTGGTCGCCACCGGGGACTCCGCCTGGTCCCGAGGGGAGCTGCAGGTTCCCGGCGCCGGTTCGCTCGCCCGATGGAAGGCGGAGTACACCACCGAGGAATCGCTGTTCGGCCTGCACATCCCCGTCGATTCCTCGGGTGACTACGTCCCGGCGGTCGGGGGATTCGGTGTGCTCGAGCCGTCATCCGAGGCCGAGGTGGACTGGCGGGCTCTCGGGCGCGCGCTCTACGGGCCACCGGAGAAGTGCTACGGCCACGTGCCGGTGCCGCATCCCGGGTGGGTTGCCGGCCGGGTCGGTCGCGGCCGGCTCGCTGTGGTGCCGTGGCGGCCCGGTCAGCTCTATCACGAGCTCGGGCTCACACGGGTGCGCGATGCGGTGGTCGCGAAGGTGTTCACGTTGACCCGCAGTGGCCGCCAGGTGGAGGCCGAGCTGCCCGCCCAGGTTCAGGTCGTCCTCGGGACGAACCGGGCGGGAGCCACCGTTGTGCACCTGCTGAACCGTTCGGGGGATGCACCTCAGCGTTTCGTCGAACCCGTGCCGGTCCCGGCCGGCCGGCTGCGTGTGCGGACGCCGGCAGACCCCGTGATCGCCCGTGCCCAGGTGTCCTCGGAGGACCTGAGCTGGCACCGCGAGGGCGATGTCGTGGTGTTCCGGACACCTCGAGTGGGCCTCTTCGAGGTTCTCGAGATCCAGTGGAGTAACAACTAGACGTGCATACTTGACAGACAATCTAGATGTGGCAACAGTGGGGCGTACCCGATCGGATCGGGCCCTGCACCTTCCAATGACGGGAGAGAACGATGCGTGTGCTGAGTCGACGACACCTGCTCGCGGCCGCGGGCGCGGCGATGGGAGCCGGTGTCCTGTCCAGTTGTTCCGGCGTCGCGGGTAGCGCAGGTGGTGGCGGTGGCGGCAACGCCGGCCGCTCCGTCCGTTATGCGTTCTGGGGCAACAACGTCCGCCAGGAGAACTACCAGGCCGCCTTCGACGAGATGGCCGACGAGCTCCCCGACATCAACCTCGAGCTCGAGTTCGCGGAGTACAACGCCTACCGCGAGCGGATGACGACGCAGATGGCTGCCCAGAACGTCGCCGATGTCTTCTGGGTGCCCTCACCCGACGTGCTCACCTATCACGCCAACGGGCTGTTCCGGCGGGTCGACGATCTCGAGACGCTGGACCTGTCCGACTTCAGTGAGGACGACATCCGTGATTTCGAGCTCCAGGGTGAGCTCAACACCGTGCCGTTCGGCATCCACGTGCCGGTGGTCCGATACAACCGGACCTTCGCCGACGAGGACGGCGTCGAGCTTCCGGACGAATGGGACTGGAACGATCTCGCCGAGATCGCCCGCGACTACACGAACAACAACTCCCACGGCCGCAAGGCCCTCTCCTACCGGGTCGACCACGACCACTCGGTCCAGAACTGGCTCCGCCAGCACGGGGAACAGCTGTGGAGTGAGGACGGCGGACTGGGGTTCACGGCCGAGACGCTCGCCGAGTGGATCGCGTACTGGGAGAACCTGCGCCAGGCGGGCGCCACGACCACGGTCAGTGAGCAGGACGGTGTCGAGCCGAGCTGGACCGACATCGGCGACTCGATCCTGCTGCATCTGGGCAACGCCAACCACGCCATCGACGAGGCCGACATGTTCCCGGACTTCGACTTCGGCCTGAAGCATCCGCCGATCGCACCGGACGCCCCGGAGGGTTTCCGCTTCCTCTACATGCCCCGAATGGCCGTCTACGCGAACGCCGCGGACGAGGTGCTCGAGCCGGCCGGTGAGGTCCTCAGCTACTGCATCAACAACACCACCATGCTGCGGCACGTCGGCCTGACCATGGGAACCCCGATCAATCCCCGTGTGGCGGAGGAGTACCGGGAGTTCGCCAGCGACATCGAGCTCGAGATGCTCGAGGTCGGCGAAGCCGACCGTGCGGCCACGCGCGACCCGGTGTACGAATCGCCCCCGGGTGCCAGCGAGTGGCGAGTGACGCTCCGCCGTGTGGTCGAGGGCATCATCAACGGCGAGACCGGCATCAGCGACGGTGCCCAACAGATCGTGGACGAAGTCCAACGCAACATCGATCGGGCGAGCTGAGTTGGTCACCATGGCACAAGCCGCAACTCACGCGGCGCCCGCGCCGCAGGGTGCGGCATCAGGGCCGCACTCGGATCCGCCCCGGCGGCGCTCGTTGACGCGACAGGACGGCGTCGCCCACATCTTCATGACGCCCTGGCTCCTCGGTCTGGTCCTGGTGACCGCCGTGCCGATGCTGGCCTCGCTCTACCTGTCGTTCACCGACTACAACATCCTCTCCAGTCCGACGTTCATCGGGGCCGACAACTACGAGCGGCTGACCGCGGATCCGCGGTTCTGGAACTCGGTCCGGGTGACGGTGACCTATGTGCTGGTCTCGGTGCCGCTTCAGCTGGCCTTCGCCCTGGCGCTGGCGCTCATCCTCGATCGCGGTCTGCGCGGACTGACCATCTACCGCAGCGCCTACTACCTGCCCTCGCTGCTGGGTGGGTCCGTGGCTGTGGCGGTGCTGTGGCGGCAGGTCTTCGGGCACGACGGCCTGGTCAACCAGGTACTCGACCTGTTCGGCGTTCACGGCTCCAGCTGGCTGCAGAACCCGTCGACGGCGTTGGGCACTCTCATCGTGCTCAACGTGTGGACCTTCGGTTCACCGATGGTCATCTTCCTCGCGGGTCTGCGGCAGATACCGGAGGAGTACTACGAGGCCGCACGAGTCGACGGCGCGTCGATCTGGCGCCAGTTCCGTTCCGTCACGGTGCCGCTGCTGACGCCGATCGTGTTCTTCAACCTCATCCTGCAGACGATCGGCGCCTTCCAGGCCTTCACGCAGGCGCACGTGGTGAGCGGCGGTACCGGTGGGCCGTCCGACTCGACGCTCTTCTACACCTTGTACATCTACCAGAACGCCTTCGTGAACTTCGACATGGGCTACGCCGCGGCGCTGGCCTGGGTGCTGCTGCTCGTGATCGCCGTGATCACCGCCGTGCACTTCGCGTTGTCGAAGTTCTGGGTGTTCTACGGAGACTGAGATGGCACAACAGACCGTGGCCCCCGCGCCGTCCGAGACACCCGCGCACGAGCGCGCGCACCTGCCCGCGTCCATGAGCGGAAGGCGCCGCCGGAACAGTGTGCTCCGCCACGCGGGGCTCATCGCCTTCGGCCTCTTCATGCTGTACCCGCTGCTGTGGATGGCGGTCAGCGCCTTCAAACCCGGGCACCTGGTCCTGACCGACCCGAGCCTGATCCCGACCGAGCTCACCCTCGAGAACTTCCGCCGAGGGTGGCAGGTCGGCAGCTACAACTTTCTCGTCTTCTTCGGGAACTCGCTGGTGGTCGCCGCCAGCTGCATCATCGGCAATCTCTTCGCCTGCTCCGTGACGGCCTACGCGCTGGCACGCCTCGATTTCCGTGCCCGACGGTTCTATTTCGCCATCGTGCTGGTCTCGGTCATGCTTCCGATGCACGTGACGATCATTCCGCAGTACATCATTTTCTCGAACCTCGGCCTGGTCAACACCTTCGTTCCGCTGATCCTGCCAAAGTTCTTGGCGACCGACGCATTCTTCATCTTCTTGATGGTCCAGTTCATCCGGGGGATCCCCCGCGAGCTGGACCAGGCCGCCTGGATCGACGGCGCCGGACCGTTCCGGGTCTTCTGGTACGTCATCCTTCCGTTGATGCGCCCGGCGATGATCACCGCGACCATCTTCACGTTCATCTGGACCTGGAACGACTTCTTCGGGCAACTCATCTACCTCACCGACAACGCCGTCTTCACCGTTCCGGTCGCACTCAACGCACTGGTCGACTCCGAGACCAACGAGGGCGTGGGGACGCTGATGGCGATGTCGTTGCTGTCGCTCATCCCGATCCTGTGCTTCTTCGCCTTCGCCCAGAAGTACCTCATCCGCGGGATCTCGACGACGGGCCTGAAATGAGCGCCGTCATCCTCGTCAAGGCGCCCGCGGATCCGGGCCTCGAGCGGGTGCGCGAGGTCGCCCGCCACTGCCCGGTCGTCGAGGTGGACGAGCTCAGTACAGGTGCGTGCCGGCGTGCCGGCGTCGCTCCCGCGGACGTCGGCGCGGTGCTCGGCGCGACACCGCACGCGGACGATCTGGCGTTCCTGCCCTCACTGGAATGGGTCCACAGCCGCACGGCCGGCGTCGACTCCTGGCTGGACACGGGTGCACTCCCGCCAAGGGTGCGATTGACCTCGGCGGCGGGCAACGGCGCCATCCCGCTCGCGGAGCACGCGTTGATGTTGATGCTGATGCTCAGCCGGAACGCGCCCCGATGGTTGGCAGCGCAGGCGCGCGCCGAGTGGGACCGATACACCCACGGGGAGCTCACCGGCGCCACGCTCGGCATCGTCGGCTACGGCAACAGCGGGAAGGACCTGGCGCGCAAGGCCCAGGCGTGCCACATGAACGTCCAGGCGCTGCGGCGTACGGACGCGGGCCCGGCCGACGGCGACGTGCGGCTGCGCTACGGCACGGACGGCCTGGCCGCCGTCCTGCGCACCAGTGATTACGTCGTGGTCACCGCACCCCTGACGGCGCAGACCAGGAACCTGATCGGTGCCGAAGAGCTTCGGGCTATGCGGACCGGCGCGTTCCTCGTGGTCGTCTCGCGAGGCGGAATCGTCAACGAGCAGGCACTCGTCGAGGCGCTGCGCTCCGGCGAGCTGGCCGGGGCGGGCCTGGATGCCCACGAGCACGAACCGCTCCCGGCCGACAGTCCGCTGTGGACCCTGCCGAACGCGATCATCACCCCGCACAACGGCGCGACGACGCCGTTGACGGGCGAGCGCGGCCGCCAGATCCTGCTTGACAACGTCGCTCGGTGGGTGAGTGGCGAGCCGTTGCGCAACGTCGTCGACGTCGAGCACGGCTACTGAGGCAGCGCAGGGCGCGGGGCCGGTGGACCGAGGCGCGGACATGGCACGTCGGGCAGTGGTCTTCCTCGGTGGGCTTGGACCGGCTGAAGAACGTCCTCGCCGCGGGTTCCGCCGTCGTGGTGTACGAGGGCCGCAGGTTCAAGGTGGACAGCCCGGAACTGCTTACCGCGGCAGAGGCGAACCCCCATTTCCCGGCGGCGGAACAGCGGATGCAGCGGGCGTTCGGGGTGAACGACTTCCTACGGGTGCGGACCGCGGCGTAGGCCCGCCGGTTCCGACCGGGGAGAGCGCGATGACGCACGACCCGCCGCGCTACTTGATTCGAAGGTCGGCGACCACGGCGGCGTGGTCGGACGGGAACTCCGCGCCGGTGCCGACCCGCTCGTCGATCGTGCGTGCGTCGCGAACCTGGACGACCTTGCCACGGGCGTAGACGAAGTCGATGCGGTCCGGAGTCATCATCTCCAACCGCGGGCTCCACGTCATCCCCGGCGCCTCGCAGACGTCGGGGTTGGCGGCCCGGAACGTGTCGACGAAGCCCGCGTCGGTGAACTGCTCCGTGGCATTGAGGTCGTAGGACAGCCCGGCATGATCCGCACAGTGAGCCCAACGGGCGGCCCAGTCGCCGGCTGGCACGGTGTTCAGGTCACCGCCCATCAGAACGGGCTCGTGCGGTGCGGCATGGGTGCCGACGTAGTCGAGAAAGTCCGCGACGAACGCCGTCTGGCGGCGATCGGCCGCGACGATCTCCGAGGCCGGGACAGCCGGTTCGCGGCCGGCGGCGACGTCCTGGGCGTTGGCCTCGATCAGGTCACCCACCCAGGGGTCGGTGTAGTTGCTCCACATGGTGAAGGCGTTGATCACCCGCCCGTCGCCGGCGATCACTCGGGCGCCGCCGATGTGGAAGGCATCGGTCTCCTCATCACCGCTCGGTGCCGGGAACACGGTGTCGACGTCGAAGTGGGTGAAGAGCCACAGATTGTCATCTCCGGTCGAACTGGGCGTGATCTGGACGCCCGTCCAGTCCTCGCCGGTGGACTCCTCGAGTCCGGCAGTGATCGCCTCCCCGGCGCCGTAGGTCTCGACGGAGAAGAACACGTCAGGGGCCACGTCCACGATCTGCTCGATGACGGCGTCACGATTGGCCGCGTCCTCCCACGTATCGTCCAACCCGCCGTGGTAGATGTTCCACGCCAGCACCCGGACCTCGGTCGGCGGGCCGGCGTGCGGGGGAGGTTCTGCTGCGGCGGGAGCCGCTGCAAGGACGGTGGCGGTGGTGAGCAGCCCGGCGAGTGCGGTTCCTCTGAGGTTCATCACGCCGGGAAACGTAGAACTCTGTGATGAACGCCCATGCATCCTCACGCCAACGCCGGTTGAACCCGACCGTGAACGACCGGGACGCCGCCCGGTCAGTGACTGCCCCGCAGCCTCCGCTGGATCTTGTGCGCGTGCGGCTCGAGAGCCGTCGCGACCGCGCGGGCCTCCTCGGAGGTGGTGATGCGTGCCCGTGGCGCGGAGACCACCAGTGAGGCGCGGGGGAGACCGAGCCCGTCGAGGATCGCGTGCCCCACGGCGACCACCTCCTCGTCCGCCTCACCGATCTGGATCGCCCACCCGCGCTCGCGGACCCGGCCGAGCTCGGCCAGCAGGTCGTCCCACGTGGTGATCGCCGACCATGACACCTGCGGCAGGCCCCGGGTGGGAAAGCGGCGATGCAGTTCGTCCGGGGCAAGCGCAGCGAGCATCGCCAGCCCTCCCGCGGTGGCGTGCGCCGGGAGCGTGCGGCCCAGGGGTGTCGCCACCCGCACCGCCCGATCGCTCTCGAGCGTCTCCACGAAGCGGACGTCGCGGCCTTCGAGGACGACCACGCTGACCGTCTCTCGCAACTGCTTGGCCGCCTTACTGAGCTGCGCGGCGCCCGCGTCACGCAGCGCCGTCGCCCGTGAGAACGCGAGCGAGAGTTCCTGCAGCACCGCCCCGCTCTCGTACGTCCCGCCCGAGTCCTCCTGCCGGGCGAAGCCCATCTCGCAGCACGTGGTGAGCAGCCGGTGCGCCGTCGAGGGGCTCACCCCGAGCTCGCGCGCCACCTCGGTCAGACTCACCCGCCCGCGTTGCCCGAGCAGCTGGACCACCCGCAGCGCCCGCTCGGCCGAGCGCAGCACCGGTCTGGAGTAGTTCCGTACCGAGGAAATCCGTCCGCCTCCAAACCGCGTCATCGCGCCGTTCGCGCCGTCGTCGGCGCTGCAGGTGAGTATCGCATTTCTGCTGAGCGGAACCTTCGAGGAACGTCCTTGTTCGCCCGCGCCGCCCTTGGTGGGATCACGGTACTGCTCGGACGGAACGGCCCGGCCGACCCGTCGACTCACACCTGACGAAGGAGTTGTGATGAGTCTGGACACCGCGACCGACGTGGCCGCACGCGTCGAGGAACTCGCCCACCGCATGAGCATCCTCGAGGCCCAGCAGGCGGTCCGCCGCCTGCAGCACCAGTACGGCTACTACCTGGACAAGTGCCTGTATCAGGAGGTCGTCGACCTCTTCGCCGACGACGGCGAGGTCAACTTCTGCGGCGCGCGCTTCATCGGCAAGGCGGGCGTGCGGCGCCTGTACGTCGGCCGGTTCCGCCAGCGGTTCACCGCGGACCTCAACGGACCGCGTTTCGGGTTCCTCCTCGACCACCCCCAGCACCAGGACGTGATCACCGTCGCCGAGGACGGCCTGTCCGCCAAGGGCCGGTTCCGTTCCCTCATGCAGGCCGGTCTGCACGAGGACGCCAAGGACACCTTCCCCGGCCACGCCTCGATGGAGCAGTGGTGGGAGGGCGGCATCTACGAGAACGAATACGTCAACGACGGCGGTGTGTGGAAGTTCAAGGTGCTCAACTACCGGCCCGTCTGGCACGGCGAGTACTCCACCGGCTGGGCGCACCAGCGGCCGATGCAGATGAACTTCGAGACCTACCCGGACGACCCGACCGGGCCGGACGAGATCCGCGGACCGGGCTATGAGTTCTTCCCGAACACCGAGGTCTTCCCGTTCCACTACCCGCACCCGGTCACCGGCGAGACGGTCACATCCGAGGACGACGAGGCGGCCCGGCATGCCTGAGGACGCCGGCGGCGCCGAGCGTGACTATCTGCGCATCGCCACCGAAGAGGCCTACGCGCCACCGGAGATGATCGACCTCTACCGGTCCCACCTGGCCATGGATGGCGTCGACGACGTCGGCTTCACCAGCCTCATGGGGTACTTCCTCGGCTCGGAGCACCCCCAGCCGCGCGCCGTCGTCGAACGGCTCCAGGACGCAGGCGAGCGGCGTATCGAGGACATGGACGCGGCCGGCATCGACCACCAGGTGCTCGCGCTCACGGCCCCGGGCACCCAGATCCTCGACGCCGAGGAAGGCGCCCGGATCGCGCGGATCGCCAACGACCGGCTCGCCGAGGCGTGTGCCGCCCGCCCGGACCGGTTCTCGGCGCTGGCGGCGGTGTCCTACGAGGACCCGGACGCCGCCGTGGCCGAGCTCGAACGTGCCGTCGGCGACCTCGGGTTGAAGGGCCTGATCCTCAACAGCCATATCCGCGGCGCCTACCTCGACCATCCGCGCTTCGCACCGATCGTCGCCGCCGTCGAGGACCTCGACGTCCCGCTCTACCTCCACCCGACGACGCCGCCGAACCGGATGATCGAACCGTTCCACGAGGCAGGTCTGGACGGTGCGGTCTACGGGTTCGGCGTCGAGACCGGCCTGCACCTGCTGCGGATCATCACCTCCGGCCTGCTGGACCGGCACCCGAACCTGCGCGTCGTCGTCGGCCATCTCGGTGAGGCCCTGCCGTTCTGGCTGAACCGGATCGACCACATGCACGCCAAGCAGGTCGCCGCCGGCCGCTACGAGGCCACCGGCCCGCTGCGACAGAAGCCGTCGGAGTACTTCCGCAGCAACATCTGGATCACCACCTCCGGCATGCCGTGGGAGCCGGCGATCATGTTCACCCGCGAGGTCACCGGGCCGGACCGCGTCATGTACGCGATGGACTACCCGTACCAGTACGACGCCGCCGAAGTCGCCGCGATGGACGCGTTGGCGATGCCGGCGGCGGACAAGCGTGACTTCTTCGAGAACACGGCCCGCGAGGTCTTCCGGCTCACCGTCGAGCCGAGAGTCCCCGCGCCGCCACGCCATTCCTGACCACGGCACGGTCGACGTCGCCCACGCCGGAAGGACCACCCATGGACATCGAATCCCGCATCCGCGATGGACGCATGACCGCGTTCCAGCTCATGACCGTCGCACTGTGCATCCTGGCGACCCTGTCGGACGGGTACGACATCATCGCCATCTCACTGGCCGGCCCGCCGCTGCGCGAGGAATGGGGCGTCGACCCCGTCGCCTACGGCTACCTCCTCTCGGCCGCGATCGCCGGCATGGTGGTCGGCGCCGTCCTCATCGCCCCGCTCGCCGACCGGTTCGGACGGCGCCGGCTCGCGATCACCGGCCAGGCGCTCATCACGCTCGGCATGGCGATGGCGTGGCTGGCGCCCGGCTACCACCTCATGCTCGCCGGCCGGTTCGTCACCGGGATCGGCATCGGCACCATCACCGCCGTCATGGGCGTCCTCGTGGCCGAGTACTCCAGCCGGCGTTGGCACGGATTCATGATGGCGATGTTCTCCACCGGCCTCGGCCTCGGCGGGTTCCTCGGCGGCCTGATCGGCATGCGCCTCATCCCCACCGCCGGCTGGCAGAGCATGTTCCTCCTCGGCGCGGTCATCAACGTGGTGATCCTGGCTCTCTGCCTCGCCCTGCTGCCCGAATCCCTCCAATTCCTCGCCACCAGTCGCCGGCGCGACGCCCTGCCGACACTGAACCGGCTGCTCGTCCGGATGCACCGCGAACCGATCGATCAGCTCTCGTCTACCTCCGCCGAGCAGCACACCTCGATGCGGCAGACCGCCCGGTCGATGCTGTCCACGGAACTGCTGCTCGTCACCGTCCTGCTCGCCGTCGGCTACTGCATCCTCAACGCCACGCTCTACGTCAACATCGGCTGGACGCCCGACCTCATCACCACCGCCACGGACGACACCGAGCTCGGCCTGACGTTCGGCACCCTCGCACCGCTCGGCGGCGCCATCGGCGGCCTGTTGTACGCCGTCGTCTCGCTGCGGGTGCGCAGCCACCCGCTGACCGTCGCCGCCCTCGCCCTCGGCACCGGGGGAGCGGCGCTGCTCGGCATCACCCTTCTGCGGGGCGAGACGATCCTCATCGTCCCGCTGACCATGTCGATCGGCTTCGGCGCCGCCATCGCCGGCTACTACGCGCTCATCCCCGCCGCGTACCCCACCCGGATCCGGTCCTCGGCATTCGGGCTGCACATCGGCCTCGGCCGGCTGGCCGCGACTCTCGGACCGTCGGTCACCGGCCACCTCGTCGCCGCCGGCTGGGGCGCGAGCTCGGTCTTCCTGGCCATTGCCGCGCTGCTCGCCGTCGCCCTCATCGCCCTGCTTCCCATCCGGGCGGCGATCCGGCGCGGTCCGGACGCCCTGCCGTTGTCCACTGCTGAGCCGGCGAGCGCCACCGTCATCGAGAGGAGTACCCCGTGACCCACCACACTCGTCCCCAGGACGACGCCGCGGCCGAGCGGATCCGCTGGACGCGCGTTGAGCCCAAGGAGCCGATCCGCGAGCCGGACGTGTGGCCCACCGTCCGGTTCCCCGAGCCCGCGCACCCCTTCGACGCGCCGGTGCGGGTCGAGGCGGACATCCGCGGCCTGGAGTGCATCCAGGGGGAGGTTCCGGCCCATCTGGACGGCACCTTCTACAAGGTGGTCTGCGACCGGCAGTTCCCGAAGTTCGTCGACGAGGGGACGCTGGGCAACTTCAACGACGACGGGATGGCCATCTCGTTCCGGTTCCACAAGGGCCGGGTCGACTACAAGAGCCGGTTCATCCACACCCCGCGGTTCGACGCCGAACGGGCCGCCGGGCGGGCGCTGTTCGGCCTGTACCGCAACCGGCTCTCCGACATGCCCGAGGTGGAGGGGATGCCGCGCGGGCTGGCGAACACCAACGTCTTCTTCCACGGCGGCAAGCTGTACGCCGCGAAGGAGGACTCGCCGCCGATCATCCTCGATCCGGACACGTTGGAGACCGTCGGGCACGACGACTTCGAGGGGTCGCTGACCTCGCAGACGTCGACGGCGCACCCGAAGATGGATCCCCGCACCGGGGAGATGGTCTTCTTCGGTTACTCCGCCAAGGGCGAGACCACCCGGGACGTCGCCTACTACGAGGCGGACGCGAGCGGGCAGATCATCCACGAGACCTGGTTCAAGGCGCCGTACTCGTCGATGCTGCACGACTTCTGCGTGACCCAGAACTACGTCATCTTCCCGGTGATCCCGATCCGCAGCGAGCTGGAGTGGCTGCAGAAGGGCGAGCCGATCTTCCAGTGGGACCCGGACGAGAGCGTCTACCTCGGCGTCATCCCACGCAAGGGCAAGGGTGAGCAGATCCGCTGGTTCGAGGGCCCGAACCGGTTCGCCAGCCACATGATGGGCGCCTACGACGACGGCCGTCACATCTACATCGACACCCCGGTGGGGGACTCGTCTTACTTCCCCTGGTTCCCGATCATCGACGGCCGCGCCCACGACCCGGACACCTCCAAGGGCTTCCTCTCCCGCTGGACCATCGACCTCGCGGACGAGAACCGGACGTTCACCGAGCGGCGGATCTCGAACAACCCGGCGGAGTTCCCGCGGATGGACGATCGCTACGAGACGCTGGAGTACCACTGGGGCGTCGTCGGGCTCACCGAGCTGCCCGGCCATCAGGCCCCCGGCGGCGGATTCCGGTGGGTCTCCGCCGTCGACCTGACCACCGGGAAGCAGCAGATCTACTACCCGGGCGACCACGCGACGGTCGGCGAGCCGATCTTCGTCCAGGGGGACGAGAGCGCGCCGGAGGGGCACGGCTACGTCTTCGTCATCGTCTCCCGGCGCGACATGATGCACTCGGAGCTGGTCATCCTCGACGCCCAGCACGTCGACCGCGAACCGGTCTGCACCCTGAAGGTGCCGCTGCGGATCCCGCGCGGCCTGCACGGGAACTGGGTCACCGCCGAGGAGTTGGCGGCCCGGACCGACTAGATCACGCGGGCCTGTCGCCCACGACACTGACGACGGCGCATGCCGGGGCTACGTTGGCACGGCGGGCGCCACGGGCCCGGCCTCACGACGAAGGAGTTGACCATGTCTCTGGCCACGACAGCGGGCCACGCGCACTGGGCGGACGACGGCGCACCCACGCAGGCAGGCGGGCGGCTGTGGCCGGCACTCGATGGACTGCCGGCCGCGACCGCCGTCGGGGCGGCCGAGGCGTCCGCCGAATCGAGCGCCGAGCCGTTACCGGTCGACGACCCAGCCACCGGGAAAGTCGTCGGCTGGTGCATGCCCACCGACGACGCCGGAATCCAGGCCGCCGTGGCCCGCGCCGCCGAGGTCTTTCCCGGGTGGGCGGCGCGCTCGCCGCAGGAACGCGCGGCGGCGATCGTGGCCGGCGCGGAGGCGATCGAGAGCCGCGCCGGCGAATTGACGGAGATGGTGGTCGCCGAGGTCGGCAAGCCGGCGTTCGAGGCCGCCGGTGACGTCCGCGGTGGCGCGCACCTGCTGCGGGCGTTCGCGGCGATCGCCGAGGAGGCGGCGGCGCTGCACGACCTGACCGGCCAGGACGGGACCGGCGGCGCGGACGAGGTGCTCGTCCACCGGAGCCCGCTGGGCCCAGTCGCGGTGATCACGCCCTGGAACACGCCCGTCTACCTCACCATGAACTGCGTGGCGCCCGCGCTCGTGGCCGGCTGCACCGCGGTGGTCAAGCCGGCCGAGGCGGCCCCGCTGGGGGTGACCGCCGCGCTGCGGCTGCTCGCGGCCCAGCTGCCCGACGGCGTCCTCCAGGTGGTCCAGGGCACCGGGCCCGACATCGGCACGGCACTGACCTCGCACCCGGCCGTGCGCGGGGTCACGTTCGTCGGCGGCGTCGTGGCGGGCCGACAGGTGCTCTCCTCGGCCGCCGAGACGATCAAGAAGGTCTCGCTCGAACTCGGCGGGAACGACCCCGCCCTGGTGCTGGCCGATGCCGACCTCGGCGAAGACACGCTGCGCGAGATGATCGCCGGCTGCTACGCGGTCAGCGGCCAGGTGTGCTTCAACATCAAACGGATCTACGTCCACCGCTCCCGGCACGAGGAGTTCGTCGAGAAGTTCACCGCGCTCGTCGACCAGCTCGTGCTCGGGCCGGGCGCCGCCGACGGCGTCCACCTCGGGCCGCTGACCACGCCAGGCGGGTACGCCAACGCGCGCCGGCTGCTCGAAGCCCTCGCCGGGGACGACGTGCATCTGCATGAGGGTGGCCGGGTTCACCCCGACGCGGACCTCGACCGTGGGCGGTACATCCGGCCGACCGTGGTGACCGGCATCGCCCGGGACCACGAGCTCGTGCTCAGCGAACAGTTCGCGCCGATCATCCCCATCATCCCGGTTGAGGATGACGACGACGCGATCGCCGAGGCGAACCGCACCGAATACGGCCTCTGCTCCTCGGTCTGGTCCGCCGACCCGGACCACGCGCGGCAGGTCGCGCGCCACATCGAGGCCGGCAACACGTTCGTGGGCGCCCACCGCGTCGGCGCCAGCCCACCCCTGGTGCCGTTCGGCGGCGTCAAGCAGTCCGGCCTGGGCCGCAACCATCTCATGCACGCCATCGCCGAGTGCACCGAGGAGCACGCCATCATTCGTTACGACCGGCCTTCGGAGCAGATCCGCGGCATCGACCCGTGGCGTTCGGTGCGGCTTCCCGCGGAGTAGGCAGTTCTGTGGGCGGGGGCGCCTTCCCGCCTCGACTGAGGAGAGGGCTCGATGACAGATCAGCATGCCGTCGTCGTGGTGACCGGCGGCGGACGCGGGATCGGTGAACACCTGGTCCGGGCGTTCGCCGCCGATGGGTGCCGTGTGGTCGTCGCCGACGTCATCGACGAGGGCGACGCGCTCGCGCGCGAGCTGTCCGAGGCCGGAAGCGAAGTGTCGTTCGTGCGCACCGACGTCGGCGACGAGCAGGCGGTGGGGGCGCTCGCCGACGCCTGCCGCGAGCGGTACGGCCACGTCGACGTGCTCGTCAACAACGCTGGGATCTACCAGGATCTCGGGCGCAAGCAGCCGTTCGAGGAGATCGAGGTCGCCGACTTCGAGCGGGTGCTGCGGGTCAACACGATCGGCGTCTGGCTTGTCACCAAGGCGCTCGTGCCGCTGATGCGCGCCCGCGGCGCCGGCCGGGTGATCAACACCGCCTCCTCCACGGTGCACATGGGGGTGCCGAACTTCGTGCATTACGTCGCGTCCAAGGGCGCGGTCATCGCCATGACGCGGAGCCTGGCGAAGGAGCTCGGTCCGGACGGGATCACCGTCAACGCCATCGCCCCGGGGCTGGTCGAGACGGAGGCGACCCGCGCCCTCAACGATCCCGACTATCTGCCCGTCGCCGCCGGCCAGCGCGCCATCGCCCGGCCCATGACGCCGGAGGATCTGGTGGGCACGGTCCGGCACCTGGCCTCGCCGGGCGCGTCCTTCGTCACCGGGCAGACCCTCATCGTCGACGGCGGAGTGACGTTCGCGTAGGCCGGAGACGGCCGGCCAGTCGGCAGGTGAGTGTGACGCTCACCAGGATGGCCCATAGCATTGCGGACCAGCTCCGACTCCAATGCCGGAGTCCGCCGACGACGGAAGGACCGTTCCGCTCATGGAGAGCTTCCAGGAAGGGCTCGCCACGTTCAACGACGGATTGTGGCTGTGGCTCCTCGTGCCCGTCCTCGCCGTGATCAGCCTCTATTTCACGATCCGGTCCGGCGTCGTACAGATCCGGCTGCTGCCGGACATGCTGCGCGCCATCGTGGCCAAGCCACAGCAGGAACCGGGCCGCGGCAAGCCGGTCTCCTCCTTCCAGGCGTTCGCGATCTCGGCGGCGGCGCGGATCGGCACCGGCAACATCGTCGGCGTGGCCACCGCGATCGCGCTCGGCGGGCCCGGCGCCGTCTTCTGGATGTGGCTCATGGGAACGCTGGTCGGCGCCGCGAGCTTCGTCGAGGCCACGCTCGCCCAGCTCTACAAGGTCAAGGACGGGCCCGACTACCGCGGCGGTCCCGCGTACTACATGGAACGCGGCCTGCGGGCGCGCTGGATGGGCGTGCTGTTCGCGCTCGTCATCATCATGACGTTCAGCTTCGCGTTCAACTCGGTGCAGTCGAACACCATCAGCGGCGCCATCGGCACCTCGGTCGACGCCGTCGCCGGGCAGACGCCGAGCTGGCTCGCACCGGTGATCGGCGTGGTGCTGGTCGTCCTCGTGGGCGCCATCATCTTCGGCGGCCTGCACCGCATCGCGCTGACGGCGCAGATGCTCGTGCCGCTCATGGTCGTCATCTACGTGGTGCTCGGCGTCGTCGTCATCGCCCTGAACCTGGACCGTGTGCCCGGTGTGGTCGCCCTGATCGTCGAGCACGCCGTCGGGATCCGGGAGATGGCGGGGGCCGGCATCGGCATCGCGTTGTCCCAGGGTGTGCGCCGTGGCATGTTCTCCAACGAGGCCGGCCTCGGCTCCGCCCCGAACGCGGCCGCCACGGCCACCGTCACCCACCCGGTCAAGCAGGGGCTGGTGCAGACGCTCGGCGTGTACGTCGACACCCTCATCGTCTGCTCGATCACCGCGTTCATCGTGCTGGTCTCGAACCCGTCCTACGGGGCGAACGCCGGTCCGACCATGACGCAGGAAGCACTGGAGACGAACCTCGGCGGCTGGTCGCTGCACCTGCTGACGGTGATCATCCTGCTCATCGCGTTCACCTCGGTGCTGGGCAACTACTACTACGGCGAGTCCAACGTCGCCTTCCTCACCCGCAACCGCGGCGTGCTCGGCGGCTACCGGGTGGTCTTCCTCGTCATCGCGTTCCTCGGCGCCATCGGCTCGGCCGAGCTGGTCTGGAGCCTGGCGGACACGACGATGGCGATCATGGCGCTGGTCAACCTCGCCGCGATCCTGCCGTTGAGCTCGGTCGCGTTCCGGTTGCTGCGTGACTTCGTCGCACAACGCCGGCAGGGCCGGGATCCGGTGTTCACGCGCGACCGGCTGCCGGGCGTGTCCGGGATCGAGTGCTGGGAGCCGAGCACGGAGGCACCGCAGGAGGCCGGGCGCCGGGTGTGACCCGGCCCGGCCAGGGCCACGCCCGTCCGTCCCGGGCGGACCCCTACAGCATGGTGACGATGAGCCGCGCGGCGACGTCGCGAGCCGTGACCACCCGCGTGTTCCCGGCAGCGTCCTGTGCCGCCGCGCACATGCGGCGGTCGTAACCGATGCAGTCCATGACCAACAGGTCGCACGCGGGCGCGAGGGTCGCGGCCGCGGCAGCGATCGCCTCGAGCGTGTCCGTGTACGGGCTGGCGGAGGTCACGGCGCTCGGCCGGAGACCGATCGAGGTCTCCCAGTGGTCGTAGGCGTCGGCCGCCTGCTCGGGCAGCGGGGAGAGGACACCGAGCCGGCGCTCGCGGAAACCGGACAGCAGGGCGCGGACGCCGTCGTGCGCGAGGCGCTCCGCGAGGAAGAGCGGCCTGGTGTGGGCGACGTGCGGGAACGCGCCCGTGCAGACGATGAAGCTGACGTCCGCGCCGTCGGACTCGGCGCGGGCTACGGCAGTCTCGACGAGGCCGACGGCGTGATCGTGCCCGAAGACGGCGGAGCTTCCGTCACGCAGCCGCGAGGTGAGGGCGTGCTCCCCGGGGCGCGGCCGCAGCCGGGCGATCTCGTCGTGATCGAGCTCGTCCAGGGCGCCGTACTCGACCAGCTCCGTGCCGGGCGGGATGAGATCACGGATCTCCGGCGTCAGGTCCACGCGCGGTGACTGCCCGATGGTGACGACGGCGAGCTTCACGATCCCTCCTTGCTGAGCCGGTGGTTCACGGGCCGAGCTCAGCGGCGCAGGACGGTGAGCAACCGGTCCAGCAGGTTGCGCCCGTCCGCCCGGATCCCGTCGTGCTGGTACTCGTTGGTGACCAGCGTGCGGATGCCGCTGATCGCCTCGGCCGTGGCGAGCGAGGTCTCGCGGGGCACGAACATGTCGTCGTGGTAGATCGCCGCGGCCACCGGCACCTCGTTCGCAGCCAGCGCCTCGACGTCGTACAACGGCGAGAAATCCTCCTTCGCGGCGAGGATCTCGGCCGCCTCCCGCAGCGGGACGAGGGCCGGATCCTCCTCGAACTGCCACGGGAAGATGTGCTCACCCGTCAGCAGCGGCTGCTCCGCATCCACGGAGAACTCCGGCAACGAGCGGCGCACACGGTCGGCCGCCCACGCCGTCGCACCGCCGGAGAGCGGTCCCTGGGCGTAGATGGTCTCGTGCATGACGGCGTACAGCGGGTTGGCGGCGAAGGAGACCACCGAGCCGACCTCCCGGAGGAACCGCTCACGCAGCCGCCTCGTGCCGCGCACCGTGGTGAACGGGTCCTCGAGCAGGTAGTGCAGCCCGTCGAACCCGCTCGACGAGCCGAGCTGGATGCCGACCTGCAGGAACCGCCGCACCGACAACGGCTCCCCGGTCGGCAGCAGTTCCTCGGTGGCCCGCAGGTGGTCGGCGACGGTGCGGATCGTGCCCACGTCCATGGGGTAGCGGGCGGCGAACTCGGCGTTGCGCCGTGCGGTGCGCTCGAACGTCAGCCGGTACACGTCGTCGGCCGGGCCGGTCAGTGCGGGTAGCCCGGCCGTGATGAGCACCTCGCGCAGGCCGTGCGGCGCCCGGGAGAGGTAGGCCGTGGCGAGGAAGCCCCCGTAGGACTGCCCCAGGACGGTCCACCGATCCTCGCCCAGCGCCTGCCGCAGCAGCTCGGCGTCGGCCACGATCGAGTCGGCCCGGAAGTGCGTGAGGTACTCGGCCTGCGCCGCGCCGTCGCCGATCTCGGCCAGACTTTGGCGATCGGCCGGCGCCGACAGGCCGGTGCCACGCTGGTCGAGCAGGACCACGCGGTAGTCCTCGAGCGCCCGGTCCAGCCAGCCGCCGATCGCGTCCGGCCGGTTCGCACGGTTGCCGGGCCCGCCCTGGAACCACACCAGGCGGGGCCGCCGCTGCCCGCCGTCGCGGACGAACTCGCGGGCGAAGATCTCGAGGGAGCCGTCGGCGGCGCCGGTGTGGTCGAGCGGGACGGTCAGCACGTGCTCGTGGACGTCGTGCCCGTCGATCCGGTAGCTGGTGGTCTCCATGTCCTCAGCCTCTCAGTAGCCGTCCACGCCGAGGCGGCGGCAGATCTCCACCAGCTCGGGGTGGATGTAGCGCCCGTCCTCCTCGAGGGCCACGCCGTCGACGTAGATCGACGGAGCGAGGTTCGAGCCGTCCGAGTGGGCCGGTGCCACCCACGGCTCCCCGCCGATCCACGCACCCTTGGTGCCGATGCCGAACTCGACGCAGCCGAAGACGCGCTCGTCCTCGACGATGCGGCCCGTCGACTTCGTCACGCCCGGGTTGTACCCGAGCGACCAGTGCGCCACGCGGTACATGTTGGGGTCCTCCTGCGCGGCGAGCCAGGAGCGGTAGACGTCGGCGTCGCGGCCCTGACCGGAGACGTCGGTGACGACGCCGTTCTCGACCGTCAGGGTGATGGGGTTGCTGACCAGGCCGTTCTCGTCCGGCGGCCAGACCGCGCCGTCGAAGACGATGGTGCCGTTCTGGCTCTCCTCGATCGGGTTCCAGGAGATCTGGCCGGCGAGCATCACCGACATGCCGGGCTTGTCGGCCGGGATGCCGCGCACGTGGATCGGGCGGTCACCGGTGCGGCCAGTGATGTCCATGCCGTTGCGGGACGTGATGCGGATCTGCTCGCCGGCGCTCATCAGCTCCACGAGCTTGTCGCCGAGCTCGCGGACGCCCTGGTAGTCCACCTTGGCGACGGTGTCGACGAGCATCTGCACGTCCAGCCCGGTCAGGCACGTGTATCGGGTGCCGCGTTCCATCGCGGCGCGGAAGGCGTTCGAGTGCATGATGTAGCCGAGTTGCAGCTCGATCCACACGTCCGCGCCCAGTGCCGCGCCGGCCACGGGTGCCGGCGGTTCGACGGCGGAGACCCACCGGGTCTCGTACCGCACGATCACAGGGTGCGCGCCGACGGCCTTGGCGGCGCCGCCGAGCAGTTCTGCGACGCGCATGTCGGAGGAGGTGTCGGTGGTGATGAGGACGTTCTCGCCCTCCGTCACGCACATGATCTCCTCGATGAGCTTGCGGGCGCCGACGAACGCCTCGAAGGAGAGGTAGTCGCTGCGGGACTCGACGCGGTTGGTGACCTCCATGGGGTCCTTTCTGGTCGTGCGGTCAGGAATCGGTGTAGCGGTCGACGGCGGGCGGGCGGCTACTGGCGCACGATCGTTCCCATCGAGGCGACGGCGTCGCCGGCGATGAGCCCGGCGCCGACGAGGGTGAGGTCCTCCTCGGCCTTCGTGCCCTTGGTGTGCCGGACGATGATCCGGATCAGCAGGGCGGCGAAGACGAGCCAGCAGGCGTACGGGGAGGAGATGAGCAGGCCGGTGGCGAGCATGACGCCCATCTGCCGGCTCGAGCCGCCCACCGCCTGGATGAGCGCGCCGGGCACGGCCCAGATGAGCAGGTTCGAGACGGCGTCGGGGTTGGTCAGCCCGGCTTCGACGGTCTCCGCGAAGACCACGGAGACCGGCGGCAGCAGCCCGTCCTCGAAATAGGACTGCCAGAGCAGGCCCACGACGACCAGCGCGACGACGAAGCCGATGATCGCCGAGTAGTACTGCTGCTTGCGGCCGGACATCTCGTAGGCGGAGTAGCCCGGGCTGCGGGAGTGGATCCGGCGCAGCACCCACCCGGCCTTGAAGTCGTAACCCATGTCCGCGAACGCCGGGCCGGTGGCGGCGCAGTAGCCGACGAGGACCACGAGCGGGATCTCCGGCAGGCCGATGACCAGGCCGATGACGAGGAAGATGAGGGTCACGGCGAAGGCCGGGAACCACCCGGAGTGCATGGCCGCCAGGCCGACGATGATCTCGTGGACGAACGCCGCGACGGCGGCGAACACCACCCACCCGATCAGGGCGGGGACGGACATCTCGGTCGCGATCCCGGAGACGACTGCGAGGAGCACGGCCACGACCATGAACAGCACGACGCCGGAGCCCAATCCGCGGCCCAGCTCGCGCGGGCTGCGGGTGTGAGCCTCGGCCGGGTCGGGGCCGGAGCCGGGGCCGATCTCGCCCGCGTTGTTCGTGCTCTCCCCGTCGGCCGTCGTCTCCTCGGCGGCCGTGCCGCCGGAGGTCTTGCGGCGGTTGCTCAGGATGACGATCGCCTGGACGAGGGCGACGACGCCGGCGCCGATCATGACGCCGTGCGGGATGTAGTTGTCGGAGAGCGAGACGTTCTCCAGCCCGGGGATCACCGGCGAGTACTGATTGATCATCAGCCCGACGCCGAACATCAGCAGCGCCACGACGTTGCCGATCAGGGCCACACCCGCGGCGGAACCGCTGAGGCTGAACCAGGCGAGGACCGCCCCGACGACGCCGGATCCGAGCAGGATCTTCGCCCGCCGGCCACCTTCGTCACCGGCCTTGATGGTCTCCGCAGCCGCGATCCCGGGCGGCCAGGCGGCGGTGGCGGGCAGGAAGCGGGAGCCGAACGTCTGGTACAGCACCCAGGAGTCCACGGCCAGGCCCGCGGCGGCCCCGACGAGCAGCGGCCAGATGAGGTCCGCGCGGCCGAACGCCCAGCCGATTGCGATGGGCGTCAGCAGGGCGTTCGCCGCACCGAAGGTGGCCGAGGAGATCGCCGTCTGGGCGAGGTTCTGCCGGTTCGTGTCCCGGAAGCGGTGGAATCCCCAGATCCCGGCGCGGCCGATGAGCATGGCGACGAGCGCTCCGATGACGGAGGTGTTCGCCGAGATGCCGAGCGTGGTCACCAGGTGCAGGCCGATGAAGGCGCCGAGCACCGACAGGACGACGGTGACGACGAGGGTGCGCGGTGCGAAGGCGCTCGGGTGGGACGGGGGCGCGGTCGACGGGGATCGCGTGGTCTCGTGCGACATGGTGAGTCTCTCGATTCCTGCGTGCTGAGGGGCACGCGGGTCAGGGGTGGAGGGTCTCCCCGATCCGAGCGGCGCCGGCGAGGACCGCGGCGACGATCTCGTCCGTGGTCCGGCGCATGTACTCGGGGGGCCCGAGGACGCTGACGGAGCCGAAGACCGTGCCGTCGCGCAGCACGGGTGCGGCGACCGCCATGACGCGGGCGTCGAACTCGCCCTCGGTGATGGCGTAGCCGTCCTCGCGCACCTGCTTGTGGCGGGCGCGCAGGTCGGTCACCGTCTCCTCCTCCGGCTGGTGGCCGTCGGCGCCGAGCAGGTCGGCGGGGGAGACGGTGGGGTGGAACGCGAAGATCGCGTGTCCGGTGGCGCCCTGGTGGCCCGGGTAGGACCGGCCCAGAGCGGTGGCGTAGCGGACCATCCCGGGCCCTTCGCAGGCTGCGATGGTGCGGTAGCGGTAGCCGTCGGGCACGCACACCACGGTCGACTCGCCGGTGGCGGCCGCGAGGTCCTCCAGGTGCGGTTCCAGCTGGTGGCGCACGCCGGGGCTGCGCTCGGCGCGGTGGCCGAGCTGGACCAACGCCGGGCCGAGCGTGTAGCGGCGGCTGGCCGGATCCATCACGGTGAACCCGTGCAGGGCGAGCGTGGCCAGCATGCGGTGCACCTGGGACTTGTCCATGCCGAGCTCGGCGGCCAGCTCGGTCACGCCCCGTGAGGGACGGTCCTCCGAGAAGGCGCGCAGCACCTGCAGGGCGCGGCTGACGGTGAGGAGTTCACCGGGGCGGGCAGGCATGGAACCTCCGTTGCGATGTGCGGGACGACTGTCCCGATATCAGTACCGTGTCATGGCTCGTGTGACGTCGGTATGACGTGGCGGGTGCCCGGCGGCGGCGATGGTGCGGCACCGCCGGGCACGGGACCTGGGTCAGCGGCCGGCCGTCTGCAGGTGCGTCGCGGGCCCGTAGAGTTCGACGAGACGGGCGTACTCCTCGGTGTCGTGGAAGGCCAGGGAGCCGGCGCCGAACCGCTTGGCCACCTCCAGGGCGTAGCCGGCCGCCAGGGCGATGTCCGTCTCGTGGCTGGCACCCGTGGCCGAGCCGGCGACCGCGGTCTCGGTGGTCAGGGCGACTCCGACCACGGGAACGTCGGCGGCGACCGCCGGCTGGAGGATCGAGTTGATGTGGTACAGGCCGTTGCTGTACGGGGTGATGTCCTGGGTGGAGAGCGGGAACACCTGGGCGGCGATACCGCACACCGTCTCGTAGACCGCCACCAGATCCGGGCTGACCGGGAGGATGTACCCCTGGCGGACGGTGGGGGAGATGGCGATGCCGCGGTGGTTGATGACCCGGTTGCCCTTGGTGGTGTCGATGGAGACGATCGCGTCCATCTCCGGCAGGACCTCGTTGGTGTTCATGGCGTCCATGTCCACCGGGGAGTCCATGAACGGCACCGGGTCGTGCGGGCGCGTCGGCGCGGTCGGGCACACGTGGGTGCCGACGACGACGTCGCCCGGCAGCTGGTCGCCGCGCCGCAACATGTCCAGCAGCTTGGCGGCCAACGAGAGGGCCGCGGTGGCGCCGTCGCCGTCCGAGACGTAACCGATGAGCTCCGGGCGCGCGCCGATGCCGCCCAGCCGCCCGACGACGCCGAGGGTTGGCGCGTCCCCGCCGGTGCTCTTGCCGCGCGAGCCGGGCACCGTCACGGTGACGAAGTCGGTGCTGCCCTTCTCGCCGGTGACCGTGGTGGAGGTAAGGGTCACGTCGCCGACGCGGCCGCCTGCGATCTCGCGCAGCGCCGAGACGACGGCGTCACCGCTGGCGGCGGGGTCGTCGAGGAGGTCGAGGGTGTGCAGGACGTGATTGAGCATGGGGTCCTTCCGTTCAGCGGAGCAGGTGGCTCAGGTCGGTTCCGGTCGCGATCTCGGTGGGCTGGCCATCACGGGCGAAGAAGCGGGCGCCGGTCGGTTCGCCCTCGAGGGTGAGGGTGTCGCCGCGGCGGCGGAGCCAGGTTCCCTCTCGCATGCCGAGCACCGGTCCGGGGTTCTCCTCGAGGAACTGCAGGAGTCGCAGCTCGCGGGTCTCGCCCTGGTGGGTCGAGGTGGGATCGGGATCGAGGTAGTGCGGGTTGATCTGGAACGGGACCAGCTCGAGGGTCCGGAACGACGGGGGCTCGACGATCGGCATGTCGTTGGTGGTGCGCAGCGACGGCGTCGCCACGTTGGTCCCAGCGGAGGAGCCGAGGTAGGCGGCACCGCCGAAGACCGCGTCGCGGATGGCGCTGATCAGGCCGCGGCGGTGCAGGTTGTCGGCGAGCCGGAAGGTGTTGCCACCGCCGACGAAGACGGCGGGTGCGCCCTTGACCAGGCTCGCCGGATCTCCGGTGTGGGCGCCGGTGACCGTGATGCCGAGGGGTTCCAGAGCGCCGGCGACCTGGGCGGTGTACGCGTCGTGGTCGGCCAGCGCGTACGGGACGAAGACGATCTGACGCGCGCCGTCGAGCACGTCCACGATCGCTTCCCGGGCGTGCTCGAGATAGCCCTTGCCCGGTGCGCTCGAGTTGGACAGGAGGAGCAGGTTCATCACATCTCCGTGCGGTCGGTGACCAAAGTGGCGGGGCCAATGGCGGCCCACGATGCTCCTCATCACCGCGACTGCGTAGCCCTGTTCCGATATGTGAGCCACTCGTTGCAGTTAACGCAACCGTAACGCGGTGCTGCCGGCGGGCCCGTTCGTCGCTCGGACGGGCGTGTGCCCAGGTCAGCGCGCAGGCGATGGTGGCGGGCAGGCGGCTGCCGATAGCGTCCGCGAGATGACACATCAGCAGGGGGCAGATCAGCCGTTCGCGCCGCAGCAGGGTCCGCCGTCGGGTCCGCCGGTGTGGCACTCACAGAGCGCGCCGGCGCCGTGGGGTAGCGGCGGGCGGGACCGCTCGGCACCGTGGGCGATAGCGGGTGTGATCGTCCTGGCCGCGAGCATGTGGTCGGGCGTGCTGCAGGAACTCGTGCTGCGCGACCTTGATTTCGGGTTCACTCAGCACAACGTCTTCTGGGTGATGGCCACGGCCGGCGTGTGGGCGACCGCGGCCTGGGGCGCCGCGGCCGCGATCGCCAGGTCCGGCGCGGTCCTTGTGATCGCGACCGTGGCCGGCGGCCTCCACCTGCTGACGTTCGCCGTCATCATCGTGGTGCAGACGGTGCTGGGGGCCTACGAGGAGCTCGTGATCGAATCGTTCCGCGGTCTCGCGCTCGTGGCTGCGTCGATGGTGGCGGTCGTGCTGGGTTTCCTCGCGTGGCGGCGTGATCGTGCCGGCCGATCATCCGCGGTCCTCGCCGTACCCGGCCTGCTGCTCGCGCTGGCTGCGACTGTGGCGAGCGACCTGGCCCGGTTGATCGAGTTCGGCACCGAGGGGGATGCGCTGTGGCTGCTGGCCACCCAGAGCTACACGCTGGTCTTCTTCGTGACCATGCTGCTGCTCGGGTTGCGATCGGCGGTGACGCGATGGATCGCCGTGGCGGCGGCGCTCACCGGACTCGTGCTGCACGGCTCCGGGCTGATCCGTATCGCCGGGGACGGCGCAACTCCCGCCGTCGTCCTGATCGCGCAGGGCCTGTACACCGTCGCGTACCTTGTCGCGGCGGTATGCGGCGTGGTCGCCGCGCTGCGGACCCGCAGGTCGGGCAGGGTGTAGCGCCTTCGGACGGATGCGGCAGGCCCGGCCGGTCCGACGCCGGAGGCGCTGGCGGTCCGATGCCGCAGGCCCGTAGGCCGGGCTGCGCGTGGAGCGCGGCCCGCCGGCCTGGCGCCGCCACTCAGGACGTCAGGGCGCCCGTCCGTTCCGGGACGGCGACGCCGGCACTGCCGATACCGGACATGCGCGCCTGGACGCCGCTGTCCCGCAGAAGCTCCAGCCCGACCGCCGCGCGACGGACACGCTCGATCCCCAGACGGACGTTGAGGTCCTCGAGATGATGTCCGCTCGGGTAGACGTCCGCGTGGTTGCGTAGTCCGAACTTGAGATAGACGGGCGCGAGAACACGGACGAACCCGGGGACCTCCTGGTGCCGGATGAATCCACCGAGGGTGTCCGGGGACTCGACGTACATGTCGATCGGGACGGACGTCGTCGTGCGGATGCCGGCGAGCTTGTTCATCGGCAGGCCCGGCGGCACGTTGATGGAGCCGGCCCCGAGGCGCTCGAGCTGGGCGGCGGAGACCGGGTTGGGCGCCATGAGCTGGACCGAGACCTTGAGGACGAAGTCCGGGGACAGGACGCCCTCCGCCTTCATCGCCGAGGCGACCTCGAGGAGGCCCTCGTCGGCGACGAGCGCGCCCCGCACGCCGAGCTCGTTGGCGCGGATCAGGTCCGCCATCGCGTAGACGAGCTGATCCGTGCCCTCGTGCCGCGCGCCCAGGATCGCGCCCGTGGGCGTGCGAGCCTGCGCGCTCGGGTCCCAGCCGGCACGCGGGCCGACGAAGAGGCTGAGCTCGATCTGTCGGTCGCGGCAGATCTCGGCCATCGCGCGGATGTCCTGCTCCAGGGTGAGGGCGATGCCGGACCCCGAGGAGACCCGATGGACGGGTACCTCGAGCCGGTCCGCCTCGGCGAGCACCGCCTCCAGGCACCGGGGCCCTTCCACGCTGGGGATCTCGACCCGGTAGTGGCCGCCGTCGGGAAACGTCTTGCCGGACTCCGGGACGGAAGCCTCGTCCTGCGGGTATCCGAGCGCCCCGAGGAAACGGCGCGCGATCTGCTCACGAGGCATGGTCGTGCTGTCGGTTACCAAGGAAGTAGTCCTCCATCTGTGTGATCGCGCCAGGTCGGGAGCGTCCATCCGCCGTCGAATTCCGGCTCGTCCTGCGGCCGGTCCAGCAGCTCCATCCCGAGGCCGGGCCCGGTCGGCAACTCGACGTAGCCGTCGCGTACCTCGAACGGCGTCGCCACCACGCCCTCGCCGAGGAACTGCTGCTCCTGGGCGACGAAGGAGGGGACGGTGGCGGTGAGGTGGACGCTTGCGGCGAGGTTGACCGGGCCGAGCGGGTTGTGCGGTGCGAACCCGGCGTAGTACGTCTCGCCGAGAGCGGCGATCTTGCGTCCTTCGCTGATCCCGCCGCAGTGCGCGAGGTCCGGCTGGAGCACGCTCGCGGCGCCCCGCTCAAGGACGTCGCGGAACTGCCACCGGGTGAACAGCCGCTCGCCGGTCGCGATCGGCACGGGCGACTTCTCCGCGATCCGCGCCATGGCGGGGACGTTCTCCGGGAGGCAGGGTTCCTCGACGAACATCGGCTGGTACTCGGCGATCTGCTGGATGACGGCCAGCGCGACGTCGGGCGTGGCCCGGCCGTGGAAGTCGATCGCGATGTCGACGTCGTCGCCGACCGCCTCGCGCAGAGCCCGGAACCGCTCTCCCTGCCACCGCACGTATGCCCGGCTCTCGATCTGCCGTGCGGGCCCGGGCAGCGCCGTCTTGATCATCGTGAAGCCGTCGGCCGCGGCCTGCCGCGCCCGCTGGGTCAGCAGCTCGATGTGACGGTCACCCTGGTCCAGCGTGAACGGTCCGTGGTCCTCGACCTGGACGTGCTGGTACAGCCGGATCCGCTCACGCACCGCGCCGCCGAGGAGCGCGTGCACCGGCGCGTCGTGATGCTTGCCGAGGATGTCCCACAGTGCCTGGTCGACGGCGGACATCGCGCTGGCGAGGATCGAACCGCTCGGATAGAACGTTCCGCGGTACAGCTCGTGCCAGATCTTCTCGATCCGCCGCGGATCCTGACCGATGAGATAGTCGGAGAATTCGCGTAGGGCGACCTCGACCACCCGTGCCTTGCCCTCCAGGCAGGCCTCACCGATGCCGACGATGTGCTCGTCCGAGGTGTGAACCTTGAGGAAGGAGTACTTGGGAGCGACGTGGACGACCTCGAGTCGCGTGATCTTCATCAATTCACCATTCGTCGTTTCTCTGCCGAGCCTTGTGCCCGGCCGGTCGCGGGCGTGCGCCTCACCCCTTGACGGCCCCTCCGGTCAGACCGGTGATCAGGTGCCGCTGCAGGAACCCGAAGATGAGCAGCATCGGCACCAGTGCGTACAGCGACGCCGCCATCAGGTCGTTCCACAGGATGCGGTACTGGCCCACGAGGTTCCCGATCCCGACCGCCACGGTCTGGACGTCCTCACTCTGGGTCAGGACCAGAGCGAACACGTACTCGTTCCACCCGGTGATGAACGCGTAGATCGCGGTGGCCGCGAGAGCCGGCAGGGCGAGGGGCAGGACCACGTACGCGAAGGTCCGCAGCCGCCCGAGGCCGTCGATGGAGGCCGCCTCGTCGAGTTCACGCGGGATCCCTTGGAAGAACCCGTACATCATCCAGGTGCACAGCGGGATGGTGAACGAGCTGTAGGTGATCACCAGGGAGAGGACGGTGTTGACCAGTCCGAGCCGCTGCACGATGTGGTAGTAGGGGATGAGCAGCATGATCGACGGGAACATCTGCGTCACCAGGAGGAACACGAGGAACGCGCCACGCCCCGGGAAGGTGAAGCGTGCGATGCCGTATCCGGCCAGGGCCGAGAACCCGACGGCGATCAACGTGGACGAGCCCACCGCCACGATCGAGTTCTGGAAGTACTGCAGGAACGGGTAGTCCGTCCAGACGCGGATGAACGCCTCGAGGGTCGGTTCCTGCGGGATCCAGGTCGGTGGGGTGCTGAACACCTCGGTGTCGTTCTTGAACGACGTCGAGACCAGCCAGCCCAGCGGGATGAGGACGACGGCCGCACTGATGACGAGGAATCCGTACAGCAGGGTCTTGGAGGACAGACGCCTCAGATCAGCGCTCATCACGGATGACCTTCCGATACAGGCCGGCGGCGGCGAGGCAGATGGCGAAGACGATCGCCGCATAGGCCGCCGCCTGGCCGAAGTTGAAGTTCTGGAACGCTTCCCGGTAGATCGAGATGCTCACGACGCTCGTCGCGTCCACCGGCCCGCCGCCGGTCATGAGCCAGACGATCGTGAAGTGCTTGAACCACCAGACCGTTTCGAGGATGACCGTCACCAGCAGGACCGGTGCCAGCCCCGGCAAGGTGATGTGCAGGAAGGACTTGACCTTGCCGGCGCCGTCGATGGAGGCGGCCTCGTACAGCTCCGCCGGGATGGACTGCAGCCCGGCCAGCAGCAGGACCATGACGAGCGGGAACCCCTTCCACACGGACGCGAAGATCACGCTCGGCATCGCGAGCGCGGGACTCTCCAGCCAGCTGACGGGCTGGTCGATGATCCCCACGCCCATGAGGATGTGGTTGAGGATCCCGTAGACGGGGTTGAGGATCCATCGCCACAACAGGGCGACGACCACCTCGGGGAAGAGCCACGGCAGCAGCAGGATGATCCGGAACAGCGAGACGATGAGTCCGCGCCGGTTGAGCGCCAACGCCAACGCCATGCCGACGACGTGCGTGCCTGCGACGACCAGGACGGCGTAGACCAGCGTGGTCCAGACACTGCCGAGGAAGGCCGAGGACGTCACGGCGCGCTCGTAGTACTGCGGGCCGACGAAGTCCCACTTGTTGACGAGGTTCGTGTCGAAGACGCTGATGTACAGCCCGTACAGCAGCGGGTAGGCCACCAGCAGCGCCATCAGGATGATGGCGGGGGAGACGAACCCGTAGCCGGCCCGGGCGTCCCGGCCGAACAGTGGCCGCCGCTCTCCCGGTGGCGCCGCCCTCGACCGCACGCGGCGAGTGGTGACTGCGGACATCAGGAGTTCTCGATCTCCTGCTCGGCGCGGGCGGCGGCATCGGCAGCGGCCTGCTCCGGCGTCTTCTCGCCGGTGATCACCGACTGGTAGTTCTCGGCCGCGATGAGCTGGAGGTTCGAGTAGTAGGGAACCTGCGGCATCACGAAGGCGTGCTCGGCGGCGTCGAGGAAGCCGGCGAGCTCGGGCCGGTCCTCCCGGACGGTCTCGGCGGCGTCCGTGCGGGCCGGCATCCGGCCGGTCGCCTCGTTCCAGGCCACCTGGTTCTCCTCGTTGAGGATGAACCGGAGGAACTCGGCGGCCTCCTCCTTGTGCTCGCTCGTCGAGGAGACGGAGAAGCCGAGCATGCCGAGGGACGAGGAAGACTCCTGTCCAGGAGCGGTCGGCAGCGGGACAGCCGCGAGATTGCCCTCCAGGTCCGGGTTCTGGTCGATGATGGCACCGGTGCTGTGCGAGCCCGTCACCATCATGGCGGCGGTGTCGTTGGCCATGTGGCTGATCGCCTCACCGTAGGAGGTCTGCAGCGGACCGGGCGGGACCAGCCCGCCGTCGACCAGGTCGCCGTAGAGCTCGAAGGCCTGCGTCGCCTCGGGCGTGCCGAACTGCGTAGCCCAGCTGTCTCCGGACTCGACAAGCTCGGCGGCCCCGAACGTGCGCATGATGGGGATGAACCGGGAGCCGCCGGAACCGTCGTTGCTGCCGACCAGAGCGAAGCCGTACCGGTCCGGCGTGCCGTCGCCGTTCTCGTCGACGGTCAGTTCCTCGGCGACCTCCCGGAACTCGTCCCACGTTGTGGGCGGTTCGAGGCCGGCCTCTTCGAGGAGGTCACTGCGGTAGAGCAGCGCCATCGGGATCGTGAAGAAGGGAGCGAACTGGAGGTCGCCGTCGATCCGGGCCTGCTCCAGGGTCTCCGGCTGGAATCCGGAGACCCAGTCCTCGCCGAGGAGCTGATCCAGCGGCTCGACGATCCCGAGCTCGTTCGCCTGGGCGTAGAACTCGGGGGAGTTGGTGAAGACGTCCGGGACGTTGCCACCGGTCGCCATCGTGGTCAGCTGCGTGTACAGATCGTTCATCGGTGTTCCGATGAACTCGATGGTGATGTTCGGGTGCTCGGCCATGAAGGCTTCGGCCTGAGCTTCTTCGGCCTCCCGCTCCGGGCTCTCGACGACGGTCGCCGACATCACGCGGAGCGTGACCTGGCCGTCGCCGTCCCCGGAATCGCCCGAGCCGCCGGCCCCGCACGCGGCGACGGTGAGGCTCACCGCCACCAGGGAGGCCATTCCTATCGAGGTCTTCTTCCGCATCATTTCTCACCTTCGAGCTTGTCGACGGGTTCATTTGCCGGGGCGCGAGCACTCGCGTCCCGGTGACTGCTTCGGGTGGTGTGCCGGCACGTAGCTGCGTTGCGGCTCGAGGAGAACCTCACGCCCGGTGGCCACACTTCACTCGGCCGTCCCAAAGAGTTCAACGCAATCCCACAATGCGGGACCGGCGTAAGGTGGCCCGGTGAACGGACACAAGGCCGGGACGGTGCCGCCCGGAACTCAGACGCTGGCCCGCGGACTTGCCGTGCTACGCGCGGTCGCCGGCGGAGCGCACTCCCTCAACGACGTCGTCGAGAGTTCCGGTGTGGGCCGCAGTACGGCGCACCGGCTGTTGCAGCTTCTCGAGCAGGAGGGGTACGTCGAGCGGCGCACCGCCGGGTACGTCCTGGGTCCGGCGCTGATCGAGTACGGATTCCTGGCGTTGAGCAACAACCCGGTGCCCGTGGTGGCGAGGCCGGTGCTCGAGGACCTGGCGAGCACCTACCAGGACACGGTCCATCTCGGCATCGTCGACGACGGACAGGTGCTGTACCTGGACAAGATCGCCGGCTCGCGGGGCCCGGTGGCCAACTCGCGGATCGGGCATCGGATGCCGTTGACGAGAACCGGCATCGGTAAGGCACTGATCCTCGATCGCACCGAGCACTGGGAGTCGTTGTACCGCGCCGACCACGAAGGTGAGGACGGCCTCGAATCAGGTCTGGCCGACTTCATCCGGCGGATGGAGGGCTACCGCGAGTCCGGGACGGCGATGGACCTCGAGGAGAACGAGCAGTGGATCCGGTGCGTCGCGGCACCGGTGCGCAACGGGGGTGGACGGATCGTGGCGGCCGTGAGCATTTCGGCGACCCGTCCGTACTTCCCACCTGCACGGATGCGCGCCCTCGTCCCGGTGATGCGCGACGCCGCGCACGCGATCTCGCGCAAGCTCGGCCAGCCGCAGCGTGGGAGCGAGGTTGCTCACCCGCGCCGGTGACGGTGGACTCGCCCCTGGGGCAGTGAAGCGGATGGGAGCCGGCGAAAATCCGCTGCCTGAGATGTCGGGCCGCTTCTACCGTGTCGCCATGTCAAACGCCGAGGGCCGTCCGTCCGACCGGATCTGGTCGAGGTTGCCCACGAGCTCACGCGACCTCCTGTGCCGAGAACTGTCGCCGACGGACCTGCAGAGTCTGTTGCTCGACGTGGCGCGGGAACGAGCTGAGGCCGTGACGCCGGCGCGGCTCGCTCAGCGGTGGCAGGCCAATCGGTTCGTGCGTCCGGCCGGCACGGATCCACGGCGTCTGACGGCGCTGGAGGCGAGGCTCTGGCAGTTGTTGCCGGACGAGTTCGATGGCCTCGAGCTCTCACCGGTTGCGCCGCTGGGCACGTGCATGGCGCTCGGGGCCGCGCACCAGAACCGCGTGGTGAGCACCATGCGGTCGAGTGAGGTGGTCAGCGACGCCACCAACGTCCTTGCCCTCGAGGCTGCGGCCCGCCGCCGTGCCGGCGCTCCGGTGGTGCACCTGGCCGCCTGCCACCGCCAGCTCCGCGCCCAGCAGTTCGACGCCGGCGCCCCGAGTCACTTCAAGCTGTTCACCTTGGTCTCGAGCGCGCGTGATCGTGGCGCGGCCCAGACCGAGGCCGACCTGCTGATCGCGCATATGAGGTACTGGCGGGACGTGCTGGTGACCGTACTGACCGACGCTGCCTCACAGATCACCTACAGCGTCTTCGACAACCCGGCGCTGACCGAACGCCTCGCGGATAGCGTGCTGCCGGGTGTGACCGGCGAGCCGGGGTCGGCGCCCGCGCTGGTGGCCGATCATGCGCGGACCAGGGCGAGGGGCTACTACACCGAGGGCGCCCTGCTCATCACGGCCGGCACGGCTGAACTCGGCGACGGCGGCTTCACCGACTGGACCGCACAACTCCTCGCGGATCGCAAAGAGCGGTGCCTGATCTCGTGCCTGTCCACCGAAGGGCTGCTGGCGTTCAGCGAGTAGTTCGCGGTTGGCTCCGAAAGGTGCTGTTGCCGACAAGTCATTTGGTGAAATGAAATCTAACCTCGTTCCGGTGACGATTAGCTGAAATCGCTAGAAAGGGCGAGGTCTACTGGGTGAGAGCGCCGAGCGGGCGATACTACGAGCATGCGCAGTTCGTGGCACGACAGTGTGACGAGCGACGAACCAGTCATCGTCAAAGTCACGTGGCCGCGTCCCGCACCCCCCGTCTCCGCAACCTGTGACAGTTCGTCCGGGCGTGGAAATGCTTGGGTCGTCCAGGAGGCGAGCGCGCGCGTTCCGCCCCTTCCGTACCTTTGATGCGACGAACAAAGCTGGGGCGGCGAAGAGCCACGACGGCAATCTATCCAACACTTCGCGCGGACCCGTTCCTGAGCAGACCGCTACGACCGCAAACATGACTGTTGCGAATGCGACAGTCGCTGCAGCCCGCTGAGAAAAGGAGTCAGCTTCGATGTGATCAAACAATAGAATCGAGAGAAGCAGCGGCTGCGCATACAGCAGTACGAGGCCGGTTGCACGTGCCGGACCGCGATGGCCGAGCACGAAGAATGCGATCGGGACTAGAACAAGCAACTCCCCGACGACCCACGTACCAGCGTCCACGGTCGAATTCGCCGATGAGCCTGTGATGCTCATGACAGGAAGCACGACGGTGCCGATTGCCGTGGCCACGAGCACGCCGGCAAGTCGAACCTTCGTGCCGCTCGTACAGCGACTCGGGTTGAGCGGGCCGAGGCGTGCTCGCCGAGCGTGACGAAGCGCGCGCTTCGGCACCGTATTGAGGCCAAGCCCTTCGCGAGCAATGACCCGGAGTGGGCCACTGCCCGACTCGCCCAACGCCAGCAGGGTCCCGAGAACAATCACCCAAAGAGTGACGCCGAGTGCGACGACGGCGCGCATTTCGTGTGGCGTCGCGGGAAAGAGAGCAGCCATGAGACCGATGAACACGGAAGCGGGAACGGTGCCGAGCATGACGGCCCCACCGGTCATGAACGTACGGGTGGCCCCGGTTCTGCGGGCCGAGCCGGAGCAAAAGGTGCGGGTCAACGACCACACGATTACTCCCAAAGCCGGCAACCACAACGCCAGGATCTGCAGTTTGGCGTTGGTCGGTGCGTTGCGTCCAGCGGCCCAACACACGGGTGCTATCGCGAGCAGCGCTACCCACCAGAGCGTGGCAGCCCACTGACGGTGGAATCGCGACGCCTGCTCCACCCGGGGACGTCGGCCGGCCAGCACGCTTCGTCTCTGTGCCCGGCCGAGCGCGTGGCCTATGTGGTCACGTTTGTTGACGGCTGCCAGGGACCGCACTGCCGTCAGCAAACCCCACAACATCAGGAGGATCGCCGCCGCGAACAAGAGCACACCTCCTGCTCCCGCGATCGACCAGATCCCGGCGATCCCCGTCATCAGTGCCAACGCAGCGCACGACAGCGCCGCAACGAACTCGGCAACGAGGGTCCATTCCAGCCAGGCTCGAGCGCGGACGTCGGCGGACACAACAGTGCGCCCGCGATCCTTCGCCATCAGCCCATCCATGCGCCTGGATACCTGATGCAGGGAAACGGTGATCGCAACGATCAAGGTCGCGAGGATGGCCAGAACCGTCCATCCGTGTTCCGACACGGCCGGGGCCAATTCCCGCATGGCGTCCGGGATCTGCGCCCAGAGATTGCCGTTCGACTCGCCTACTTGCCCGGTGATGTAGAGCGCGAATACGGCTGCCTGGCTGGGAACGAGTACACCAGCGAGCACGAAGTAAGTAGCGAGGCTCGATTGCACTTCTCGGCGGTACCACTGTGCAAGGCAGTCATCACAGAGACTTCTTCGAGTGCCGGTGCCGTCGACCACCACAGTGAGACGTCTCTCGCTCAGCCATCTAGGGCGCACTCCTTCTCGCCTTTCTGTACTCAGTTCCTCAACCGTCGCTGACGGATGTCACTGACCAAGCAACCAGACGCCACCGACACGGCCGACGGCAACGGCCGTGCGAGGTCGCGAGTATCGCCATCGGCCTGCCGGTCTACGTGTGCGTTTCTGCGCGCACGAAGGTTCGTGCACCTCGGCGAAGGACTTTCGCTGAGGCGGCTACTCCAGGGCCCTCACCGTCGCGCCGCGTAGATCCTGCGCACCACGTCCTCGATGTCCGGCTCCTCGATCGTGAGGTCGCGGACCTCGGCGCGGGCGGAGACCGTGGCGAGCACCCGGGCCACGGTGGTCGCGCCGTCGTCCAGCGCGAGGCGCTGGCGCAGCCCACTGCCCTCGGACTCGAGATGACGCGTCCCGGGGATCCCCGTCAGGTCCCCGCTCGTCTCGACCAGGTCGATCACCAGCACCCGCTCGGCGCCGACGGTCCGGGACAGACCGGGCAGATCGCCGTCGTAGGCCACGGTCCCGTGGTCGACCACGAGGACCCGCTCGCACAGCCGCTCGACGTCGCCCATGTCGTGGGTGGTCAGCAGCAGCGTGGTGCCGTGCTCGCGCCGTTCGGTGATGAGGAAGTCGCGTAAGCGCTGCTTGGAGAGCACGTCGAGGCCGATGGTCGGCTCGTCGAGGATCACCAGCCTGGGGGAGTGGAGGAGGGCCGCCGCCACCTCGGCGCGCATGCGCTGGCCGAGCGAAAGCTGTCGCACCGGAGTCGCCAGGAACTCGGACAACTCGAGCTGGTCGATGAGCTCGTCCGTGCGGCGTCGCTCCTCCTCGCGCGGGAGCGAATGGATCGCCGCGAGGATCCGGAATGACTCGCGCACCGGCAGGTCCCACCACAATTGGGAGCGCTGCCCGAAGACCACGCCGACCTGCCGGGCCAGCCGGCGACGCTCCGGAACCGGCCGCAGACCGCAGGTGCGTGCCCACCCCGAGGTCGGGACGAGGATGCCGGTGAGCATCTTGATCGTCGTCGATTTTCCCGCGCCGTTGGCGCCGATGTACCCCACCGCCTCCCCGGCACCGATCTGCACCGAGACGTTGTCCACGGCGGTGACCGTCCGCCGTCGCAGGCCGTCCCGGACGCTGAATCGCCGGGTCAGGCCCTCGGTCTCGATGATCGGGTCCGTCTCGGTCGCCGTCGTCGCCGGTGCACTCATCCGCCGCCTCCTCGGTAGTGGTGGACACCCCATCGCCAGCACAGCAGCGCCATGCCCCAGGACCACAGCGCAGCCACCGGTGTGCACCAGCCCAGCCAGGGTGGCATCCACTCGGTCCCGGGCAGGTCGAGCAGGACGACGGCGGGCAGGAAGCCGGTGAAGGCCATGGGGAAGAAGAAGCCGAAGACCGCCTTGACCGGCCGCGTCCACACCGACGCCGGCTGGCTGGCGGCGTAGCGGCCGCCGTAGACGAACGCGTTGGTCATCTCGGCGCCGTCGATGAGGAAGAACTGCAGCCCCGCCGCCCAGACGAACATCGCCGAGAAGGTGAAGAAGCCACTGACCAGTGCCAGCACCAGCATCCCGACGGCGGCCGGCCCCCAGGAGATGTCGTTGAGCACCAGCCCGGCCACCAACGCCGCGAGACCGATGAGCGCGCGTGCCAACCGGCGCAACGAGATGTCGGAGGTGACGAGCTGCAGCAACAACGGCTGGGGCCGCAGGTAGAAGACGTCGAGCGTGCCGGCCCGGATGTAGGTGGGCAGCCGGTCGCAGTGCCCGAACGTCATGTCGGCGAGCGAGTAGCACAGGTCGGCCAGGCCGAAGACGAGGAGGATCTCGGTGAACCGGAGTCCGCCGAGCTCGACGACGTTGTGGAAGAGCACCCACACCTCGCCGAGCTCGATGATGCCCACGAGCAGCGAGCCGCCGAGGTCGAGCAGGAAGTTCGAGCGGTAGGACGCCTGGGATCTGGCCCGCGAGGCCAGGACCGCGCGGTAGGGGCGCCACCGCTGCCGCAGTGAGAGGGCCTCAGCCACCTTGCACCTCCAGCCGCCGGCGTCCGGCTCTGGTCATGAGGTGTCCGGCCGCGGCGATGACCAGCAGCCATCCGAGCTGGGCGGCCACCAGCTGCAGCGAGGTGGACAGGTCTACGCGGCCGGAGAGCACGTCGATCGGGTACATGAGGATCGAGGGGAACGGGGTGGCGTGCGCGATCGCCTCGAGCCAGCCCGGGAAAAGGGCGATCGGGACGAACAGCCCGGCGAAGAACCCGGAGACCACCATGTACAGCATCTGGATGCCGCGGGTCTCGACCAGCCAGAACCCCGAGGCCGCGATGAGGTAGACCAACGCGGAGGAGATGACGATGCCGAGCACCACGCTGACGAGGCCCAGCAGGTAGGCGGACGGGTAGTCGGGCATGGACATGCCGACGACGAGCGCTCCGATGATCACCGACGGGATGCCGCGGGGGAGCAGCGCGAAGAGGGACTGCCCGAGCTCGGTGACGATCGCGGCGCCCTGGACGTCCACCGGCCGGAGGAAGTCGACGGCGACGTCGCCCTTCTTGACCCGCTCGGCCATGTCGCTGCCGCCGAAGAGGTTCACCGAGCCGAGCAGGCCCTGGGACAGCCAGACGTAGGAGCTCATCAGGCCGGTGTCGTAGCCGGCGAGCTCACCACCGGCGGCCTCGACGGTGGCGAAGAGGATGGCGACCTTGAGGAGGCCGAAGGTGGCATTGGCCACCAGCCCGCCGAGTGCGGCGAGACGGTAGGTGGATTGGCGGCGGAAGCCCGCCACGAGGAGTCGCCAGTAGACCCGGATGGTCGCGCGCACAAACGCGAGAAACTAGTACGGCCTGCTGGGTGGTGCAATGGATTTCTTGCCGGCACCTGTGAGACGGATCGTGACGGCATCGACAGACCCGCAACGTCGGGGATGGCGCGCCAGGCACGCCCGCCGCGGTGCCGCCGGCCAACTGGAGCGAGTCGTCAAGCAGGAATGGAACAGCCGTCAGGCGTGAGCGGCCAGGGCCTTCGATACGCTGCTCTCAATGGCCGTGACGGTGCCCAACGACGACGTCATCGCGTTCCGCCTCCGTGCTCAGCACCTCGATAATCGCCAGGACGAGGACGGCCTGCTCGAGGCGACCGGTGCGTGCGGCGTGCAGAACAGCCCACCCGGGTCGGCACGGCTGGCGCTGCATGCCCGCGTGCAGGGGATGACGGCAGATCGGCTCGAGAACGCCGTCGGCGACAAGAGCCTGCTGCAGAGCTGGTGCATGCGCGGCGCGCCGTTCTACATCCCGACCACCGACGCACCGGTCTTCACCACCGGCGTGCTCCCGCCGACGGAGGAGGTGATGCGCCAGTTCATCCTCGGCGCCGGGCCGACCGTGGACAAGGTCGGTCTCACCCTGACCGAGGCGGTCGACTTGACCGAGGCGGAGATCGGGGAGGTCCTGACCGGGCGACGACTGGCCATCGACGAGCTCGGCGCGGAGCTCGCCCAGCGGATCGCCGGCAGGCTCCCGTCCGAGCAGCGGACAGTCTGGGAGGAGGAGGGCCCGCACGCCGCCGGTCAACCGATCGGCGAGGCCGTCGTGCACTTCTGCGTGCGCATCCTGACGTTGCGAGGAGTGGTGTGTTTCGCGCCGCGCGTGGGGAACAAAGCTCCCTTCGTGCTGGTCGAGGAGTGGCTGGATCAGCCGATCCCGGAGACCGACCCGCGCACCGCCCGGGCGGAGTTGCTGCGCCGTTACCTGCGGTGTTACGGCCCGTCGACCAGAGCGGACTTCGCCGCGTGGCTGGGCGTGCGCACCCAGGACGCGGACCATTGGTGGAGTCTGATCGAGGACGAGGTGACCGAGGTCGAGTTCAGGCGAGCGGCGTGGGTGCTCACCGAGGACCTCGACGCATTGCGCTCGCCTCCGGCGGTGCGCGGGGTCCGCCTGCTGCCGCCCCGCGACCCCTACACCCAGCTACGGGACCGCGAGACGATCGTGCCGCCGGCGTATCACCGGGAGGTGTGGAAGAAGGTCGGAGACCCGGGCACGGTCATGATCGATGGCGCGATCGTTGGCATCTGGCGTCCGCGTAAGAACGGCCGCAGGCTGAGCATCACAGTCGCGACTTTCGAGGCGCTGTCCGATCGAGATCAACAGCGCGTGCAGGCCGAGGTCGAGCAGATCGCGCCGTTGCGCGGTGCCAGCACGGCGGTCACGGAGTTCGAGACCGCCTAGCAACGCGGTGCGGGCGTCCGGCCCGGCTGGCAGCCGTGCCCGTGCCCGGCCCGCGCCCGCCGGGACGGCGACCACCCTCGTCCCTCGTCTGCGATTGCCGGCGCGTCGAACCTCACGCCGCCGCGGAGTGCCGCGCCGGCTCGCTGAGCAGTGACTTCATCTTGCCGGCGATCATCTCGGTGGCGCGCCTCGGGGCGAGGCGGGAGAGCAGGTCGAGCAGCCGGGCGTCGCTGCCGATGGTGACGCGGTAGGTGCCGGTCTCGACGGCCTCGATGATCTGCCGGGCGGCGAGCGGTGCGGGTGTCATCTTGGGCGTGGCCTTCTCGGCCGGTTGGTCGTGGCCGGCGATGTCGACGCCGGAGTTCGTGGCGATGCCGGTGGCCACGGCGCCCGGGAAGACGACGGTCACCCGTACCGGGGTGTCCTTGAGCTCGGCGTAGAGGCCCTCGGTGAAGAGCTTGACGGCCGCCTTGGAGGCCCCGTAGGCGGACTGGCCCGGGACCGGGGCGAGCGCTCCCATGCTGCTGACGTTGACCAGGGCTGCCTCGGGTCGGGCGAGCAAGTGCGGCAGGAACGCCTTGACGGGGTTGACCACGCCCCAGAAGTTGACGGCCATGACCTTCTCGATCTGCTCGTGGGTCAGGTCGGCGACGCGCACGAACGGCTGGATGATGCCGGCGACGTTGAGCAGGGCGTCGACCTGGCCGTGGGCGGCGAGGACGGCGTCGGGCAGTGCGTCGACCGCGGCGCGGTCGGCCAGATCGACGGCGTGGGTCGACAGCCGCGTACCGGCTGCGGCGAGGCGGGCGGTCTCGGCCAGTCCGGCCTCGCTGACGTCGACGCCGGCGACTCGGGCACCGCGCGCGAGCAACGTGAGCACCACCTCGCGCCCGATGCCGTTTCCGGCTCCGGTGACGACGAAGACCTTCTGGGGGATCTGCATGGTGGGCTCCTCGGCTCGTTTCGTGCTCTCATCGTCCGCCGCGCTGACCGGGTGGGGCAGGGCCGAAGGTCCTCCCTGATCTGGGCGAAACGTCCGCACGGCGTGCGGAGTTCGATGCGTCCGAGACTCTGCTTATGCGTATTGACAGCGACGACCAAGGCGTCCATGCTTATGGGCATAAGCAATGCAGCTGACGGGTGCTGAGGCCCAGCAAGGAGCAACGGTGCAGAGCAAGGACCGGCACGGTCCCTCGCGGACACGGCAAGCGGATATCGCGCGTGCCGCCGGCGTGTCCCAGGCGACGGTCTCGATGGTGCTCTCCGGCCGCACGGCGGCACGTATCTCGGAGGAGACCCGGCAGCGCATTCTGGCGCTGAGCGGCTCGCTCGGCTACAGCGCCAACCCTGCGGCTCGGCGGCTCGCGGGCGGGAAGAACCGCATCCTCGGGGTCTTCACCTACGAGCCGACCTTCCCGATCGCCGGGCTGGACCAGTACTACCCGTTCCTGCTGGGCATCGAGGCCGAGGCGGAGCGCCTGCAGCAGAACCTGCTGCTCTTCACCAGTGCCGGAGGCGGCGTGGGCCGCGCGCGAAGTATCTACGCGGACGGCGTCAATCAGCTCGGCATCGCCGACGGAAGCATCCTCCTCGGTCGCGGGGAGGACCGCGACGAGGTCGCCCGCCTCGCCCACGAGGGGTATCCGTTCGTCTACATCGGCCGCCGTGAGATCAGCGGCGCAGAGATCTCGTGGGTGACGGCCGACTACGAACGTGCCACCTACGACGTCGTCACTCGTCTTGCGGAGCTGAACCACCGGCGAGCGCTGTACATCGGTGTCAGTCATCCTGAAGAGCCGAACCTCGACCGGTTCGCCGGCTGGGAACGGGCCGTCCGCGACCACGGGCTCGAGACCACCGCCGCCCGCCCGGACCCGGACGCTGAACTCTCTGGCCTCATCCGCGAGGCGGTCGACGCCGGTGCGACGGCCGTGGTCATCGAAACCCCGGAGGACGGGGCTCGAGTCTTCAGAGCGATCAGGAAGCTCGGACTCGACGTGCCCGACGACCTGTCCGTCGCCGTCCTGGGAGACATGGCCATCCCGCGCGTGCGCAAGCATTCCTGGTCGGGTTTCGGCATGCCCTACGGCGACATCGGGACCGAAGCCGTGCGCGTACTCGTCGAGCTCATCACCGACAAGAGCGCCGGGCCGAAGAACGTCGTCCTGCCCTGCGCGCCCCGTCCCGGACGCACGATCGCCCAAGCACCCCGCCGGTCGAGAGGCGACCGGCCGACCTGACGGTCAGGCACAGCCGCCCAGCACGCCACGGGAAGGAACGTCCTTCCCGTCTCGGAAGGAGACACGTGAATCCCACAGCAACGCTCCACGTCGACGCGCCCGTCCGGACGAGCGTCGACGTCGCCGTCGTCGGCAGCGGGCCCTCCGGCCTCTCAGCTGCGATCAGCGCAGCACGGCGCGGCGCCCGGACGCTGGTGATCGAACGGTTCGGCTACGTCGGCGGAAATCTGACGGCAGGGCTGGTCGGTCCGTGCATGACCTCGTACAGCCTGGACGGCTCCACCCAGCTCATCAAGGGAGTGTTCGAGGAGCTCGTCCTGCGCATGGAGGAGCAGGGGCAGGCCATTCACCCGTCCAAGGTCCCGGCCAACAGCCCGTACTGCGGCTACATCACCTATGGCCATGACAAGGTCACCCCGTTCGAACCCGAGGCGGTCAAGCTCACCGGCCTGGACATGCTCCGTGAGGCCGGCGTCGAGATCCTGTTCCACACCAGCGTGATCGCCCCGCGGACCGAGGGCGAACGGGTCACCGGGTTGTTCGTGGCCAGCAAGTCCGGGATCGAGGCGATCGACGCCTCCGTGGTGATCGACTGCTCGGCCGACGCCGACGTGGTCGCCGGCGCCGGTGGCGAGACCGTGTACGGCCGGAACGAGGACGGCCTCGCACAGCCCATGACCCTCTTCTTCCGGATCGCCGGCGTGGATGACGCGGCTGTCGACAAGTACGTGACCGAGGCGCAGGAGTTCCGGCCCTTCGCCTCGATCGTCGAGAAGGCCCGTCAGAGCGGGGAGTTCACCATCCCCCGCAAGGGCATCGGTCTGTACAAGACGCTGCGGCCGGGGGTGTGGCGCATCAACACCACCCGCATCCTCGGGGTGAGCGGTGTCGACGTCGCGGACCTGACCAAGGCGGAGATCGAAGGGCGGGAGCAGGTCCAGCAACTCGTGGACTTCCTGCGCCGCCGCATCCCGGGATTCTCGGACGCGACGTTGCTCGACACCGCATCGACCATCGGGGTCCGTGAGACTCGCCGCATCGTCGGCGACTACACGCTGACTCTCAAGGACCTCGAGACGGGACGGCACTTCGAGGACGTCATCGGCACCTGCGGTTACCCGGTCGACATCCACTCTCCGGTCGACGAGGGCGGGCGCCTCGAGGACGACGAGACGGCCAACGTCTACGAGATGCCGTACCGGATGCTCGTCCCGCGCGACCTCGACGGCGTCCTGGTCGCCGGACGATGTGTCTCGGCCTCGCACGAGGCGCTGGCCGCCATCCGGGTCATGCCGCCCTCGTTCGCCATGGGCCAGGCTGCAGGAACCGCTGCCGCCCTTGCCGTGGCAGCCGGCGTCCAGCCGCGCTCGGTGGATGTCGCGACCCTCCAGCACCAGCTGCTCGAGGACGGTGCCTACCTGGGACCAGAGATGGTCCCGGAAACGGTCGGCTGACCATGGGGGCGCTCGTCATCAGGCGGATCGGCCAAGCCGTCCTCGTGCTGTGGGGCGCCCTGACGATCGTGTTCATCGTCGTCAGGTTGGTTCCGGGGGAGCCGGCTGCCTTGCTGCTCGGGCCGTCGGCCACTGCGGACCAGGTCGCCGCGCTGAACGCCGAGCTCGGTTACGACGATCCGCTCCTGGTCCAGTACCTGACCTACCTCGCCGATGCGGTCCGGCTGGACTTCGGCGACTCCAACCGCCTGCACATCCCGGCCATGGCAGCGGCCCTCGGACGGCTTCCCGCGACGATGACGCTGGCCTTCAGCGCCATGATCGTCACCATCGCCGTGGGATTTCCGCTGGGGGTCATGGCGGCACGCCGCCCGAAGAGCGCCGTCGGGCGAGCCGTCTCGACCCTGTCGCTCGCCTTCCAGGGCATGCCGCAGTTCTGGGTGGGGATCATGCTGGTGATCACCTTCTCGGCGACGCTCGGGCTGCTGCCATCCTCAGGATTCACCACCCCGCAGAGCCTGATCATGCCGGCGATCGCCCTGGCGCTGCCGTACATCGGGTGGCTGACCAGATCGGTGCGCAACTCGGTCATGGAGGAACTGGACCGTCACTACGTGCGCACCGCCAGGGCGAACGGACTCCCACCGCAGCGCATCTTCTACGGGCATGTCGTGCGGAACACGCTGATCCCGGTCATCACCGTGATCGGCCTGCTGCTCGGTGTCTTCATCGGCAGTGCGGTGATCGTCGAGCAGGTCTTCGCCTGGCCGGGAGTCGGCCGGCTCATGATCGAGGCGATCACCTACCGCGACTACTCGGTGGTCCAGGCGGCCGTCCTGGTGATCACGGCGCTGTACGTCGCGATGAACCTCGCGGTCGACCTCCTCTACAGCTATCTGGACCCGAGGGTCCGCTTCGGGAACGGGTGAGGAACCAGCCATGGCAACCGTTGCACTTCCCTCCGCGCGACGTCGCACCATCACCTTCTCCGTCGACGCACGGTTCGTGGCCCGCGCGGTGATCGCGCTCTACGTGCTCGTGGCACTCGTCGGCCCCCTCGTGGTGCCGTACCACGCCGGTGCGACGAGTACGACGGACCGGCTCCTGGCACCGGGCTCCACCCTGAGTGACGGATCCATCAGCTGGCTGGGTACCGACCAGGTCGGGCGGTCCATCCTCGCCCAGGTGATCTCCGGATCACGGATCTCCATGCTCATCGCCGCCACGACCGTCCTGGTCGCCGGTGCTCTCGGCCTCGTCCTCGGCCTCATCGCCGGCTACTTCGGCAAGTGGGGCGAGGCACTGATCATGCGGCTTGGCGACATTCAGCTGGCCTTTCCCAGCATTCTGCTCGCCATCCTCATCGCGGGCGTCCTCGGCCCGTCGGTCACCAATGTCATCGTCACGCTCGCCATCACACGCTGGGTCATCTTCGCCCGAGTCGTGCGGGCCTCGACCCTGGTGGCGAGCAAGAGCGAGGCGGTGGAGGGCGCCCGGGTCCTGGGGGTGAGCACCTTCTGGATCATCGTGCGCTACATCGTGCCGCGGGTCCTGGGCCCGCTCGCCGTGGCCGCCACGGTGCAGATCGGTCTGATGATCATCGCGGAGGCCTCGCTCAGCTTCCTCGGCCTCGGCGTCCCGCTGGACCAGGCGTCCTGGGGCTCGGTCATCGCCAACGGCCGTGACTATCTCTCGTCCGCGTGGTGGATCGCCGCCTTCCCCGGCATCGCGCTGGTGTGCCTCGTCGTGGCCACCGGCATGGCGACCGACAGCAAGCGTGCGGACAAGAACCAAGCCATGTGAGAGGTGCGCCGTCGCATCTCCCACCCCGAACCGAATCACTCGCTCGAAGGAGAGTTGGATGTCCACCCAGACCAGGAACAACACGCTCACAAGGCCGTTGGACCGCCGGGCCTTTCTCGGGCTGGCCGGCGCAGGGGCGGGAGCCTTCGTGCTCAGCTCGTGCGGGATGCAGTCCGGCAACGGTGACACGGGCGGCGGGGAGACAGCGCCGTTGCGTGCCGCCTTCGACCGGCCGATTCTCGATCTGAACCCGTTCGGCTCGGCCAACGTCGAGCAGGCGACACTGATGGCCGCGGCCCTGATCTTCGACTCACTCGTGGTCAGAACCGACGACGGGTTCGAACCGCACCTCGCCACCGAGTGGGATCAGCCCGACGAGAACACCTGGATCTTCACGCTCGGGGACGTCTCGTTCCGCGACGGCAGCCCCGTCACCGCCGAGGACGTCAAGGCCTGCATCGAGAACATTGCCGGCGGATCGACGCCCCAGGCCGCCCTGTGGGGCGCGCTCGACGCCGTCGACGCGACCGACGAGCGCACCGTCACCATCACCACGAGCTCGCCCCTCGGGACCATGCTGTCGAACCTCTCGCTGGTCTCGATCGTCCCGGCCGACGCCGTCGGTGACGAGAGCTTCTTCGCGACGTCACCGGCGGGCAGCGGCCCGTACGAGGTGGACTCCTTCACCGCCTCCGACCACCTCCACCTCAATGCGGTCGAGGACTACTGGGCGGGGGCGCCCGAGTCGCCGCGGCTCGAGCTGCCCTACATCCCGGAAAACTCCACACGGCTGACGGCGCTGCGCACCGGCGAGGTGGACGTGACCTGGTCCGTCCCGCCGGACCAGATCGCCCAGCTCGACGAGCCCGGACTCGAGATCGTCTCGGCGCCGAGCTTCATCAACTACTTCAACTGGTTCAACGCCAGCCGAGAACCGTTCGACGACGTCCGCGTCCGCCGAGCGATGTGGATGGCGATCGACGTCGAGCAGGTGGTCACCGATCTCTTCGGAGAGACGGCGGAGGTGGCCACGGCCCCGATCCCGTCCGCGGTGTTCGGCTACAGCGAGCAGGAGCCGTATCCCTACGACCCGGATCAGGCGCGCCAGCTGCTCGCCGAGGCCGGGCACCCGGACGGCTTCTCGACGCACGTCATGTGGGCGCAAGGAGTGGCCCCGCAGATCCGGCCGCTGGCGGAGTCGTTCGCCTCGTACTGGCAGGAGATCGGCGTGGACGTGGAGCTGCAAGAACTGGAGCAAGCCGAGTGGCTCGACCGGCTCCTCGCGCTGGACTGGGACATGGACCTGCAGAACGCGGCCAACGCCACCGGCGACGCCGACTACACACTCGGGCGGCTGTACACCACCGAGGCCAACCGGATGGGCTACTCGAACCCGGATCTCGACGAGATCCTGGGCAACGCGCGCAGCATCACCGACCAGGACCAGCGGGCCGACCTGTACGCCCAGGCCTGCCAGATCATCTGGGACGACGCAGTCGGCATCTTCCCGCTGCAGGTGCTGGCCACCTACGGCGTGCGCGAGGGGGTCGAAGGGTTGGAACCCGCACCGAACAACCAGCCGAACTTCGTCCCGGTGTCTCGGTCGTCATGAGCGCCGCGGCCGTGACATCACCGAAGGAGGGGGCCGTGGGCCAGGAGGAACGAGCCGCGCTCGCGGTGGACCACCTGTCGGTGGCCTACCGCAGCGGCGAGGAGGTCTTGGGCGCGGTGCGTGAGGTCTCCTTCCACGTCGGCCGCGGCGAGACGGTGGCGCTCGTCGGTGAGTCCGGCAGCGGCAAGAGCACGATCGGGTTCGCGCTCATGGGCCTGCTGCCCGACGCGGGCGAGGTGACCGACGGCAGCGTCCAGTTCCTCGGGCGGCCGCTCGAGATCGGCTCGGATGCTGAGCTCGCCACCATCCGGGGCCGGCAGATGTCGATGGTGTTCCAGGACCCGCTGACAGCCCTCAACCCGGTGCTCACCGTGGGCAGGCAACTGGCCGAGCTGTTCACCGTCCACCAGAAGGCGAGCCGCCGTGAGGCGTGGCGGCGGGCTGTCGACCTGCTGCGCATGGTGAAGATCCCTGATCCGGAGCGGCGGGCGAAGCAGTACCCGCAGCAGCTCTCGGGTGGCATGCGCCAACGCGTGGTCATCGCGATGGCACTGGCGCTCGGACCGAGTCTGGTGATCGCGGATGAGCCGACGACGGCGCTGGATGTCACCGTCCAGGCCCATGTGATGGCGCTGCTGGAAGACCTGGCGAAGCAGACCGGAGCCGGGACACTGCTCATCACCCACGATCTGGGCGTGGTCGCCTCCTACGCCAAGCGGGTGTACATCCTCTACGCGGGCCAGGTCATGGAGCGCGGGCCGATCCGGTCCATCTACGAACGGCCCGCCCATCCCTACACGGTGGGCCTGCTGGAGTCGGTGCCGCGGGTCACCGGCGAGCAGCAGGACCTGCAGCCGATTCCCGGCAGTCCGCCCAACCTCTCCGACGCGGTGACCGGATGCCCGTTCCACCCCCGGTGCCCCTTGGCCACCGAGCGGTGCCGGGCGGAGACACCGGCGATGACCCCGGTGGCCGAGGGCCGTGCCGCCGCATGCCACTACGCGAAGGAGGTGTTCGCTGGTGACCACGACGACCGACTCCGTGCTCCGCGCGACTGACGTCACCTGCACGTTCAAGCTCCGAGGCAGGCTGCTGCGCCGAGGGCGGCAGCAGGTCGAGGCGGTGGCTGGTGTGAGCCTCGACGTGGGGCCGGGCGAGGCCGTGGGCCTCGTGGGGGAGTCCGGGTGCGGGAAGTCGACGATGGCCAGGGCGATCGTCGGCCTCGAGCCCGTGACGAGCGGGTCGGTCGAGGTGTGCGGTCAGGACCTCGGCTCGTTGCCGTCGCGGCAGCGGCGGGAGGCGCGCCGGAACGTGCAGCTCATCTTCCAGGACCCGTACTCGTCGCTGAACCCGGACATGACCGTGCGCGACCTGCTGTGTGAGGGCTGGCGCGCGCACCCCGGCATCGTCGAGCCGAACGACTGGGACCGCCGGGTGGACGAGCTGCTCGAGATGGTGGGGCTCAGTTCGCAGCACGCCCGGCGCAAGCCGCGCGCGTTCTCCGGCGGCCAACTGCAACGCATCTCGATCGCCCGCGCCCTCAGCGTGGAACCGCGCCTGCTCATCGCCGATGAGGCCGTCTCGGCGCTGGACGTCTCGGTGCAGGCTCAGGTGCTCAATCTGCTCGACGACCTGCGGCGGCGCCTGGGCCTGGGCATCTTGTTCATCTCGCACGACCTGTCCGTGGTCCGGCACCTGTGCGACCGAGTGGCCGTGATGTACCTCGGCAGGATCGTCGAGACCGGCTACACCGAGGAGGTGTTCGCGCAGCCGACGCACCCGTACACGCAGATGTTGCTGGAATCCGTGCCGGACCTGTTCCCGTGGGAGTCGGGGCGGAAGGAGCGACTGCCGGAGACGGGGGAGCTGCCCTCACCGATCGACCCGCCCTCCGGTTGCCGATTCCGCACCCGTTGCCCGCTGGCGGAGGATCGGTGCGCGGCCGAGGCCCCGTTGCTCGAGCCGACCGTCGCGGACGCACCACGCCATCTGACTGCCTGTCACTTCGCCGAGGAGGCGCGAGCTGGTGCGTGGCATCGCGCCGGACCCGAGAGCGGGGTGGCGGCGAGCCCACACCTGGCCTGACCTGTCCCGCGGGGCACGACCGCCGCCCATTGACGTGCAAACGGTTGCACGTCAATGTGACGCCCACTCCGAGCATTCGATGACGAAGCAAGGAATGAGGGCCCATGTCAGAGCGCAGCAATTCGTCTCCATCCGAGGTGGTGGCGAGCGAGATTCCCAGCCATCAGCTCCCGGCGGTGACGTACCGGGATATGCCGGAAGCCCCATCGTTCTGGAAGATCATGGGACCCGGTCTCGTGCTTCTCGCCGGCGCGGTCGGCTCCGGCGAGTTCGTCTTCTGGCCCCTGCTCGCATCCGACATCGGACTGGCCCTGTTGTGGGCGGCATTCCTCGGCGTCTTCCTCCAGTACTTCTTGAACACCGAGGTTCAGCGGTACACGTTGGCCACCGGGGAAACCGCGATCACCGGCTTTGCCCGGTTGTGGAAGCCCTGGGGGATCCTGTTCGCGACACTTCCGATCGTCGGGTTCCTGTTCCCCGGCATCGCGACCAGCGCGATGACGGTGCTCACGTACGCCACGGGCTGGGGCGACCCCGTCATCCTGACGATTCTGGGTCTGCTTGCGATCGGGATCGCGTTCAGCATCTCGCCGGTGATTTATCAGACCTTGGAGAAGTTCCAGTTCGTCGTCGTCGGCATCACCTTGGCCTTTCTCGCCGTCGCCGTCGTGATGGCGACGACGCTCGCCGACTGGGGCGAAGCGACCCGAGGCCTCGTCTCGTTCGGGCATATCCCGGCAGAGGTGGATGTGCTCGTGCTGTTCGGCGCCGTGGTGTACGCGGGTTCCGGCGGCCTCGGCAATCTCACGGTCAGCAACTGGATCAGGGACAAGAACTGGGGGATGGGTGCGCACATCCCGCGGGTCGTCTCACCGATCACCGGTGCCGAGACCTCCGCGCCCTCGCTCGGGCACTTCTTCCCGCAGGACGAGGCGAATCTGACTCGCTGGAACCGGTGGTGGAAGTTGGCCAAGCGAGAACAGTTCTGGCTCTTTCTCGTCCTCGGAACCCTCTCGATCGTTGTCCTGTCCGTCCTGGCGTACTCGACGGTCTTCGGCCAGGACGTCCCGGAAGGGGATCTTGCGTTCCTCCTGGCCGAGGGCCAGGCATTCCAGGACGCTGTCGCTCCATGGTTCGGGACGTTGTTCTGGGTAGCGGGCTTCTGCATTCTGTTCTCGACGGCGGTCGGGAACCTGGACATCGCTGCGCGGGTGGTCGGTGACTCGTTCAAGGTCGGCCCGCTCCGCGAGAGCACGTTCTGGTCCGAGAGCAAGATCTACCTCACCGCGATCTGGCTCCAGGTGCTGTTCGGCGTCGGAATTCTGGCCGCCGGGCTGACCGCGCCGGTCCTTCTGCTGAGTTTCAGTGGTCTGGTGGGAGGTCTGGTGATCTTCTTCTCCTCGGCCCTGATCATCAAACTCAATCGCAAGGCACTGCCCAGGACCATCCGGATCGGCGGGTTTCGGCTCGCCATGATGATCCTCGCCGCGCTGTTCTACGGCGCGTTCGCGGTATACGTCGTCGTCGACTCCGTCGGCAGCCTGATCGGTTGAGGCCCGGATGTCCCTCAGACAGCTTTCCTTGCGCATTCTCGTCGCCCTGTGCATCTGGGTGGCCCTGGTGTTCGTCGTCAAGCTTGTCGGCCTGTTGTGAAGGAGATGCCCTATGCCCGTTCGTGTCGCTGTGGTCGGAGCCGGCTTGATGGGTCGGTTGCACGCGGAGATCTATCAGGCCGAACCGGGAGTGGATCTGGTCGCCATCGTCGAGCCGGACCGCTCCGCGCACGCAGAGCTCAGCGCCAGGTTCCGGGTGCCGGTGCATGGCGACGTCGGCGATGTGCTCGACGCGGTCGACGCCCTGAGCGTCTGCACTCCGGACGACATCAGGCGTGACATCCTCCTTCCGGCCTTCGCGCGGGGCGTGCGGGTCCTCGTCGAGAAGCCGCTGGCGACGAGCCTCGAGGAGGCGGACGAGCTGATCGCCGCCTGCCCCAGCCCGGACGCCTTGATGGTGGGCCACCTCCTGCGCTTCGACCCGCGGGTGGCGATGGCTCGCGCGGCCCTCGAACGCGGCGACGTCGGCGAGGTCTGGGCCGTGCGGTGCTGGCGGAACAACTCGACGGCGGTCGGGGACCGGATCGCCCCGCGGACGTCGGTCGACTGGTTCCTCGGGATCCACGACGTCGACCTCGTGCGACATGTCACTGGATTGGAGATCACGTCCGTCCGCGCGACGGCGAGCAGCGTGCGCAGTCACAGCCGCGACCTCGTCCGAGGCGAGCTGACGTTCGAGAACGGACGGACGGCCCAGGTTTCGTGGTCCTGGCTGCTGCCGCCGCAGCGACCTTCGGGCCTGCACGCCGGCATCGAGGTGATCGGCAGCGACGGAATGGTCGAAGTCGATCTGTCCCACAACGCGGTCGCGCTCACCACGGCCGGGCTCGGACGGCAGACGTATCTCGACACGTACCACTGGCCGGCACAACAGGGTGTGCCGGCCGGGGACCTTCAGGCCGAGATTCGCGCCTTCCTCGCTACCTCGCCCGGATCGGCTCCGCCGGTGACCGCGGCCGACGGCCGCAAGGCCGTCGCGGTGGTCTCGGCGATCGAGTCCTCAACCATCTCAGGCCGGACCGTCGATGTGGCGAGGGGCTGACGGCGATGAACGAATCGATGGACACCCGGGCGCCGGTCACCGCGGACGGACGGACGGTCGGTGTTGCCGTCATCGGTGCCGGGATCATGGGGACGGCGCATGCCGCATCGGCCGTCGCCGACCCGAGGGCGCGAGTGGTCGGGGTCGCAAGCCTCCCACTGGACGGTGCGCGCGAACTCGCGAACCAGTGCGGCGCCGAGGAGGCCACCGACGACTACCGCCATCTCCTGTCCCGTGACGATGTCGATCTGGTGTGCATCGCCACCCCGGACAACCTCCACACCGAGATCGCGGTCGCCGCCGCCGAAGCCGGCAAGTCCTTCCTCGTCGAGAAGCCCTTGGCGACGAGCCTGGCGGACGCGGACAAGATCATCGCCGCGGTGGAGCGCAGTGGCGTCAACGCCATGACCTGCTTCAACCACCGGTGGATCCCGTCCTATGCAGCCGCCCACGAGGAGGTCGCACGTGGCGGTCTCGGCACACCGCGGATGGCCTACGCCCGGAAGAATGACCGGATCTTCGTACCCACGCATATGCTCAGCTGGGCCCCGGGTACGACGCCGGCCTGGTTCCTCTCCAGCCATGACATCGACCTCGTCTGCTGGTACATGGGGGAGCCGGCCGTCGAGGTCTACGCGACCGCGGTGCGAGGCGTCCTGCACAGTCGCGGGATCGAGACTCCGGACGCCGTCCAGGCGCAGGTGCGGTTCGCCGGCGGGGGTGTCGCGACCTTCGAATCCTGCTGGACGTACCCCGACACGTTCCCCACCATGACGGACTCCTTCATCGAGGTCGTGGGGACGGCCGGCGTGATTCATCTGGACCGGAAGGCGGACCAGCTCGAGGTCTCCACCGCGGACCGCTACGAGTACCCGCGCACTTCGATCATGCCGACGATCCACGGCAGGCAGAGCGGCGCGCTGGCCGCCGCGGTCTCCCACATGGTCGACTGCGTGATCACGGGAGCCGAACCACTGATCTCTTTGGCCAGTTCGCGCCACGTCACCGCCATCCTCGACGCGATCCACCACTCCATCGACGCCGGCGGGAGTGTGCCGGTCGAGCGCTGATTGTTGGCGGTGCCGCGGTCGCGGCAGAGGTGCCTCAGCCGAACGGCGCGCGGTGCATGTCCCGCACGATCGCGTGCGCCGTCCGCTTGATCATGCTCGCCAGGCGGGCCTCGTCCCCAGTGGCGTTGGCGCTCGTGCCCTCCGTGCTCTGTATGACGGCGCGCCCTGGCGCACGAGTGACTCGTAGGCGCGGACCTGGTCGGCGGCGGTGACCTCGCCGCCGCCACCGTCGCCGTCGTCGGTGCCTCCGCCGCGGGCGCTGGACTGCCCGGACCCGCCGCAGGCGGCCAGGGCGAGCACGGCCGCCAGGGAGGCGGCCGGTCCGCGCAGACGACGGCGGCGCTGGGCCGGACGGGCTGGGGGACGGAACGTGGTCACCGCGGGTCCTTCTCTCGATACGACGGCTGTGCCGTGCAGGCGGCCAGCGGACTCAGGGCTGGGCCCGGTGGCCCGTAGGGCACCGTGGCGCTTGCTCCCGTGTTGCGCTCTCCAGCGCTGCCGCCTTCTGGTGACGCTACGGCGACCATTCCGTGGAGTCGAAGGTCACGGGCCGTCTCGTGCGGGGGCGGTCAAGCGGGGTTCGGCTGCGGCATGTTGTCACGTGTCAAGGACCTTTATGCGGCTCGCTATGCGAGTGGCAAGACTCTCAACGTAGGCCCCCGGGTCGGTGCTTAGTTCTGCTGCGGCTACCGAAGGTGGCCAGGGAACCAGTTCTCGGGCGCCACCCGCATCACGAACACCGGAACGTTGTCCCGGCACGTCACAAGGATGCCTGAGCTGTCGATCTTGAACGCGCCGCCATGCGGCCGGGCGCGTTTCATCGCCTCAAGTACTGCGCGGGCAGAGCTCTCGCCGACGGCAGACTCGAGATCGATGCCGCCACCACGAGGCCGCACTTTGCCCTGGTAGTCCAACTGGTAGCGCTGGCCGGAGCGCCAAGCTTCATCCACGTCTGCGGGTGATGGGGTTGACTCTTTGGTCGACACCAAAGGCGGAGTTCGCCGCGCAATGCTTGGTGTGGCCGGTGACGAGGGCGTCTCCCGGGCTTCACGGCCCTCCCCGTGGGCGGCGTCGTAGGCCCGCTTGAGCTCTGGAGCGAGGCGGCCCCTCTTGCCGACCGCGATGTTGTTTGCTCGTGCCCAGCGGCGGATGACGGCCGGCGGCACGGCGTCGAACGTGGAGCCGGATTCGCACGCAGGGTCACGGCCCGATGGATGCGGGGACGCCTCCATGTCTGTTGCTGCTATCGGCTCGTCGCGCGCCGGGCTCTCCACGCTCGCAGGTGTGGGGTCCGGCTCGTCGTCGTGCCGAGTGATCGAGGACGCTGCCCGCGCAGCCTCCTCGGCCTCGCGTTCCAGGCGAGCGAGCCGCTCAGCGGCGAGCTTCTCATCCTTCGCACGCCGGCGTTCCTCACTCTCCGTCGCGCGCCTCTTCATCTCCTCAAGTCGATCCCATAGTGGCTGCATCGCCATGTTCGGGTCGAGGTAGTAGGCGGACGCGCGCACGCGCCAGAACGTCCAGCCAAGCCGTTCAAGCACACGCTGGCGTCGTACGTCTTCATCCCACTTGTCGGGACCGTGGAATGAGTCGCCGTCGCACTCGACTGCCAGTCGTTCACCCTCAGCCACGGTGACGACGAAGTCGATGCGGTAACTGCCGACGCGGTGTTGCGGTTCGACGCTGTAGCCACGATCGAGCATCTGGGCTAGCACGTCGCGCTCGAACTTCGACTCGGTCAGATCGAAGAGGTCGTCGTGAGTCGCACGAACACGAGAATCGCAGACGTACTCGATGAGCTGCCGTCGCTGGTCCTGTGGGTTCAGCGTCGAGGGGTCGACGGTGTAGAAGACCCACAGTTGGTCCTGGGCGCGGGACGCTGCAACGTTTGCCCACTGCTCGTGCATGGCACTCGTCGCCGCGTATGAGTTGTCGTCGGCGACGACGGAGATGAAGACGATGTTGCGCTCGTCGCCCTGAAATACCGGCGGGTTGCCCACCCGCAGTCGGCGCCTTTCGTACTCCTCGGGACCCAGGCGTTTCACAAGCATGCTCTCGATGATCTGCGCCTGTGGCCCGCTCATCATCGTGACTACACCGAACGTCAATCCCTCGTAGTGCGGATCAGCGACGCACTCGGCGACCTGCTCCACCAGCACCTCCGCCTCGCGGCGGTTGACCCGGTGGATCCGACTCTGACCGAGGCGCCGTCGGACACATGCACGGCCCGAAGTGGAGCGCCGATCTCCGGGACAGTCACTTCCCGCAGAGGGAGCACCTTGCCGTTGTAGTACCGGTTGGAGAACGCGATGATCTCCGGCACGCAGCGGAAATGCTCCCGCAGGAGGATCGTGGATGGGAACGCACGACCGGAGACCGAGTACAGGGACTCGTCCATCGTGAGCAGCGACTTACCCTGCAGGTCAGCGATGAACTGGCCCTGCAGGTCGAAGATGCGCTCGGTCCTCACACCGACGGCCTGCGGTGAGGTTTGCTTGTCGTCGCCCACGACGACGGACTTCTCGCCCAGTGCGAGGACGCCGAGCGACAGTAGGTCACACTGCGAGGACTCATCGACGATTACCACATCGAACGGGTCGGACACGCGGGGGTCGAAGTTCTCAAGCACGCGATAGATCGGCATGATCCACACGGGGACAGATCCCATGGCCTCGGGGAGGGCTGTCCGAGCTTGAGCAAGGTAGCGTGGCGCGTTCTTGCCCGTGCCCTTGCCGGCTCTCCGGGTGGCGGTGAGCCAAGTCTCCAGGGCGCGGCGTTGCCGATCCCTGGTATTCCGCTTAAGCCTGACCCTTGCCGACCTGCTGGCGAGGTCGACTACGAGCATTCGGAGGTCGGTGGCTTCTTCATGTGCACGCTCCATCAGGCGTGCTGTGTCGGACTCGGCGTGGAGCCCTGCGAGCCAGGTCCGCGCGGCGGCCAGGGTCCACGCCGTGGATGCGTCCCGCGGGTCGTCGATCACCGTCGAGTCGCCGCCGGAGCCGAGGATCGCATGAGCCCAGACTGGTGCACCGGCATCGGCGATACGTCCGGCGAGCTCGGTGCGGCGGCTCAGGCGGGGGCGAAACTTCGCAAGGCGGTCCGCCTCCATCTGTGCCTGCTCCCACCGCCCCAGCTCTCGCATCTGGAGAGCAGACTCGAGGTCCCCCCAGAGGCCCGACGCGTTGTCTTGCGCACGTCGATCGGCCAGACGGGCTTCGAGGTCGGCCACCTGGGCGCTGAGCTCGCGCTCGTCCAGTCGTGCCGCCGCCGAGGAGATCAGCTCCGCGACCCGTCGTAGAGACTCGACGGAGCCGGCAGGGTCAGTGAACGTCGTCAGGGGTATCAGGCGTGCAGAGAGGTACGGGTACGTCTGACTCCACCACCGGTGCACGACGGTCACACGCGCGACGAGCTGCTCCGCCTCGAACCGGAAGCGCGATCCGCCGTCTGGAACAGGGAGCCCGAGCGGTTCGTACGCGCTCGCCATCAGGCGGCGGATCTCGACCTGGATCGTGCGGAGACGAACCGCCCACGCCACCCGGTCGACCTGTTGCGCCGAGGTGACCGGATAGCCTCCGATGCGGACCTGGTCGCTGAGTGCCTTCAGGTCGCGTGCGCCAAACAGGGGGATCTTCTTTCCGGCGGCGAGGCGCTCGGACCATTGCCGCAGCAGCGGCAGCTGGACGTTTGGGGCCCCATCGGGGACCTCAATCTCCTGACCCGCCACCCACGACGTCATGGACCGCGCCTCGTCGAGCTTCGCCTGCAGAGTCTGGTTGTGCTCTAGCGTGAACGTGACGGCGGGGTTGGCACTTCGGATGGCTCGAGCGAGGTCCTGTTCCCATGGACCGGACAGGCTCGCGAGCGCCCGGGCCTCCTGGGCCGCCATCTCGGCTATGGCCTCGAGCTCGTCACGACTCAAGCGGTCGACGGCGTCAACGCGCAGCCCACTGGACTCCAGGGACGCCACGGCGGACTGCAGGGCGTCGACTCGCTCGAAGGTCTGACGCAGCTCGGCAGCTGTAGGCAGCCACGAGTCGACAGGGAGGTCGAGGACCGCCTGTTCGGCATCGGAGGCCTCGATCGAGCGTGACAGGTCCCGAAGCTCGGTCAACTCTCCCGCCGTCAGAGGGACCACAGATTCTGGCGGCACGGGGTCGGAGATGACGTCGACGTCGCGGTGCTCGCTGATCCATTCGGCGACCTGAGGGGCGCGTGCGGGCCCGGTCGGCAGCGGGTATTCGCGCTGCTCACTGCGCAGCGCCTCGACGAGAGCGAGGTCCGTCCGCCTCAGGTTCTCGCGGATCTGGTCGATCATCTCGCCGAGCTCGGCGATCCGCCTTTCCTCCCGCACGGGCTCGATCGCGGATAGCGAGTCCTGCATCGACTGGGCAGAGCTGCGTAGCTCTTCCATCGCCGCGGGCGTCGACCCGAGGACGGCGATCGACAGGTCGCGGAGTTCCTCCGGGATCTTGTCGCGCAGCACCCGGAGCGCCTGATCGTTCTGCGCCGTAACGAGCACGCGCTTGCCCTGTGCCACCAGGTGCGACAGCAGGTTGACGATCGTGTGGGACTTGCCGGTGCCAGGAGGCCCCTGCACTGTCACCCCGCGGGAGTGCGCGAGCTGCCGTGCGATCCTCTCCTGGTCGTCGTTGGTCGGGAGCGGCATCAGTATCCTGCTGGCCGTCCCGTCGTCGGCGTCGACGTCGTGCCCGATCGAGCGAAGTGCGTCGTCTACCAGGTCCTTATCGGCCACTACGGACGCGAGGGCGTCCGGTACGCGCTCGGTCTCTCGCAGCTTTCCGGCAAGCTCGTCGTAGAAGCGCTCTTGGCGCAAGGGACGCTTGCGCATCATCAGTACCCAGCCGTCGTTGAGCATCGGCGTGCTGCCCACGGGAGCCGGGTCCGTGGAATCGGTCAGTAACGCGTCGAGCCCCAGCGGCGCGATCAGCTTGCGACGAACTTCCGCGAGCTCGCCGGCAGACCACGGGTCTGGGGGATATTCGCGCGTCTTGGAGCGAAGACCGACGAGGTCTTCAAACCCGTCGAGTCCCGTGCCTTCCAGCGCATCGAGCTCAAGCTCGACCGTGTGCTCTGGGCTGATGCGCAACGTTCCGTCATTCGTATCCATGTCCACCACGACTGGCGTGGTCAGCAGGGGAGCCACAACCGAAGCCCCCTCGCCGCGGTATGAGATGACAGCGTGGCCCCACACCACCTCGTACTGGTCTTGTTCGGAGTCGGCACGGAGGTGGAGTGCGTAGAGCTTGCTGTAGAGCGACCTGGCAGCGAAGTCCGGAGTAACCGACTCGACCCAGGCGGCCCAGGTCGTGGAGCGCCATTCGCAGAAGGCCTGGTCAATCTCCTCACGAAGGTCTGCCCGGCGCTGCTGCACCTCGTCAGCAATGGCCTGGACGTGGTCGAAGTCCTGCTGGTCGGTAGGTATGTCGCCCGGCACCTGGCTGCGGACCCAAGCGTCGATGGCGTCCGAGCGGACCCTGGGTTCTTGACTCGGCTCACAAATCGAGTCCCTATCGATGAAGGGATCGAGCGCGTCAGGCACCTCGACCGGATCGGGTGCTGGCACCCGTCGCACCTGCAGCCATGTGGGCCGCTCCTGCGTCGGACCTAGGAGAACCGATCGATGGCTCGGGACGTCCTTCGGCCACAACGTGAACTCGTGCTGGCGCACGTCCCGGACCGGCGCGGGCCCGATCTCGCGCGCCACCGCTGATAGGTAGTCGAGCAGCCGCGAACTCTGGTCGACCACGCGGTGATGTGCTTCCGTACCTGCTTGACTCAATACTCGAGCCCTTTCATGCTGCTGGGTCAGCTCCACCATGCCGTGCGCGACAGGGCAAGTCGTCGATCCAGGACGTTGCCGGATGAGCCCTAGGCGTCAGCTTCAGTATCTCGTCCACCCGCCGCAGCCGGGCGCTTTCCGAGACAAGCTGCTGGGGTCGACAAAGCGCATCAATTCCGAGCCGTGTCGCCGGTCGAGTCCCATGTCATCGTTCGTTGCTCGCTCGATGCGGGACCGGCCGTCGTCACGATTGTTCCTGCTCGATGCGCAGGGGGGTGTCCCTATCTCTGCCGTCAAGCGGCGGCGGGGGTGGGTGGGTCGTAGAAGGCGCCGTTGCGGAGCATGGCGTGTAGGACGTCGATGCGA
>NZ_JBHUEE010000006.1:0-286762 GCF_042680605.1 Georgenia deserti
CAACTATCAGCCACAGACAACACCACTACCGAAATGACGAATGGCCCGAACCCACAAACCGTGGGTCCGGGCCATTCCGATGTCCTGAGACATCACAACGTGCGCGAGGGGGGAGTTGAACCCCCACGTCCTCTCGGACACACGGACCTGAACCGTGCGCGTCTGCCTATTCCGCCACTCGCGCATGCGTGAACAGCAGAGAAAACGGTAGCACGCAGCCCGCCGCATCCACGACGCCCGGACAGACCACAGCCGGGTGATCCCGGACACGCCCGCGTCCGGGCCCGCGAGCCGGGCAGGACGGCAGACATCTCTTCTGACACGGCGCGGACAAGGCCCGATCCACGTCGACGAGAACGGTCAGTACGTCGAGTGGCAGCGGGTCCAGGGGTGACGCCGCGCTGATCGGCCGCGCCACCCGAGAGAATGCGGCCACGATCGTTACGATCGTCCTGCTGGGCGCATGCCTGCCGTTCGCCCAGCCCGGACACCAGTCCGGCACGGACGGACGGGACCTGTGCCCGCAGAGCCGGCGCCAGCCGGACACGATCCGGGCCTCGCCCCGGGAAGGAGTACTCGATGGGTGTCCTCGATCGCTTCGAGAAGGGCGTGGAACGCTTCTTCTCGGCGGCGTTCGCCAAAGCCTTCCGCAGCGAGGTCAAGCCTGTCGAGATCGCCTCAGCCATCCGCCGTGAGATGGACGATCGCGCCGCCCCCGTCTCCCGGGGACGTACGGTCGTGCCCAACGAGTTCACCGTCGAGCTGTCGAACGCCGACCACCAGCAGGTCACCGACTTCGGCGCCGACGCTCTCGCGGACGAGATGGTAGACGTCGCCACCGAGCATGCCGCCTCCCAGCGCTACTCCTTCGTCGGGCCGGTCGAGGTCCACTTCATCGAGGACGAGGCCCTGTCGACCGGCCGCTTCACCGTCCGCTCCGCCACCCGCCGCGGAGCCGTGGCGCCGGCCACGGCCGCCAAGCCGTCCTCCCGGCATCCGATCATCGACATCGACGGCGAGCGCTACCTGCTGACCGGCCCGGTGACCGTCATCGGCCGCGGCAGCGAGGCCGACGTCGTCGTCGACGACACCGGCGTCTCGCGGCGGCACCTCGAGATCAAGGTGACCCCGGCAGGCGTCATCGCCACCGATCTCGGATCGACGAACGGTAGTTACGTCGAGGGTCACCGCATCGACGCCGCCACCCTGGTCGACGGCAACACGATCACGGTCGGCCGCACGAAGATCATGTTCTGGACCGGCGCCGACCCCGATGACGACGGCGGGTGAGCCGTGAGCGAACTGATCGTCACCCTGCTGCGTCTCGGGTTCCTGGTCCTGCTGTGGCTGTTCGTCCTCGCGGCCCTCAACGTGCTGCGCAAGGACCTGTTCGGCACACGCGTGAATTCACGGGGGCCCGGACGGAGCCGGTCCTCGCGCCGGGACAACGGTGGGGCGCGGCCGGCACGCAACGCACCCACGCGCCTGGTCGTCACTCAGGGGCCGCTGGCCGGCACCACCATCCCGCTGGGGCCGTCCGCGATCCTGGTGGGCCGCTCGCCGGGCTGCACCCTCGTCCTCGACGACGACTACTCCTCCAACCGCCACGCGCGGTTCTTCCCGCAGGACGGCGGCTGGTGGATCGAGGATCTCGGCTCGACCAACGGCACCGTGGTCGGCGATCAGCGACTGACGGCGCCGGTGCAGGTGCCGCCGGGCACGCCAGTCCGCATCGGGCAGACCGTCCTGGAGCTGCGGCGGTGAGCGGGTGAGCGCATGAGCATCCAACTGCGCTTCGCGGCCCGCTCGGACGTCGGGCTGGTGCGTTCGGTCAACCAGGACTCCGGGTACGCCGGACCGCACCTGCTCGTCCTCGCGGACGGCATGGGTGGCCCGGCCGGCGGTGACATCGCCTCCTCGGTGGCCGTCGCCCACCTGGCTGAGCTCGACGACGCCCATGGGGCGGACGACCTCCTCGATCTGCTGCGCACCGCCATCAACGACGCGCACGACGAGCTGATGGCCCGCTCCGAGGCGGACCCCGAGCTCGCCGGCCTCGGCACCACGTGCATCGCGATCCTGCGCTCGGGGAACAAGCTCGCCATGGTCCACATCGGCGACTCCCGTGCCTATCTGCTCCGGGACGGCGACCTGGCCCAGGTCACGGAGGATCACACCTTCGTCCAGTACCTCGTCTCCACCGGCCGCCTGACCGAGGAGCAGGCCGAGCAGCACCCCCAGCGCAACGTCATCCTGCGGGCCTTGGGCGACAGCGAGGGCGAGGTCGACCTCGACGAATCGCTGCGGGAGGCCGTCGCGGGAGACCGGTGGCTGCTCGCGTCGGACGGGCTCTTCGGGTTCGTCTCGCACGAGACGATCGCGGAGACGCTCGAGGGCGTCGCTGAACCCGGCAGCTGCGCCGAGGCCCTCATCGAGCTGTCCCTGCGCGCCGGCGCTCCGGACAACGTCACCTGCGTCGTCGCCGACGTCGTCGACGAGGACGGGCCGGCCGAGGGTGACACGACCCCCCAGGTGGTCGGTGCCGCGGCCAACGCGCGCATGCGCGCCAGCCGCGGCGGCTCGTCGGCGGCCGCCCGTGCCGCGGCGCTGACCGCGTCCCCGGCCGAAACCGCGGAGGACGACGACGAGCTGGACCGGCCGAGCCGCGGACGCCGCTGGGTCGGTCGCATCGTTGCGACGGTGCTCGTGCTCGCTGCCCTCACCGGCCTGGGCTACGCCGGCTACTCGTGGACCCAGACGCAGTACTTCGTCGCCACCGACGGCGCCTACGTCGCCGTCTACCGCGGCATCCCCCAGGAACTCGGCCCGCTCCGACTCGCCTCCCTGCACGAACGGACCGATCTGCGCGTCGACGAGCTCCCTCCGATCGCCCAGGACCGGCTCACCACACCGATCACGCGGTCCTCTCTCGAGCAGGCCGAGCAGGTCGTCGAGACCCTGCGTGACTCCGTCCCGGAGCCCACGCCGACACCCGACGACGAGACGCCCACAGACGGGGAGAGCCCCACCGACGGCCGTTCGCCCGGTCGTTCGCCCACCGCCGAGAGCTCCTCACCTGACGAGTCGACGACGGGGGCGGGCTGATGGCCGTCGTCACCCACGAACGCCCCCGCACCGGCCGAGCCGCCGAGCTGGGCCTGCTCGTGATCGCACTGCTCATCGCCGTCGGCGCCTACGCCCAGGTCGCCCTGGCGATCGACGGCGAGCTGCCCGCGGACCTGGCCACCCGCGCCGGCGGCCTCGCCGTGCTCGCCGTCGTCATCCACCTGCTGGTGCGCTGGAAGGCGCCGTACGCCGATCCGGTCATCCTGCCCGTGGTCGTCGCCCTCAACGGGCTCGGCCTGGCGATGATCTACCGGATCGATCTCGCCACGGGCGAGTCCGGGGCGGCGGACCGGCAGCTCATGTGGACGTTGGTGGGCGCTGCCGCCGCCGTCGCGACGCTCTGGGTGATCCGCGACCACCGCGTGCTGCGCCGCTACACCTACACCGCGATGGTCGCGGGACTGGTGCTGCTCGTCCTCCCGCTGCTGCCGCTCATCGGCACCACCATCAACGGAGCACGGATCTGGATCCACCTGGGCCCGCTGTCCTTCCAGCCCGGTGAGATCGCCAAGATCGTGCTCGCCGTCTTCTTCGCCGGGTACCTCGTCACCAAACGCGACACCCTGACCCTGGCCGGCCCGCGGATCCTCTGGCTGCAGTTCCCTCGCATCCGTGACCTCGGGCCGATCCTGCTCGCGTGGGGCACCTCGATCGTCATCCTGGTGGGCCAGCGCGACCTCGGCACTTCGCTGCTGTTCTTCGGGCTGTTCGTCGCCATGCTCTACGTGGCGACCGAACGCTTGAGCTGGATCCTGCTCGGCCTGGTCCTCTTCGCCGCAGGCGCGGTGGCCGCCTCGCAACTGTTCGGTCACGTCGGCGCGCGCTTCGACGGCTGGCTCAACGCCTACGACCCGGAGGTCTACAACCGCTCACCCGGCGGGTCCGGCCAGTTGGTCAGCGGCCAGTTCGGCATGGCCTCCGGCGGGCTCATGGGCACCGGCCTCGGCCAGGGATATCCGGAGACGGTGCCCTACGCGAGCTCGGACTTCATCATCGCCGCGCTCGGCGAGGAGCTCGGTTTGGTGGGGCTGCTCGTCATCCTGCTCCTGTACCTCATCGTCGCCGAGCGCGGCATGCGCGCCGGGATCGGCGTGCGCGACGGGTTCGGCAAGCTCTTCGCCTCCGGGATGGCGTTCGTTTTCGCCTTCCAGGTCTTCGTCGTGGTCGGCGGCATCACGCGGATCATCCCGGTCACCGGGCTCACCGCCCCGTTCCTGGCGGCCGGCGGCTCCTCGCTGGTCTCCAACTGGATCATCATCGCCTTGCTGCTGCGGATCTCGGACTCCGCGCGGCGGCCCGCGCCCCCGCTGGAGCCGATCACGGACGACGGCGGGCGCTGCCCGGACGACGGCGCAGACGGGCCGGGTGAGCCCGGGCGACGCGGCGGGCCCGGTCCCGGTGACGACAGCAGGACAGAGGTGGTGCGGCTGTGAACCGCCCGATCCGACGTCTGGCGACCGTTGTCGTCGTCATGTTCCTCGCGCTCATGATGGGGGCGACGTCGGTCCAGTTCTTCCAGGCCGACCGACTCAACGCCGATCCGCGCAACGTGCGGACGGTCTACCGCGAGTACGGCCGCGACCGCGGACCGATCGTCGTCGCCGGTGAGGCGGTCGCCCGTTCCGAGCCGGTCGATGACAACTACGAGTACCAGCGCGTCTATCCGCACGGTGAGCTCTACGGCCACGTCACGGGGTACTTCTCGACGGCGCACAACCGACTCACCGGGCTGGAGATGAGTGAGAACGAGGTGCTCAACGGCACCTCCAGCTCGCTGCTGCTCCAGCGGATCCAGACGCTCGTCACGGGCAACCAGCCTCAGGGCGGGGCCATCGAGTTGACGATCGACCCGAACGCCCAGCGTGCCGCGGCCGACGCACTCGGGGACCGGCGCGGCGCCGTCGTCGCCCTGGACCCGGAAACCGGAGCGATCCTGTCGATGGTCTCCACGCCGGGGTTCGACCCGAACGCCCTGGCCACTCACGTGCGTGAGGACGCCGACGCCGCCTACGAGCAGTACACCTCGCAGGATGCGGGTAGCCCGTTGACCAATCGGGCGATCGGCGGCGACCAGTACCCACCCGGCTCGTCGTTCAAGGTCATCACGGCGGCTGCAGCCCTCGAGTCCGGCGAGGTGGCCGGCCCCGACGCGATGGTTCCGGGCCCGACCACGTTGGACCTGCCTCAGACGAGCCACGTGATCTACAACCCCGAGCGGCTGCCGTGCGGTGACGGCTCCGGCGAGGTCACGCTCACCCAGGCGTTCCGGCAGTCCTGCAACACGACGTTCGGTCAGCTCTCCATGGACATGGGCGAGGACACGCTGCGCGAGCAGGCGGAGGCGTTCGGTTTCGGTGAGGACCTCGACGTCCCGCAGTCGGTGACGCCCTCGCGCTTCCCGGACGATCCCACACCGCCCGAGCTCGCGATGTCGGGGATCGGCCAGGCCAGCGTGCGGGTCACGCCGATGCAGATGGCCATGGTCGCGGCCGCTGTCGCCAACGACGGCACCCAGATGCAGCCCTACCTCGTCGCCCGCGAGCTCACGGCCGACCTGGAGGAGGTGTCCTCGACCCAGCCGCGCACTCTGCGCGAGTCGGTCTCGCCGGAGACCGCGGACGCCCTGTCCACGATGATGGTCGAGGTCGTCGAGAACGGCACCGGCACCGCCGCCCAGATCCCGGGTGTGACGGTGGCCGGCAAGACGGGCACGGCGCAGGTGAGCGAGGGCGTCGAGGCACATTCGTGGTTCATCGGGTTCGCCGACGCCGGGGACGGGCCGGAGGTCGCCGTCGCGGCCCTGGTCGAGAACGGGGGCGACGGCGGTTCGACCGCGGGCCCGATCGCGCGCGAGGTCATGCAGGCTGTCCTGTCAGGGGGGTCAGGATGAGCGTGGACAACTCCATCAGGCCGGCCGCGCACCGAGCCGCCCCGGACGGGCCGCGGGCGCGCGGCTCGGCCGCCGCGCCGACTCCGCAGATCGGCCTCGTCCTCGGTGCGCGGTACGAGCTCACCGAGCGCATCGCCGTCGGCGGCATGGGAGAGGTCTGGAAGGCGCTGGACCGGCGCCTCGGCCGCGTCGTGGCCGTCAAGGTGCTCCGGCCGGAGCTCGTCGGTGACGAACAGTTCCTCGCCCGACTGCGGACGGAGGCACGCAACACGGCCGGTCTGCGGCACACCAACCTGGCGATGCTGCTCGACCACGGCGAGGCGGACGGATCCGGATTCCTCGTCATGGAACTGGTGACCGGCGAGACACTCGCGGAGCGGTTGCGCCGTGAAGGCACGCTCTCATCCGAGGAGCTGCTGCCCCTCCTCGCCCAGGCCTGCCGCGGACTGCACGCCGCCCACACCGCCGGGGTCGTCCATCGCGACGTCAAGCCGGCCAACGTGATGATCACGCCCGACGGCGTGGTCAAGCTGACCGACTTCGGCATCTCTCTGGCAGCGAACCAGGCCCCGATGACCTCGGCCGGCATGGTCATGGGCACGGCGCACTACCTGCCGCCCGAGCAGGCCACCGGCCGGCCCGCCACGCCGGCGGGTGACGTCTACGCCCTCGGCGTGCTGGCGTACGAGTGCCTGACCGGCGAGCGTCCGTTCACCGGCGCCAGCCAGGTCGAGATCGCCTTCGCGCACGTCAACGAGCCGGTCCCCGATCTACCCGGCTGGGTCCCGGAACCTGTCGGCGCCGCCGTCACCCGCATGCTCGCCAAGGACCCGGGGAATCGGACCGCCTCCGCGCTCGCCTGCGCCCATCAGCTCGAGGAGGTCCTCTCCGAACTGACGGGCGACGTCCCGCATACGCCGGCGGCGCGCCCGGCAGCACCACAGACACCACCGGCACATGAGCCGTCCCGGAGGCCCGCGGCGCACCGCGGCACCGAGGACCCGCGGCGCGGACCAGACGCCGCGGGTTCACGGCACGCCGCCGCCCCGGGCGCGGCGCGGCCGACAATGCCGCCCACAAGCCGAGCGACCACGCCACCGGCGACGCCGCGGCGACGCGCGCCCGGCCAGGGCGCTCTCGCCGTCGTCCAGCGCCTGGCCCTGCCGGCGGGGGTCTCCCGGCACAGTTCCGGTCGACGCGCCGCCGCTCCGGCCCGGCCCGAGCCACGGAACCGCCGACAGGCGCCCGGCCGGCCGGCTCGAGGACAGACGCGGCGTCGGCTGCTGGGCGGTCGCCTCCCGACGTGGCGCGAACTCTCGGCGGACCGGGTGTGGCTGGTCACGATGACCGTGGTGGTCACCGTGCTCTTCGTCATGCTGGTCCTCGTGGCGGTCACGGGCGCAGGTAGCCTGGTCGGCGCCGATCGCGACGGCGCCGGACCGCCGAGCATGATGTTCACCCCCAGCACCGTGAGGACGACTAGTGGCTGACGAGATACCCCGGGTTCTCTCGGGGCGCTACGAGGTCGGCGAGCTGATCGGGCGCGGCGGCATGGCCGAGGTCCACATCGGCTACGACAACCGCCTCTCCCGCACCGTCGCGATCAAGGTGCTGCGCTCCGACCTCGCCCGGGACGCCACCTTCCAGGCCCGGTTCCGTCGCGAGGCACAGTCCTCGGCCGCGCTGAACCACCCGGCGATCGTCGCGGTCTACGACACCGGCGAGGAAGAGGTCGCCGACGCCCACGGCAACAAGGTGGCGGTGCCGTTCATCGTCATGGAGTACGTCGAGGGCCACACCGTGCGCAACCTGCTCGCCGGCGGAGACCCGGTGCCGATCGACGAGGCGGTCGAAATCACCACCGGCGTGCTCTCCGCCCTGGAGTACTCCCACCGCGAAGGGATCGTCCACCGGGACATCAAGCCGGGAAACATCATGCTCACCCCCACCGGACAGGTGAAGGTGATGGACTTCGGCATCGCCAGGGCGATGGCCGATTCCGCGGCGACGATGACCCAGACCCACGCCGTCGTCGGCACCGCGCAGTACCTGTCGCCGGAACAGGCGCGCGGCGAGGTCGTCGACGCTCGCTCCGACCTGTACTCCACCGGATGCCTGCTCTACGAGCTGCTCACCGGGCAGCCGCCGTTCTCCGGCGACTCCGCCGTGGCCGTCGCCTATCAGCACGTGCGGGAGATCCCGAAGGCGCCCTCGGAGGTCACCCCGGACATCCCGGAGGTGCTCGACCGGGTGGTCCTGAAGTCGCTCGCGAAGGATCGCACCGACCGCTACGACGACGCTGCGCACATGCGCAGCGACCTGCTCGCCGCGGTCCGGGGCGGTTCCGTCGAGGCGCCCGCCACGGCCGTGTGGTCCGCGGCGGCTGCCGCGCCCGCCGCCGCGGCGACCCCGGCCCAGGCCACCCGCGCCATGAGCAGGACGCCCACCACGGGGGTGGCCACGCAGCAGCGGACCGATCCGGAGGAGGACGAGGAGAAGAAGTCCCGCTGGTGGATCTGGCTCCTGGCCCTGCTCGGGATCGCCGCAGCCGCGGGCATCGCCTGGTTCCTCCTCGATCCGACGGCGGAGGAAGAGCCGCCTCCACCGACGATGGTCGAGGTGCCGGATATGACCGGCATGGACCAGGTCGACGCCCGTCAGGAGCTGGAGTCGGTCAACCTCCAGGCCGCCATCGAGGAGCCGCAACCCTCGGACGACGTCGAGGAAGGGCTGTTCCTCTCCTCGGACCCCTCGGTGGGTGAGTCCGTCGAGGAGGGCAGCACGGTCCGGCTGGTCTTCTCCTCAGGGCCGGAGGACGTCGACGTGCCGGACATGATCGGCATGACGTCGGACCAGGCCCGCACGGCCCTGGAACAGGCGGGCCTGACGCTCGGCGGCGAGGAGTCGGGGGAGGATCCGGATCGCGAGCCCGGCACGGTCATGGCCACCGACCCCAGCGCCGGATCCACTGTGCCGCCCGGGACGGCGGTGACGCTGACCATCGTGAGCAACCTCGTCGAACTGCCCGATCTGACCGGGATGAGCGAGGAGGAGGCGATCTCCGAGCTGGAGTCCCGTGATCTGCAGTACGAGACCCAGGAGCAGGAGTCCGGTGACTTCGACCCCGGAACCGTGCTCGAGCAGTCCCATCCTGCGGGCATCGTCGAGCGGGGGACCACGGTCACGCTGACTGTCGCCGTCGAGCCGGAGGAGCCGACGGACGAGCCCACCGACGAACCGACAGACGAGCCGACGGACGAGCCCACCGGCGGCAACGGCAACGGCGGGAACGGGAACGACGGCGGCGGCAACGGCGACGGCGGCGGCAACGGCGGTGACGGGAACGGCGGGAACAACCCGACGAGCCCGGGCAACAGCCTGCTCGGACCCGGCGACGGCTGAGCACCGCTGCGACCCGACTCGGACACCTGACTGAACCGGGACACCTGCCTGATCGGGAGTCCGGACGGGTACCGCGGCCCGGGGCGCCCTGGTTAACGGCGCACGAGCGGGGCGAGGCCCTCGGATCGGGCCACCGCGCGCTCGTCGCCGGTGACCGCGAGCCAGTTCGCCAGCAACCGGTGACCGCCCTCGGTGAGGACGGCCTCCGGGTGGAACTGCACACCGGACAACGGCAGCGAGCGGTGCTGCAGGCCCATGACGATGCCGCCGCCGGTACGGGCTATGACCTCCAACTCCTCCGGCACGGTCTCGCGGACGACGGCGAGCGAGTGGTACCGCGTGGCGGTGAACGGACTGGCCAGACCGTCGAGCACGCCCGTGCCGTCGTGGACCACCTGCGAGGTCTTGCCGTGCATGAGCTCCGGCGCGTGGGTGACGACCCCGCCGAAAACCTCACCGAGGGCCTGGTGCCCGAGGCAGACGCCGAGCATGGGAACGCCCGCGGATGCGCACGCCTCGATGACCTCCATCGAGGCACCCGCCTCCTTGGGTGCTCCTGGACCGGGCGAGACGAGGACGCCGTCGTAGCGCCGGACTGTGCCGGAGACGTCCTCGACGGCATCGTTGCGCACGACGGTCGTCTCGGCGCCGAGCTGCTGCAGGTAGCCGACGATGGTGTAGACGAAGCTGTCGTAGTTGTCGACCACGAGGATGTGGCTCATCGGGACGCTCCACAGGCAGGGACGGTGCGGCAGAGCCCCATTCTCGCACCGGACCCCCGGCGGTGCGTCAGTCGGTCACCGGCTCCGCATGCTGGAACGCCAACGGGCCGGTGTACGCGGGCAGTTCGATCTCCGACTGTTCCGTGACCGACCAGCCGAGGCCGACCGCCTCGACGTACTGGAGATACACCTGGACCCCGGGGGAGGACTCCAAGCCGTCGCGCAGCTGCTCGGGCTCACCGACGGCCCGGATGACGTAGGGCGGGGAGTAGGTCCGGCCCGCGATGTGCAGGACGTTGCCGACGCAGCGCACACCGGTGGTGGTCACCACCCGGTGGCCCTGCACCGACATCGCCTCCGCGCCACCTGCCCACAAACCGTTCATCACAGCCTCGAGATCCTGCTGGTGCACGACGAGCGCGTCCGCGGCGAAGTCGCCGGAGTCCTCGTCCGGCAGTGGCGGCGCGTCCCAGAGCTGAACCTCGAGGCCCGGTCCCGCCACGGCTTCCAGCCCGGCGGATGCGGCCGAGACCTCCTGGTCACCGGGACCTGCCGCGTCCGTCCCGTGACCGGCGACCGCCTCGAGCTCGTCCCGTAGTTCGGCGTTCTCCGCCTCGATCTGCTCCAGACGCTCGGTCTCGGCCCGCGCCAGTCCCTGGAGGTCCTGCGGCTCGCGCGAGGTGTTCTCGCCGGCGAAGATCGAGGCGTTGGTGGCGACGAGCAGCCCGGCGAGCAGCCCGACGACGCCGGTGCCTACGGAGATCCGGCGCCTCCGTGGCCGCGGCGCTCCGGGAGCAGACTCGCTCACGCTTCCCCTCCCCGCGCGGCCGAGACCGTGCCACCGCGCTGGTGAGACTACGCTAGGTCACCGATCCCGTAGCCGGACAGGTGCACCACTCGCCGGAGTGTGCGTGCCGTCCGACCCGTGAGGAGTAGGTGCATGCCCGAGCCCAAGAAGCGCAAGAAGCCCACGTCCGAGGCCAAGGAGCGGCCTGCGGCGACCAAGGCGGCGCGTGAGGGCGGCGACAAGCGGCCCCGCAAGGCGCCGACGTCGGCCCCGATGCACAGCCCTCGCTGGTGGGCGCCGACGATGGTCACCCTCATGGTCATCGGCCTGATCTGCGTCGTCCTCACCTATCTCCTGCGTGGTGAGGCCCCGGTTCCCGGCATCGGAAACTGGAATCTCGCCATCGGATTCGGCGTGATGCTCATTGGGTTCTTCATGACCTTGAAGTGGCGCTGAACGGCGATCCTCAACCCCGTCGTCGACCGCTCGTCCACACCCCGCCGCGCGACCGCGGCGGGGTGTGCTGTATGTACCGCGGGACGGCCGGACCATGACCCCGCTCCGCTGTAGCCCTCTGACCTGCGCCTTCGCGCGCCCCAGGGCGGCCACGCGACGAATATCAACCGTGTAGTTCTCCACATGTGTGTCCACACCTGGGGATGGAGGGCATGACGGCTGTCCACAGGTGTGCACACAGCCGTGGAAAATCACATGGATGTGGTTCGCCCGGATGACGAGGCTCAGAGAGCGGCGTAGCGGAGTACCACTAGGCCGAGAAGAAGCACGGCCATGACGGCTGTGGCCGCGACGCCGAGCGCGGTGCGGTTCTCCCGTGGCGCGTAGGCGTAGACCACCGCGAGGAGTGCGCCGACGACGGCGCCGCCGAGGTGGGACTGCCAGGAGACGTTCGCGATGATGAACCCGAGGACGAAGTTGATGACGAGGAGGATGAGGATCTGGGTGGCATCGCGACCGAACCGCCGCATGACGATGAAGATCGCGGCGAACAGACCGAAGACCGCCCCGGAGGCACCGACGACGTACGTGCCCCACGACTGCTCCACCGGGTTGGCCAGCAGCAGCACGGCGGTCGAGCCGCCGAGCGCGGAGAGGAGGTAGAGGGCGGTGAATCGCCATCGGCCGAGAACCGGCTCGAGCGCCGTGCCGATGATCCACAGGGCGTACATGTTCAGCGCGAGGTGGAGGGTGCCGCCGTGCAGGAAGGCCGCCGTGAGGAAGCGCCACGGCTCTCCCTCGGCAAGGGCGGGCGTGAAGGCGAACATCCCCGTCACGTCCGGAAGGCGCTGGGCAAGGTAGACGAGCACGCAGACGGCGATGATCGTCAAGGTGACGACCGGCCGACCGGAGCGGCTGCGGCCGCCCAGCGTCGTGCGCACCTGGGGCGCCGCGGCCTGCGCCTGCCGGGCGCAGTCGACGCACCGGACGCCGACCGAGGCCGGACGCTGGCACTCCGGGCATACGGGCCGTTCGCACCGCTGGCAGCGGACGTAGGAGACGCGGTCCGGATGCCGGGGACACACCGGCATCTGCGGCTCGCCGGTGCCGTACTGATACGCCATGCCCGGAGAACTACTCGCTGACGGTCACCGACGTGATGGTGATGTCCTCGACCGGCCGGTCGTTGCGGCCGGTCTCGGTGGACCCGATCTGGTCGACGACGGCGCGGGAGGCGTCGTCGGCGACCTTGCCGAAGATGGTGTGCTTGCCCTGCAGCCAGGTGGTGGGACCGGTGGTGATGAAGAACTGGGAGCCGTTGGTGCCGCGGCCGGCGATCTTGCCGGCGTTCGCCATCGCGAGCATGTACGGCTCGGTGAAGTTCAACTCCGGGTGGATCTCGTCGTCGAACTGGTAGCCGGGACCACCGGTACCGGTGCCGAGCGGGTCACCGCCCTGGATCATGAAGTTCGGGATGACCCGGTGGAAGATGACGCCGTCGTACAACGGGCGGTTCGTCTCCTCGCCGGTCTCCGGATCGGTCCAGGTCCGCGACCCCGTGGCCAGCTCGGTGAAGTTCGCGACGGTCTTCGGCGCATGGTTGGGGTACAGCTCGACGGTGATGTCTCCGGCGGTGGTGTGCAGAGTCGCTTCCATGCCCACGATCCTCGCATGTCGCGGCAGATCGGGCGGCCGATGGCGGCGATCTGAGCTTCGCACAAGCATCTGAGCCGGAAAGCGTGCAAGATGGTGCCCTGTAGCACTGGCGGTACCACCTCCGGTCGCTGCCGGACTGTCCTTCGAGACGAGCAGGGAGAGCACATGTCGCGCAAGCGCAAGAAGATCGAGTCGGAGAAGGTGCGCAAGCAAGCGGCCGAACTCGGCGCGATCGCGCAGGAGCAGGCGGGTGCTGCCGCCAAGCAGGCCGAGCACTACCGCAAACAGGCCGCCGAGCTCGCCGAGCGGGGCCGCGAGTGGGCCACCCCGCGGGTCGAGGCCGCCGCGGACTGGGCCGGCCCGCGGGTCGACAAGGCGTGGAAGCGCACGGTCGCCGTGACCGCCCCCAAGGTCGAGGAAGCGACCGAACGCGTCCGGCCGGCCGTCGACGACGCCTACGAGCGGCTCACCGAGGACTACCTGCCACGGGTCCAGAAGGCGATGCACGACGCCGCCCAGGCCGCGTCCGGCGGTAACGGGATCAGCCAGAAGGCCGGCAAGGCGGGCGCTGCCGCCAAGGAGGCGCTCTCGAAGCCGCCGAAGAAGAGCCGCGGCGTGGCCAAGACTCTCGGATGGGTCGTGGTCGGCACCGTGGCTGCCGGGGCCGGGTATCTGCTGTGGCGCCGCAGCCAGCCCCTCGACGATCCGTGGGCCGAGGAGTACTGGAACGACTCGGCGGCGCCCGCTCCGACCTCCAGCCAGTCCGCGACCGACAAGATCAGCCATGCGGCCGCCACCGCCAAGGATCGCGCGACCGAGGCCGCCGGCAAGGTCAGCGAGACCGTCAAGGAGAAGGCCGAGGACGTCAAGGAGAAGGCGGCCGAGACGCGCGAGCAGGCTGCTCAGTCCGGTGACGAGACCAAGGCCAAGGCGGCCGGCGCCGCTGGTACGGCCGCGGAGACGGCTCAGGCCAAGGCCGACGAGGCCAAGGATGCCGCCGACAAGCGCTCCCCGGGCAGCTCGTCCGAGAGCGGCGGTACGACCAGCAGCAGCTGACCAGCGGCAGCTGGCACACCACACCACAGCGATCAGGCCCGGCTCCGAGGAGCCGGGCCTGACGTGCGTCTGCATCACCCCGTTCGCAGCGGTGACGTCGAAAGGGTGGAGCCAACGGGACTCGAACCCGTAACCCCCTGCTTGCAAAGCAGGTGCGCTACCAATTGCGCCATGGCCCCTTGCGCCCGGACGGCGCAGGCAAAGATGCTACGTCATCGCCGGGCCGGCGGTGTCTCCCCGAAGCTGTCGGTGACCTCGGCCCAGAGGTCGCGTTCCTCACGATCCTGACGGACCTTGATCCAGGCGACGTATCCGGCGGCGGCCGCCGCGGCGATAAGCAGTGCCCTCTTCATGACCTCAACTCTATCCGGCCCGCAGGAGACCGACACGCGCTCACAGAAGTGCCGCGGCACACGAACGACGAGTCGGCACAAGACTGACCACTCGGCACCACAGTGACGAGTGGGCACACGGGTGACGACTCGCGCGCAGGTGGGTGGGCCTAGCTGGACTCGAACCAGCGACCTCTTCCTTATCAGGGAAGCGCTCTAACCGACTGAGCTATAGGCCCCGACGTTCCCGTCCGACCGTGCCGGTCGCGGGGGGTCGTGCGCGGTGCGCGCCGAGCAAGACTATCCCACCGGGCCAAGGCGCCCCAAACGAGAACTCGGCCTGGTGACGAGATTCACGGGAGGGTGGCTCACTCGTCGGTCAGGGTCATGTGCAGACCGCCGACGAGCGCCGCCGTGATGTTGTAAAGGAACGCCATGATGGTGCCGAGCGCCGTCAGCAGCAGGACGTCGAAGACCGCGACGATCGTGGCAAAAGACATGACCCGATCGAACTCGAGGTAGTCCATGAGGGCGAGGAAGTCCTCGGACCCGATCGACTCGAGCAGGTCCTCGACGGCCGCGAAGAGCTGCATGGCGTCCAGGATCAGCCACACCACGGCGAAGGCGACGACGATCATGATGCCGATCGCCACCGACAACAGGAACGACAGCTTCATCACCGACCACGGGTCCACCCGCGAGATCGACAGCCGCACCTTCCGCGGGCCGGCCGCGACGGGCCGGGAGGCGCTGCCCGCACCCCCGGCCGGATCGGAGTCGGCAGGCGGAGGCGCCGCACTCGTGCGTGGGCTGTCGGCCGCGGACTCCGCCGAGCCCGCGGTCTGGGTGCCGATGCGTTCGCTCAGGCTCTGCCGCAGGCTCTGGGTGCGCGGGGCGGTGTCCCCCGGGTCCTCGCCCGGAGGCGGCGGTGGGGCGCTCGGCCCACCGGACGTCGTGCTGCTCATGCCTGTCCTCCGTCAGTGCCCTCGGTGTCCGCGGCGCTGGTCGCGTCGCCGTCGTCCATCCGCGACGCTACCGCGTCACTCTCCGCCGGTGAGGCTCCGGACTCGGCGGTGGCGCCGGTCGGCTCGATCCCGACCTCGGCATCCACCTCACGTTCGACGTTCCGGGCGACGGCGATGATGCGGTCGCCCTTGTCCGGTCGGGCGAAGGTCACACCCTGGGTGTTCCGGCCGGTGAGGTTGACCTCGGACACAGCAGAACGGACGACCTTCCCGCTGCCCATGATGACCAGGACCTCGTCTTCGTCATCGACGATGAGCGTGCCGACCAGGTCGCCGCGCTCCTCCACGAGGTTCGCCACCTTGATGCCCAGACCGCCACGGCCCTGGACCCGGTACTCGGCGACGGAGGTGCGCTTGGCGAAGCCGGCCTCGGTGACCACGAAGACCTGGGACTCGTCGCGGACCACGTCCATGGCGAGCAGCTCATCACCGTCGCGGAACTTCATGCCGGTCACGCCCGACGTCGCCCGGCCCATCGGCCGCAGCGCCTCGTCCGTCGCGGTGAACCGCAACGACTGACCCTTGCGGGAGACGAGCAGGAGGTCGTCGGTGGCGTCGATCAGCCGGGCGGCGATCACCCGGTCGGGGTTGCCGTCCTCGTCCTCACGCAGGTTGATGCCGATGACACCGCCGGTACGGTTCGAGTCGTACTCGCGCAGGCGAGTCTTCTTCACCAGGCCCCGTTCGGTGGCGAGGACGAGGTAGTCGTTCTGGTCGTAGTCGCGCAGCGGCACCACCTGGGCGATGGTCTCGCCCGGCTGGAACGCCAGCAGGTTCGCCACGTGCTGCCCCTTGGCGTCACGCCCACCTTCCGGGAGTTCGTACGCCTTGGCGCGGTAGACCCGGCCGAGATTCGTGAAGAAGAGCAGCCAGTGGTGCGTCGTCGTCACCCCGAAGTGCTCGACGATGTCGTCCTCGCGCAGTTGGGCGCCACGCACACCCTTGCCTCCGCGGCGCTGGGAACGGTAGCTGTCCACCCGGGTGCGCTTGGCGTAACCGCCGCGGGTGATGGTCACCACGATGTCTTCTTCGGGGATGAGGTCCTCGACGCTCATCTCGCCGTCGAACGGGAGAATCGTGGTGCGCCGCTCGTCTCCGTATCGAGCGACGACGGCGTCCAGTTCCTCACCGACGATGGTGCGCTGGCGCTCGGGTGAGGACAGAATGTCGTGGTAATCGGCGATCTCCGCCTCGAGCGCCTCGTACTCGTCGACGATCTTCTGCCGTTCCAGGGCGGCCAGCCGCCGCAGCTGCATCGTGAGGATGGCTTCGGCCTGGACCTGGTCGATGTCCAGCAGCTCGATGAGGCCGGTGCGTGCCTCGTCGACCGTCGGGGAACGCCGGATGAGGGCGATGACGTCGTCGAGCGCGTCCAGCGCCTTGAGCAGGCCCCGCAGGATGTGGATCCGCTCCTCGGCCTTGCGGAGCTTGAACCGCGTGCGCCGGACGATGACGTCGATCTGGTGGTTCACCCAGTGCCGGACGAACCCGTCGAGGCTGAGCGTACGCGGCACGCCGTCGACCAGGGCCAGCATGTTCGCCGGAAAGTTGTCCTGCAGCTGGGTGTGCTTGTACAGGTTGTTGAGCACGACCTTGGCCACGGCGTCGCGCTTGAGCACGATGACCAGGCGCTGGCCGTTGCGCCCCGAGGACTCGTCACGGATGTCGGCGACGCCCGCGAGCTTGCCCTCCCGCACACCGTCGGCGATCTTCTCGGCGAGCTTGTCCGGGTTGACCTGATACGGCAGCTCGGACACGACGAGGCACTGACGGCCGTCGATCTCGTCGACCTCGACCACGGCTCGCTGGGTGATCGAGCCGCGGCCCGTGCGGTACATCTCCTCGATGCCCCTGGTGCCCAGCACCGTGGCCCCGGTGGGGAAGTCCGGGCCCTTGATCCGGAGCATGAGCTCGCCCAGGAGCTCTTCCTTGGTGGCCTCGGGGTTGCGCAGGAACCACTGGACGCCGTCGGCCACCTCACGCAGGTTGTGCGGCGGGATGCGCGTGGCCATACCGACGGCGATGCCCTCGGAGCCGTTGACAAGCAGGTTCGGGAACCGGGCCGGCAGGACGGTGGGCTCCTGGGTGTGCCCGTCGTAGTTGTCCTGGAAGTCGACGGTCTCGGCGTCGATGTCGCGGACCATCTCCATGGCCAGCGGCGCCATCTTGCACTCGGTGTACCGAGGGGCCGCCGCCCCGAGGTTCCCCGGCGACCCGAAGTTGCCCTGGCCGGTAACCAGCGGGTGCCGCATCGACCAGGGCTGGACCAGGCGAACCAACGCGTCGTAGATCGCTGTGTCCCCGTGCGGGTGGTAGTGGCCCATGACGTCGCCGACCACGCGCGAACACTTGGAGAAGCTTGCGTCCGGGCGGTAGCCACCGTCGTACATGGCGTAGAGCACGCGGCGGTGCACCGGCTTCAGGCCGTCACGGACGTCCGGCAGCGCACGCGAGACGATGACGGACATCGCATAGTCGAGGTACGAGCGCTGCATCTCGACCTGGAGGTCGACACGCTCGATCCTGTCGCGCACGGCGACAACGTCCTCGGTGCCGTCGCTGCCGGTGGCGTGGTCGGGCGTATCTCCGGTGGGAGGCTGGGTCACAGGGTGTCTCTCAGTTCTTCTGGTGACTCATGTGTCGGTGGAGGTCGGGTGCCGGCACCCGCGGTCAGGTGCTCCTCATATGGCAGAACCCACGGGACATATCTGCGGTGCTCGCAAGCTCGCTCCTCATATGGCAGAACCCACGGGACATATCTGCGGTGCTCGCAAGCTCGCTCCTCATATGTCCAAGAACCGGACGTCGTGGGCGTTGCGCTGGATGAACGTCCGCCGCGACTCCACGTCCTCACCCATGAGGATGGAGAACATCTCATCCGCAGCAGCGGCGTCGTCGATGGTCACCTGACGCAGGGTGCGCGTCTCGGGATTCATCGTCGTCTCCCACAGCTCCTGATCGTTCATCTCGCCGAGGCCCTTGTACCGCTGGACGCCCCCCTCCTTCGGCAGCCGGTTGCCGGCGCGCGCGCCCTCAGCGAGGAGGGCATCCTTCTCGCGGTCCGAGTACACGTACTGGTGCTCGGCGTTCGTCCACTTCAGCCGGTACAACGGCGGCTGCGCCAGGTAGACGTGTCCGCCCTCGACGAGGGGCTTCATGTAGCGGAACAGCAAAGTGAGCAGCAGCGTCGCGATGTGCTGACCGTCGACGTCGGCATCGGCCATGAGCACGATCTTGTGGTAGCGCAGCTTGGCGATGTCGAACTCCTCGCCGATGCCCGTACCGAACGCAGTGATGAGCGCCTGGATCTCGGCGTTGCCGAGCGCACGGTCCAGCCGGGCCTTCTCGACGTTGAGGATCTTGCCGCGCAGCGGAAGGATCGCTTGGTGCTCGGGGTCGCGCCCCTGCACGGCGGAACCGCCGGCGGAATCACCCTCGACGAGGAAGATCTCCGAGACCCGGGCGTCGCGGCTCGAGCAGTCCTTGAGCTTGCCCGGCATCGACACCGACTCCAGCAGACCCTTGCGGCGCGTCGCCTCGCGGGCCTTGCGCGCCGCCAGACGGGCGGCGGCAGCCTGCTGCGACTTGCGGAAGATGTCCCGCGCCTCGTTCGGGTGCGAGTCGAGCCAATCGCCCAGGTGCCCGTACAGCTGGGTCTGGACGAACGTGCGCGCCTCGGTGTTGCCGAGCTTGGTCTTGGTCTGCCCCTCGAACTGCGGCTCGCCGAGTTTGACGGAGATGACAGCGGTCAGTCCCTCCCGGATGTCCTCGCCGACGAGGTTGTCGTCCTTCTCCTTCAGCAGCCCCTTGTCACGCGCGTACTTGTTCATCAGCGAGGTCAGCGCTGCACGGAACCCCTCTTCGTGCGTGCCGCCCTCGGTGGTGTTGATGGTGTTCGCGTAACTGTGCACGGACTCGGAGAACCCTGAGGTCCACTGCATGGCGATCTCCAGGGAGATCTCCTTGTCGGTGTCCTCCGCCTCCAGGCTGATGATCTCCGGGTTGATCGCCTCGACCCGCTTGGTCGAATTGAGGTGCTCGACGTAGTCGATGAGGCCGTTGTCGTACTTGAAGGTCACCTCGCGGTGGCCGGGACGGTGGTCGTCCTCGGTGCCCGCCTCGTCACCGGTGATCTCGTCGCCGACGTCGGTGACACCCGAGCGCTCGTCGATGAGCGTGATCTCCAGTCCCTTGTTGAGGAAGGCCATCTGCTGGAACCGACCACGAAGCGTCTCGAAGTTGTAGTCCGTGGTCTCGAAGATGTCGTCGTTGGCCCAGAAGGTGACGGCGGTACCGGTCTCCTCGGTCGGCTCGCCCTTGCTCAACGGGCCGGTGGGGATCCCGTCGACGAAACCCATGGTCCAGACGTGACCGTCTGTCTTGACCTCGACCTGGAGGCGGTGGGACAGCGCGTTGACCACCGAGACGCCCACGCCGTGCAGGCCACCGGAGACGGCGTACCCGCCGCCGCCGAACTTGCCCCCGGCGTGTAGGACCGTCAGCACCACCTCGACGGCGGGCTTGCCCTCGGACTCGATGACGCCCACCGGGATGCCGCGGCCGTTGTCGACCACCCGGACTCCGCCGTCGGGCAGGATCGTGACCTCGATCCGGTCGCAGTACCCCGCGAGCGCCTCGTCGACGGAGTTGTCGACGACCTCCTGCACCATGTGGTGCAGACCGCGTTCTCCGGTGGAGCCGATGTACATGCCGGGACGCTTGCGGACGGCTTCGAGCCCCTCGAGAACGGTGATGTTCTCGGCTCCGTAGGCCTGGTCGGGCGGTACGGTTCCGGGGCTGGAGACCGATGGTGCCGGCACTACCGGTGGAGCGTCCGTGTTGTCGGGATGATCGGCAGCTTCGGCACGGTGGTCAGCCACGTCGTAGGCTCTCCTCGTCTCGCGGGCAGCGCGCCGCCGCACTCAGGTTTCGGCACCCGGGTGTGCGGCCACCGCATGGACCCACGGCACGCTGACGCATGCTGTGGGCGGGTCGGTCCATTCTACAGCGCCGACGCGGAAAACTCCGAATATCCACAGCGTTATCCACAGCACCGTGTCGCGCTGCCGATGGAGGTCGATGTGACGCGACAGTCCGACTAGCCGTACGTGTCGCGGGGCCCACGACCACGTACCGAGCGCCGGCCGTACTTCCAGCTCGGACCGCCCGGACCGAGGACCGTGATCGAGGTGACGACACCGTCGCCGACCTCCTCGGCGAGGCGCTTCTCGAGCTGCGGGATCAGCAGGCGTACCTGTGTCGCCCACGCGGTCGAGGTGGTGCGCAGCACCAGCGCTCCGTCGTCGAAGGTCTCCACCTCGCAGTGATCGGCCACCTGGTCGCCGACCACCTCGCGCCAGCGACCGACCACGCCGCCGACGTTGACCGGCACGCTCCAGCCGCGTTCGAGCAGCATCCGCTCCGCGATTCCACCCAGTGGCTGCGGGTCGCGCCGGGACGGCCCGGGACCAGAGATCGCGTGGCCCATCCCCGGGCCTGGTCGCCACGATGACGGTTCGTCACCGCCGGCAGGATCGGCGGGGTCTGCCGCGCCCGTCGGACCGCTGGACGGGCGGCGCCGCCGGGTGCGCCGGTACCCCTGCGCGCGGGCCGCTTCGCGGGCCCGCTCCAGCGCGAGACGCGCGACGGCGTCGTCCTGCTCGTGATCGCCTCCTGAGGCCGAGGCGCCCGGATCTTCAGACCGGCCCGATGGGTCCGGTTCCGCAAGGGGACAGGTCTGGTCAGACACGGGTCACCGCCCCGTCGCGTACGTCGAATCGCGCGCCGGCCAGTCCGTCGGGCACGTCCTCGGCCACCGCAGCGGTGATGAGGACCTGCTGGCTCGCCGCGACCAGCTCGGCGAGCCGGGCACGACGCCGCGAGTCCAGTTCGGCGAACACGTCGTCGAGGATGAGGACGGGCTCGCCGTCAGGCCCCCACGGTGAGGTGTCGTCCTCACGGAGGACCTGGTAGGAGCCCAGGCGCAGAGCCAGGGCGTAAGACCAGGATTCACCGTGACTGGCAAAGCCTCGGGCGGGGAGCGTGCCGAGCGTGAGCGCGAGGTCGTCGCGATGGGGGCCGACGAGTGCGACGCCGCGTTCGATCTCCTTCTCGCGCAGCCGCCCCATGGCTGCGAGCAGTCGGTCCCGGACCGCTGTGGTGTCCCGCAGGGCTTTCTCGCGCTCGTCCACGGTCGCCCGCGCGGAATCGCCGGCCTCGCCCGGATCACCCAGCAGCGCCGTGTCCGGATCCGGAACCTCGTCGACGACGTCGATGCTCGCGCGGTAGTCGATCCGTGCCGGACCCTGCCCCGAACTGACCTGCTCGTACGCCGCTGCGACATGCGGTCGCAGGAGCCGCACCACCTCGGCGCGTGCCGCCACCAGTTGTGCGCCGACGTCGGCGAGCTGGGCGTCCCAGACCTCGAGCGTGCCGCTGTCTTCCCGGCCTCCGCGCCGACGTGCCGCTCCCGCCGATTTCAGTAGCGCCACACGTTGCCGCAGCACCTTGTCGTACTCGCTGCGCAGGGCCGCCAGGCGGGGCGTCAACAGGACGACGAGGTCGTCGAGAAACCGCCGGCGGCTCCCGGGGTCTCCCTTGACGAGCTCGAGATCCTCCGGCGCGAAGACGACGGTGCGGACCACTCCGAGAGCTTCGCGGGTACGCACGGCCGTGCGATTCAGCCGCGCGCGGTTCGCCTTGCCGGCGACGATCTCGAGCTCGACGACACTCGGGCGTTCGCCGTGAACCACCTTGGCACGCACGACCGCGCCAGTGGTGCCTTGGCGCACCAGGGCGGCGTCGGCCGCCACACGGTGGCTCGAGAACGTCGAGAGATAGGCGATCGCCTCGACCAGGTTGGTCTTGCCCTGACCGTTCGGGCCGATGAACGCCGTGACGCCCGGCTCCAGTGCGAGCACGAGCTCGTCGTAGGAGCGGAAGTCGTCGAGGGCGAGGTCGGACACATACATCCGCGCCCTCCTTCTGCGGTGGTCTCAGTCCTCGGTGGCCGCGGGATCCGGCGTCCCGGCAGTGCCCTGCTCGGCCGGCCGCACGGCGTGGCCCCCGAACTGCTGCCGCAATGCTGCCACCGCACGCATGGCGGAGGAGTTCGGCAGGCGCGAGGAGAACCGCGCGAACAAGGCGGCCGAGATCACCGGCACCGGTACGGCGTCGTCGATGGCTTCCATGATGGTCCAGCGGCCTTCGCCCGAATCCTCGACCCAGCCGGTGATGTCATCCAGCCCGGGATCCTCCTGGACCGCCCGGACCATGAGATCCAGCAGCCACGACCGCACCACGGTGCCTCGGCGCCAGGCGTTCATCACCGGTGCCACGTCCGGGATGAGGTCCTCGCGGGCCTCGAGGAGCTGGTAGCCCTCGGCGTACGCCTGCATCAGGCCGTACTCGATGCCGTTGTGCACCATCTTCGCGTAGTGCCCGGCGCCGACCGGACCGGCGTGGACGAACCCTTCCTCGCGCGGACCCTCCGGCCGCAGCGCGTCGAAGACCGGGAGCAGCAACTCGATGTCTTCGGTATCGCCGCCTGCCATGAGGCCGTAGCCGTTGTCCCGGCCCCAGATGCCGCCGGAGACACCGACGTCGACGTACTTCACGCCTTGTGCGGACAAGGTCGCGGCGTTGTCACGGTCGTCCTGGAAGTGGGAGTTGCCGCCTTCGACAACGACGTCGCCCTCATCGAGCAGATCGGCCAGGTCGCGGAGCACCGCGGCCGTCGGGTCCCCGGCCGGCACCATGACCCAGATCACCCGACGCGGAGACGGCACCGCCGCTACAAGATCAGCGAGGGTGGCGACCTCCGTGGTGTTCGGGTCCATGTCGAACCCGGTCACCTCGATCCCGGCGGCCCGAAGACGTTCGGCCATGTTCCCGCCCATGCGGCCCAGGCCGACCATGCCGATGTGCATATGGATCCCTCTTTCGAAGCTGGTGTCGCTATGTCGGTCAGCCCGCGAAACGGATCGGCATCAACAGATAGCGGAACGCGGACTCGTCGTCGCCCTCGAGCTCCGCCTGACCGGTCATGACGGCCGGCTTCGACGGATGGGTGAACGACATCCTGACGAACGGGGTGGTCAGCGCCCCGAGACCGTCGAGAAGGTAGAACGGGTTGAACGCGGTCGTGATGTCCTCGCCGGTGAAGGACGCCTCGAGCGCCTCGGAGGCCTGCGCGTCGTCCCCTTGCCCCGCCTCGAGGACCACCTGGCCTTCACTGAACGACATCCGCACCGGGGTGTTTCGTTCGGCCACCAGGCTGACGCGGCGTGCGGCGTCGATGAGCTGCTGGGTGGCGACGACAGCGTAGGACGTCGTCGAATCCGGGAAGAGTCGCCGCACCGGCGGGTAGTCGCCCTCGACCAGTAGCGACGTGGTGCGCCGTCCGCCGGCCTCGAATCCGACCAACGCGGCCGGGCCGGACGCACCGTCCGCAGCGAGCGCAACGTCGACCTGGCCGGCCGACGTCATCGACTTCGCGACGTCGGACAGGGTCCTGGCACGGACGAGGGCCGCGGTGGAGACCGACGGTGAGGCGGGGTGCCACGCGAGCTCACGCAGCGCGAGGCGGTAACGGTCGGTCGCCAGGAGCGTCATCTTCTCGCCCTCGATCTCCACACGTACACCGGTGAGCAGCGGCAGCGTCTCGTCCCGGCTGGCCGCGATGGTCACCTGTGCGACGGCCTCGGCGAAGACGTCGGCATCGATGCTGCCGGTGAGTTCCGGAAGCGCAGGAAGGGCGGGATAGTCGTCGACGGGCATTGTCAGCAGCGTGAACCGCGACGCGCCACAGGTGAGGACAACCTTGGATCCGTCGAGTTCGACCTCGACCGGCTTGGCGGGCAGGGCCTTGCAGATGTCGGCCAGCAGCCGTCCGGACACGAGGACCACGCCGTCGACCTCGACCTCAGCGGGTGTCTGGGATCGCGCCGAGACCTCATAGTCGAAACTCGACAAGGTGAGGGTGCCTTCGGTGGAGGCTTCGAGTCGGACGCCGGCGAGCACGGGCACGGGCGGCCGCGTCGGGAGGGAACGTGCCGTCCAGGTGACAGCCTCGGTGAGCACGTCACGTTCGACCCGAAACTTCACGATGGATGACCCTCTCTCGACGACGGTGCCCGCGCCGCGGGCGGTCGTGCACACGGCGCAGACAGCAACCTTATGCGAGTGAGCGGGAGGCTCGGTAGGTGGAACGACATCCGATGTGAGTCATCCGCGCCGGCCGGGCCTTGGTGGTTCTCCACATCTCGATCGGTCTTACAGGGTCATCAGCGTCATAGCCGTTGTGGACTCTGTGGAGATCGAGTGTTTCTGCTGGTCAGACGGCGGGTGGCGCTGTGGGCGGCGTGGTGATCACACGTGTGGGCGACGGCCGGTGGCAGTGGATCCTGACGTTCTGCACCACACACGTCCACCGGAAGCTTGTCATTCGTCCACTGTTCGGCGCGGGGTTGTCCACGTTCGTCCACAGACTTGTGCACAGCTGTGAATCGCGTACCCGTGAAGGCGCGGTGATGACAAGAGCCGTCTCGGTACGCGGGCGGGGACGTAGCCGCAATGTGAGCTCAGGAACTGCGCGCCTTCTGCTTGATGCGGTTCGTCAGTTCCGTGACCTGGTTGAACGTCGACCGCTTCTCGGCCATCTGCTCACGGATCTTGCGGTTGGCGTGCATGACGGTGGTGTGGTCGCGGCCGCCGAAGAGCTGACCGATCTTCGGCAGCGAGAGGTCGGTCAGCTCACGGCAGAGGTACATCGCGATCTGGCGCGCGTTGACGAGCACCCGTGACCGGTCGGCGGAACACAAGGCCTCGATGGTGATCGAGAAGTAGTTCGCCGTCTGGCTCATGATGAGCGACGGCGTGATGTCCTCACCCTCCGGGTCGGTGATGAGGTCCTTGAGGACCATCTCGGCGAGGGAGAGCTCGACCGGCTGACGATTGAGATTCGCGAATGCCGTGACGCGGATCAGTGCGCCCTCGAGCTCGCGGATGTTCGTCGAGATGCGCGAGGCGATGTACTCGAGGACCTCGGGCGAGGCCTGCAGATTCTCGTTGACCGCCTTCTTCCGGAGGATCGCGATCCGGGTTTCCAGATCCGGTGGTTGGACGTCGGTGAGCAGACCCCACTCGAACCGGGAACGCAGGCGGTCCTCGAACCCTTCGAGCTGCTTCGGGGGTAGGTCCGAGGTGATGACTACTTGCTTGTTGTCGTTGTGGAGCGAGTTGAAGGTATGGAAGAACTCCTCAACGGTCTGCTCTTTGCCACCCAGGAACTGGATGTCGTCGACGAGCAGGACGTCGACGTTGCGGTAGCGGCGCTGGAACGCTTCTGCCTTGTCGTCGCGGATCGAATTGATGAAGTCGTTCGTGAACTCTTCGGAGTTGACGTACCGCACCCGGATGCCCGGATACAGATTGCGACCGTAATGGCCGATGGCGTGCAGCAGATGCGTCTTACCGAGACCGGAACCGCCGTAGATGAACAAGGGGTTGTAGGCCTTGGCCGGCGCCTCGGCGACCGCCGTTGCAGCTGCGTGGGCGAACCGGTTCGAGGACCCGGTCACGAACGTTTCGAAGGTGTACTTCGGGTTCAGCCGTGCGGAGTCGATGCCGTCCTCGACCGAGCTGCCGCGGTCGGCGGCGGAGCGCTGGGGGAAGGGACGCTCCTCCGGTGCCCGGGCCGGGGTGCGGGCGGACGGCGGGCTGGGCTCCGGCTCAGCGTCCTGGGCCGGAGCGGCCGGCGCGGGAGCGTCCTCCAGGGTGGGATCGACCGTGACGGCGAAGCGGACCGGTTCACCGACGACCTCGGCCAGTGCCTCGGTGATGGGCACTCGTGCGCGGGTCTCAAGGAAATCCTTGGCGAAATCGCTCGGGACGGCGAGCAGGATGGTGCCGTCGATGACACCGAGAGGACGGGTCAGGCCGACGAAGGCGAGCTGGGCTCGGCCGATCTCTCCCCGGGAGGTGAGCAGGTCGACCGCCCGTGCCCAGCTCTCGGTGATCGGTTCGTTCTCCGGCAACTGAGTCCCCCCGGGCGTGTACGGTCGGCGTCTCCATCGACGAGGCTGAAGACAGCAGTGTCCCATGACAGTGCCTCGTCCACACAGTTGTCCACAAGTGTGGGTAAGTCCTCACCGCGCAGGACCCGCGAGACTGTGCGGCTCTGTTGGCACACTCGCGGTCGGGCTTCACGCGATGGTTGATGTGGCTCGGTCCACAGGTGTGCACGGCCGCCCGTGATTGACCCCCTCATCGGCCTCGCGTATCGTGAACAGGCCGTCTCGACGGATCTTGTGGTGTGCCCGCGGCGTGTGTCGTGTGTCGGACCTGAGAACGCGAGCAGAGCCTTTCTGCCCCGGAACGCGGGGCCTGACGAAGACCGAGCGTTTTGGAGTAAGCCGTGAGCAAGCGCACTTTCCAGCCGAACAACCGGCGCCGGGCCAAGGTGCACGGGTTCCGCCTGCGCATGCGCACCCGGGCCGGCCGCGCCATCCTTTCCGCGCGTCGCCGCAAGGGTCGCGCCAAGATCTCCGCCTGACCCGCGAGTGCTGCCGACCCGGAATCGGCTGCGCCGGTCGGAGGACTTCACCGACGCAGTTCGCCGGGGGGCGCGAGGCGGGGCACGGCGGGTCGTCGTGCATGTGGCGGGCTCAGGCCCTTCGGCGCCGGCGAGCGACCGGGACGAGAACCCGGTGCTCGTCGGCTTTGTCGTGCCGCGGGCGGTGGGTGACGCGGTCTCGCGCAACAGGGTCAAGCGTCGGCTGCGCCATGTCATGCGAGACCGTGTGAGCCAGCTGTGGCCTGGAACCAGGATCGTTGTCCGGGCTCTTCCCGCAGCGTCACGGGCCACGAGCGCCGAGTTGGCCCGGGACGTGGACGTCGCGTTGCACAAGGCGCAGCGTCGTGGAGCCAGATCGAGCGTGAACCGATGAGGACGCGGTCACGGAACCCGCTGACTTGGCTACTCGTTGTCCTCGTGCGGGGGTACCAGACGATCGTCTCGCCGTGGTTTCCCCAGACGTGCCGTTACTACCCCTCGTGTTCGGCCTACGCGATCACCGCGCTCCGACGGCACGGTCCGCTGAAGGGTACGGCGCTCGCCGTGGGGCGGGTGCTGCGGTGCCACCCATGGAGCGCGGGAGGTGTCGACCACGTTCCACCCCGCGGCCGGTGGTCGAACCGGGGCGGGACACCGGAGCCGGGTGTGCCCGGTGGTTCGGGTCCTGACGCCGGAGCACGTACCCTCGGGGCAGATACGCGTGGGGCGCGATCGCACGCGCCGCAGGATTACTAGGAGCACACACCGCATGGACTGGTTCGACACAATTCTCTACCCGATCAAGGTCGCCGTGGCCTGGATCATGGTCGGAGTGCACGACCTGCTCGTGTGGCTCGGCATGACCGAGGGGTCCGGTGCCGCGTGGGTGCTCTCGATCGTCGGTCTGACCGTGGTGATCAGGATCCTGATCATTCCGCTGTTCTTCAAGCAGATCAAAGCGCAACGCGGGATGCAGCTCGTCCAGCCCGAGATGCAGAAACTCCAGAAGAAGTACAAGGGGAAGACGGACCCCGCCTCGCGCCAGAAGATGCAGCAGGAAATGATGGAGCTGTATCGCAAGCACGGGACGAATCCCTTCGCGTCGTGCTTGCCAATTCTGCTGCAGATGCCGATCTTCTTCGCACTGTTCCGGGTATTGCACTCACTCGGACCGCTATCCGTCGGCGAGTACCCGCGCGATTCGATCGGGCCGCTGACCCAGGAATACGCCGCACAGGCGGAGAGTTCGACGCTCTTCGGCGCCCGGATTTCGGAGACGTTCCTCCAGTCCCCAGATATCACGGTCAAGATCGTTGCCGCGGTGATGATCGTCATCATGTCGGCGACGATGTTCTTCTCGCAGCGGCAGTTGACGATGAAGAACATGCCGCAGTCGGCTCTGGACAATCCGATGGCACGTCAACAACGCATGTTGATGTACATCTTTCCGTTCATCTTTGCCTTCTCCGGAGTGTATTTCCCGATCGGTGTCCTCATTTACTGGACCATTTCCAACATGTGGACGATGGGTCAGCAGTTCTACACGATCCGTCGTCAGCCGGCGCCGGGGTCGGAGGCATACGAGGCCCGACAGGAGCGGATCGCCAAGAAGCGGGAGCGCAAGGGCCTTCCTCCGCTGGAGGAGGAGAACAAGCAGCCGGACGATGGGGTGAGCGAGGGCTCGAAGCCGTCGGGTCAGCGGGTGCAACCGAAGCGCAAGGACCGCGCGAAGAAGTCGGGCGGGAGCCGTCCGGCGAGTACGTCTGGTACCGCGTCGGCCTCGAACGGAGAGCCGGCCGCGGCTGCGAGTGGCGACGCCGGGAGTGGGGAGTCCGCCGCTTCGGCAGCCTCTGCGGACGAGGGCCCGATCGGCAAGGATGGACTCACTCCTGCAGAACGGGCACAGAAGCGCTACGACGAACGGGCCGCGCAGCGACGGGCGGCCGCGGCGAAGAGGAAGGCCCAGGCGAAGAACCAGGGCCGTAAGAAGTAGGCGGCGGAACGGTCCTGATGCAGGACACATCGCTGAGATCGACGACGCCGCCCACGCGGCAACTGGAGGTACCACTGTGAGCGAGGAGACTGAAACCGTGACCGAGTCGGTGGGACAGGCTGAGGCCGACATGGTCAAGCGCCTCGAGGAGGAGGGCGAGATCGCCGCGGATTACCTCGAGGAGCTCCTCGACATCGCGGATCTCGACGGTGACATCGATATCGACGTCGACCACGGCCGGGCGGCGGTCGAGGTGGTCTCGGAGGAGACGGGATCACGGTGGCTCAAGCGCTTGGTGGGTAAAGATGGTGAGGTGCTCGACGCGCTGCAGGAACTGACGCGGCTAGCGGTCCAAGCGAAGACGGGCGAGCGGAGCCGGCTCATGCTGGACATCGCGGGCTACCGACGAGGACGCAAGGCGGAACTGACGCAGATGGCTGAAGCGGCGATCGCGCGTGTGAAGGAGTCGGGCCAGGACGAACACCTGGACCCGATGAATCCGTTCGAGCGGAAGGTCGTCCATGACGTCGTGGCTGCGGCGGGCCTGGTGAGTGACTCGGAGGGAGCGGAGTCGGACCGGCACGTCGTGGTGCACCCCGCCTAGCGCTGATGACTGCGCCCGAGCTGGAAGAGCCGCCGGCGGGGGTACGTGAGCTGTTCGGACTCGCGTGGGCTCCGATCGAGCACTTCGCGCAGATGCTCGCGGAGGAGGGTGAGCTGCGCGGGCTCATCGGCCCCCGCGAGCTACCGCGCCTGTGGAGTCGGCACATCGTGAACTCTGCGGCGGTCGAACCGTTCGTAGGTTCTGCAGCAAGCGTGGCCGACGTGGGAACCGGCGCGGGCTTTCCCGGCGTGGTTCTGGCCGTTATGCGTCCGGATCTCGACATCCACCTCGTGGAGCCGATGGAACGTCGGGTGAGATGGCTGACCGACGTGCTCGAGGAACTGGATCTCGACAACGTGACGGTGCAGCATGCCCGCGCTGAGGAACTGCACGGGCGGGCGACGTTCGATGTGGTGACCGCGCGAGCGGTGGCGGCGATGGACAAGCTTGCCCGGTGGACGTCCCCGCTGATCCGTCCCAGCGGCCGATTGGTGGCGCTCAAAGGTCAGCGGGCAACCGAAGAGCTCGAGGCTGCGAAGTACGTCCTGAGGAAGGCCAGGATGGACGACGTCGCGGTGCACGAGGTTCGACCTGTCGAAGCGGCAGAGGCCACGACCGTGGTCGTGGCAACCAAACGCCGTTGAGAACGATTAGCAACTAGCGTCTATTGGCGGGCGCGAGTGGTCACTGTCGCGCCGACTCGTCATTCCTGTGCCGAGTGGTCATTGTTGTGCCGAGTCGTCGATCGTGTGCGCCGAATGCCTGCCCTCTAGTTGGCGCGGCTACGGCGATCATGCTCGCGGCTTCTATCGTGGCGACGCACGGTTCCCAGGTTGAGCGATCGCCAGTTCGGTCGTTCAGCCTTCACCACCCGCCAGTCTGTGGAGATCGCGGTGCATGTGTAACGACGGTGAAGTCCCGCGAATGGTCGATGATGTGCCGGCTCTTCATACGCTGCCAGCATCGGCGGCCGACTGCGGGATCCGCCGGCGGCGGACGTCGGCCGGAACTCGCCGAGACCGGCGCCAGTCGGTGTCCGGCGTCGGCTCGCGACTGGCAAGCTGCGAAGGAGGCACATCGAGGGTTCCGTTTCACGTGGAACCCGCTGGTGCGCGGGGAACGGTGTGTTCGGTCGTGGCATGTCCTGAAATGGTGCGGGTCGTGTTAGCGGGAATGCCGCGCTACCCCCGGAAGCTCCCCGGGGTACTGCTGGGTGCGTGGAGGGACAGTGCGGAACAAGGTCGTCTCGCCAGTGTCTGGTGGGCAAGGCCAAGGTGCGTTTATCCCACAGGAGGCGTGAGCGGTGGGCAGCGTCGTTCCTTCTGCTGACCAGAAGGATTCGCCCGGGACGGTCGGAGGGGCAAATCGGGCACAGAGGCTGAGCAAGTTCTCGTAGCGTGTTGCCGCCTGTGACGTGGACTTGGGAGAGGCATGCGCCGCGTCGAACGTGTTGCGTAACGCCGATGGGTCACTCAGCGTGCTGGGGCGACCCGAGGGCGGAATGACGGACATTGCGTCGGGTTTCACGTGGAACGGTGGGATCGCTAGGCCTCAAGGGTCCACTCCCGTGATGGCGGTTACGTGCTGAGGTGCTGTGGTGGCGAGCATCCTCTTGCGGGCGGAGGCTCCCGACTGTGGCAGGCGCGTCTGGCGCGCATGGGGGGATGCCAGTGGGCTGCGCGAGTGGCGGATCTCGCGGAGGATGCCGACGCTAGTGGAGTTCGCTCCGAAACCGCGCGGCGACGCCGTCGGATGGATAGTGCGGTTTCACGTGGAACGACGTCGACCGGATGAGCCGTGCGAGGGCGGTGCGTACGCCGACATGGGGTCAGCGCCGCGTTCGTCGCGCTGGGAGACACGGCCTCGTTAACGAGTCTGATGCGTTGACGAAGAGTGCACGGCGGGGCTAGACATTGGCGCCGCCCGCCACCGGAAGGCGGTTCGAACGCCAGCATGCGTGGTCACGGATGAGGCCTGGGATTGAAGCGGCGGCGCGTGTGCCGGCAAGGGACGATGGTCGGATGCTCGAACGCACCGTCGGGCGATGCGCGTGGGCGTCGCGCCGCTGGTCGTCGGTTCGAAGTGGATTGGCTTGCTGTGTGCGGTTTCGGTGTAGGCCCCCGTCTGAGGCCCTCGGGCGGAATCCAGGCAGGTGGGTTCCACGTGAAACCGCGACGCAAGCGAGCCGGGTACGTAGTTCGCTACGAGGCGGAGGTACCGACACAAACGCGAGGGAAGCGAGGGCGGTACGTGGTATTGCCGCAGCGTCCGTGATCGTCAGGTGTACCGCGAAGGTGTGGTGGTGGAGGTGAACCCGCGACGACTGCGGTGGCACGGAATGCACGCACCTTGCAGAACCCCTGGGAAGGCCGTGGCTGGAGGCGACCCTCCCTCGCTAGGAGCGCGCCTGGCCACCTATGTGTTGGACTAGCGGTCCGTGAGGCAGGGCTTGCCCCGGCGGTAAAGGTGCCGCCGTGGGGACGACGCGATGCGTCCTGGGGCGCGGATCATGGGCGTACGAGTGCAGCCACGGAATGAGGACGGTTCGTTCCACGTGAAACGGGAAAGGGTTAGACGGAGGCCGGCGTGGCGATAAGTTCCGGTGGCAGTCGGAGTAGGTACCGGGCGCTACTCCGCCCGTACTGCTGTGGGCGATGGTTGAATCTCGGCACGATACACGTGACCCGACCACGGGGTGCGCTTGCCCGCCGTCATGTGGTGCGTACGCAAAGTCCGGGCCCTCGTCCCAGGAGATGCGGACCATCGCGGCTGGGAGTACATGCGGGATGGCCTCCACGACGTCGCGTCTCGACATCGTCGAGGACGTACTACTGGAACGGTGACCACGACCGTGTCCCTGTTAGGGCCGGGAGGGTGTGTTGGCCGTCAGGTCGGTTGCCTTAAGTGGGCGCTGCCTAGTGGACACTCCGGTACGGGGACTGCTGGAGCACGCGCAGGTTTGCAGCGATCGTGGTCGTGGTTTCACGTGGAACCGTCCAAGGTCTTGCTTGGCGTGGCCGGCGGGGAGAGTTGCTCCCGCCGCGGCTCTGACGAGATGCGGTGCGACGATCGGTCGATGGGGCGAACTCTCCCCCGCGACGGAAGTCGTGGGCGACCGCGAGCGATCGCCAGCCATGGGCGGACGTGTGGTGCGTCGCCGGCCGAATGCTTGCCCGATCGCCCATGATGTGTGGAGCGCGCGGATACTGGTTCGTCCGGACACCTGGGTCCCATTGCCGTCGCGGGCAGACTTGCGACACGTTTCACGTGGAACGGACCGGTCCTTGTTGGAGTGGGCGGGGAGCGGAACCCCAGGGTCTGGAGGACCCCGGGCCCGCGTGACCACCATGCGTGACCTCCGCGGCAGCGACCGCGCAGGTGCGTTCGGTGTGAGAAGGCAACTTCCACAGGTGAGGAGAGCGTGAGGCTGTGTTTCGGCATGGATGTACGCGGTCCGCCGTGGGGGCGGAGGCAGGCTTTGGCCTACCCGGACCGGCGCCAGATGCCGCAGAAGCGGGTTCCCTTCACGGGATCAAAGAGTTCGTTCCACGTGAAACTAGCACCCACGCCTTCCGAAACAGAGTACGTCCCTTCGTGTGTGGTCAAACTGTGACTGCTGGTCCGCCGTGACTGCCCAGTTGCGCGCTGAACTCGCGTCTCGGGTGGCGCCGTCGGCGGGCGTACGGGTGCGTCCGGAGCGGCTCTCGGAACTATCTGCGCTTAGTCGGTGTCGACGATGCCGCACGTGAGGCGTCCTCCCGAGAGCCGCGGCCGTGGCGCGGTGTGTGCCCTCTGGTTTCCCGCGAGGAACGACAGGAAGCCAGAACTCGGACCGGCGGACGCGCTCCGGGCGCCCTGATTCACGTGAAACGGTTGTGTGCCGCTTAAGTCCGATCGGCTTCGCTCCGAACAGTTCACCAGGCAGCTGTGCCGCGAAGGGCGCGATTCACCAGGGATGAACGGCCATGGGAGCACCAGGAGTGGGGCGGAGGATTGAGGGGCCTCTGACATGGCGCGCCGAGATGCCCTGCGCCGGCGATGACAGAGACGCTGTGGGCTGGACGCTTTCCGGCGGTCACCACAGCGGAAACGTGCGTCACCAGGCGTGGGGTTTCACGTGGAACAGCGACCCGCCGCAGCGATGCGCGGAGCGCGGCAGAAGCTCATTTACGATAGCGGGAGATCGTCACGCCGAGTGAAGGGTGCGCTGTGCCTCCGCAGGACGAACCAGCTGCACAGAATGGTATTTCCGCAGGTCAGAGCGGTAGCGGGCCGGACGATAGGCGCCGCGCGGCTCTTCTGCGAAGCGTGCCCGTCGTCGACGACACCACTCCTCTGGCAGCCCAGCTCGCCGAAGACGCGAGGAAGCGGATCGAGCTGCATGGCTCCACGTTTCTCAGGCCGGTGGAGACGAGGATTTTCACCATCGCGAATCAAAAGGGCGGAGTCGGGAAGACCACGACAGCAGTCAATATCGCCGCGGCGCTGGCAACAGGCGGACTCAACGTCCTCGTGATAGATAACGACCCGCAGGGCAACGCCTCGACCGCTCTCGGCCTCGAGCATCACGCGGGCACTCCGTCGATCTACGACGTCATCATCAATGACACGGCCCTGGGCGACGTGATCCAGCCTGCCGAAGACATCCCCGGCCTGTACGGGGCGCCGGCGACCATCGACCTCTCCGGTGCGGAGATCGAACTGGTCTCGATGGTCGCGCGCGAGAATCGGTTGAGGAACGCGATCCGCGACCACGTGGAGAAGCGCGAATCGGAGGGGCTTCCGCGCTTCGACTACATCATCATCGACTGCCCACCGAGCCTCGGCCTGCTGACGATCAATGCGTTCGTGGCGGCAAGGGAGGTCATCATCCCCATCCAGTGCGAGTACTACGCACTCGAAGGCCTGAGCCAGCTGCTCAAGAACATCGACCTCATCCGGGGCCACCTCAACCCAGACCTGCACGTGTCAACAATATTGTTGACAATGTTTGACAAGCGGACCAACCTTGCGCGCGAAGTTGCCGCCGAAGTTCGGCAGCACTTCCCCCGCGAGACCTTGGATGCCACCATCCCTCGCTCTGTCCGCATTTCCGAAGCGCCCAGCTACGGCCAGACAGTGCTCACCTACGACGCGGGTTCGACGGGAGCGCTGGCCTATCTCGAGGCCGCGAAGGAGATCGCGGAACGCGCTACCACCACTACCGGGCAACCGGCCGCCGCCGAGAAGGAGAACTGATGAGCGAGAAGCGTCGAGGCCTTGGCCGTGGGATCGGTGCCCTGATCCCATCCGCCCCACCTGAGGGCGAGGCAACCGACTCAGGCCAGCAGGCGGGCACCGCCGCGACGGCGACGATCGCACGCCCGGTCGATGTCTTCTTCTCGGGCTCTGGATCCGCGGAGTCCGCGGACGACCCAGCGGCGAACGAGTCCCCAGAGCAGACAAGCTCGGGACGCTCCGAGAACCGCTCGGCACGGTCCCTGATGGAACCTGGCCAGAAGCGGAGCAAGTCGAAGGCCGGGAGCAAGGCTTCAGGTACCCGGTCCAACCGAGGACGCGCGTCGGCAGCGAACACGGCCGCCGCCGACGCGGACGACGACGCGGACGGCTCGACCGAGCAGGTCGGTACCCCGACCGAGAAGGCGGCAGCTCCTTCTCGGAAGAAGGCGACAACCGGACGACGGACCGCGGCGTCGTCCTCCTCCGGCCACGACTCCTCCGGCCGCGACGCGACGGACGACACGTCCGCGACCGGCGACGGCGCAGCGGCAGGTTCTGCAGAGCCCGAGCTTGTCCCGGTCCCCGGAGCGACGTTCGCCGAGCTCCCGGTCGAGGCGATCATGCCGAACCCGCGGCAACCTCGTGAGGTCTTCGACGAGGAGGAGCTCGAAGAACTGGCTGCGTCGATCCGGGAGGTCGGAGTTCTGCAGCCGGTCGTCGTGCGCCCCATGGCGGAGCCGACCGAGGACGGCGTCGCCTACGAGCTCATCATGGGCGAGCGGCGGTGGCGCGCTGCGAGGGCGGCGGACAGCTCGACCATCCCTGCCGTCATCCGTGAGACGAGCGACGCCGACCTCCTCCGCGACGCTCTGCTCGAGAACCTGCACCGGTCCAACCTCAACCCGCTGGAGGAAGCCGCAGCGTACAACCAGCTGCTGGAGGACTTCGGGTGCACGCACGACGAGCTCGCTACCCGGATCGCACGCTCGCGTCCGCAGATCTCGAACACTCTGCGGCTGATGAAGCTGCCTCCGTTAGTGCAACGACGGGTGGCCGCCGGCGTACTGTCGGCCGGACACGCCCGCGCGTTGCTCGGTCTCTCCGACGCCGCTGCCATGGAGCGATTGGCGCAGCGGATCGTCGCCGAGGGTCTTAGCGTCCGGGCTACCGAGGAGATCGTCGCGCTGGGTGACGAACCGGTGGCGCCGGAGATGCGGCGTCGGCCGCGGACGAACGCGCACACCGAGCAGCTCGACCGACTTGCGACGCGCCTGTCCGACCGCCTCGACACCCGAGTCAAGGTCAATCTCGGCCAGCGCAAGGGAAAGATCGCCATCGAGTTCGCGTCGGTCGAGGACCTCAACCGGATTCTCGACTCGCTCGCGCCGGACGTCGAACACGTGGAGCCGAACACCGACTGAGCGGCGCCCGCCCAGCCGAGCCACGCGATGCCGAGGGACAGGGGATCGCAGTTGCCCGCGACCCGCAATGTCCGACCTGCACAGCTTTGACGAGTGGGCACGGATCCGACAAGTGGGCACAAGATTGACGAGTCGACACGAGGGGGTGGTCAGGGCCGGACGGCGGCGGTGCTGACGATGTCCACGTAGATGTCGGCGAGGTCTCGCGGGTCGGCGATCGCAGCCTGGGGGAAGAGGGAGGTCTCGGTCATCCCGGGGGCGACGTTGACGTCGAGGAACCAGGCGACGCCGTCGTCGTCGAGGATCATGTCCGTCCGGGACACGTGTCGCAGGCCGAGCGTCCGGTGGACCGCGACGGCGAGCTCCTGGACCGCTGACGTCTGGCCCTCGTCCAGCCTGGCCGGAGTGAAGAACTCGCTCCGGCCCGGGTTGTACCGCGCGTCGTAGTCGTACGGACCGTCCGTGACGATCTCGACGGCGGGCAACGCGCGCGGTTCGCCCTCGACGTCGATCACCGAGACCGCGACCTCGACGCCGCGGACGGCCCGCTCGAGCAGTGCGACGTCGCCGTAGGCGAAGCAGGCCACCATCGCCTCCGGAAGCTGGTCGGTCGAGCTGACCTCGGTGACGCCGAGCGCAGATCCACCGGCGGCCGGCTTGACCATCAGCGGCAGGCCCAACGTGTCCTCGACAGCGGAGAGCACTGTGCGGGCACCGACCTCACGGAACACCGATTGCGGCAGGGCCGCATGGTCGGGCGTCGGAAGACCGGCCTGGCGCAGCAGTGCCTTGGCGACGGGCTTGCTGGAGGCAAGCCGGCACGCGGCCGCCTCGCTGCCCACGTACGGGACGCCGACCAGATCGAGCAGGTTCTGCAGCGACCCGTCCTCGCCGGTCGAGCCGTGCACCAGCGGCCAGACGACGTCCGGCCGGATGTGACGCAGATGCGGCAGCAGCTCGGAATCGACGTCGAGGACATGGACCGCGAGCCCCGCGTCCCGCAGCACACCGGCCACCCGCCGACCGGACCGGATCGAGACGTCGCGCTCGTGCGACAGGCCGCCCGCCAGCACCGCGACCGACGGCCGGGTGCGCGCACCGGCGGATGACTGCTCGCTCATGGACACCTTCCTCAGACCTGATCGGGGGACGGGAAGTCGACACTGTCCCCGGGCCGCGGTGGATGGGGATGCGGGCCGGTGCCGAACATCTGGACCAGCTCGGCCTCGTCCCGGACGACGTCGGCGAGGCGCCGCACGCCCTCGCGGATGCGTTCCGGCGTCGGGTAGCAGAACGACAACCGCATGTTGCCGTGCCCTTGGCCGTCCGCGAAGAACGCGGTACCGGAGACGTAGGCGACGAGGTTCGTGACCGCTCGCGGCAGCATCGCCTGCGCGTCGAGGCCGCTGGGCAGCGTGACCCAGGTGTAGAAGCCGCCCTCCGGCACCGTCCACGACGCCTCGGGTAGGAACTCCGAGAGCGCGGACAGCATCGCGTCGCGGCGCTCGCGGTACATCGCACGGTAGTTCTTCACCTGGCTGTACCAGTCGTAGGAGGACAGGTACGTCGCGATGGAGAGTTGCCCCATCATCGTCGGCGACAGGATCGCCGCCTCGGAGGCGAGCACGAGCTTCTCTCGCACCGCGTGCGGCGCCAAAGCCCAGCCCACCCGGTACCCCGGCGCGAAGGTCTTGGAGAACGAGCCGAGGTAGACCACGCCCTCGGCGTCGTAGCTCTGCAGCGCCGGCATAGGGTCCGCGTCGAAGCCGAGGAGTCCGTACGGGTTGTCCTCGAGGATGAGCACGTGGTGGCGCCGGCAGATCTCCACGATCCTCGGCCGCCGCTCCTCGGAGAGCGTCACGCCCGCAGGGTTGTGGTAGTTCGGCACCGTGTAGAGCAGTTTGACGGGGCGGCCGGCCTTCTTCAGCTCGGTGAGTGTCGCGTCGAGGAGGTCGGGTACCAGGCCGTCGTCGTCCATCGGCACGTGCACCACGTCGGCCTCGTAGGCACGGAACACGCCGAGAGCCCCGACGTAGCTGGGCGCCTCCGCGACGACGACGTCCCCCGGGTCGAGGAAGATCTCCGCCACCAGATCCAGTGCCTGCTGCGATCCGGTGGTGACGACGACGTCGTCGGGGTGGGCGTGGATGTGGTCGTACCGCATGACCTCGACGATCTGCTCACGCAGCTCCTCCTCGCCCTGTCCGCCGCCGTACTGCAGCGCCTTCGAGCCCCGCTCACGCAGCAACTTGGCCGTCATCTCGGACAGGAAGTCCAGCGGAAGCCCCTCGATGTTCGGCATCCCACCGGCCAGCGAGACCACCTCGGGCCGATTCGCGACGGCGAAGAGCGACCGCACCTCGGAGGCGCGCATGCCGTGGGCCCGATCGGCGTAGGCGGAGAACCAGGGGTCGAGCCGGGTGCCGGCGGCAGCGGCGGCGGCAGCGGCGGCGTCCCGCCGACCGTGCTCGCCGTGCCCTGCCTGCACACCCGGTGCGTTCATGATCCTGCCTCTCGTCGGTGACTGCGCCGTATCCGTCGGCGTCGAGGGCAGTCTCTCACCGGCGCGGCGTTCGTCGTGTCGGCTGTCCGGCGTGGCTAGATCGCGCGGGACGGGAGGACATCACCACGGCGACTGGGCGTCGCTCCGCGGCAGAACTGACGCAGCGCTGACCGCTCAGCCGAGGTACTCGGAAAGCTCCTCGGTGAACGTCCTCTTCGGTTTGGCGCCGACGATCGACTTCACCAACTCACCGCCGACGTAGACGTTGAACGTCGGGATCGAGATGACGCCGTACTTCGCCGTCGTCTCCGGGTTGGACTCGGTGTCCAGCTTGGCGAACGTCATGGCCTCGCCGTGCTGTGCCGCGACCTCTTCGACGATCGGCGACATCTGCTTGCACGGCCCGCACCAGTCGGCCCAGAAGTCCACCAGGACCGGCTTGTCGGACTGCAGCACCTCGCGATCGAAGGTGCTGTCGGTGACCTCGGTGACACTGCTCATCGCACACTCCTTCCGTGCTGTCGGGCGCGGCGTACCGTCCGCGGCGACGGGCCCACGGACGGTACGCCGATGCTCAGACCAGCGCGCTCTCGGCCTTGGCGGTGTCCGCCTCGGCGCCGTCGGTCTGGGCGGCCTCGGGCTGCGGACGGCCGGCCTCGTCGAGGTCGGCGAGGTACCGCTCGGCGTCCAGTGCTGCGGAGCAGCCGGTCCCGGCGGCGGTGATCGCCTGGCGGTAGATGTGGTCGACGGCGTCGCCGCACGCGAACACGCCGGGCACGTTCGTCTCGGTGGTCGGGTGCTTGACGAGGATGTAACCCTCCGGGTCGAGCTCGACCTGTCCGGCCAGGATCTCGGTCCGCGGGTCGTGCCCGATGGCCACGAACAGGCCGGTGGCCTCGATCTCGCGCTCCTCGCCGGTGACGGTGTCCCGCAGCGTCGCGCCGGTGACCTTGTCCTCACCGTGGATGGCGACCACCTCGCTGTTCCAGGCGAAGTCGATCTTCTCGTTCGCCATGGCGCGCTCGGCCATGATCTTCGAGGCCCGCAGCTCGTCGCGCCGGTGGACGATCGTCACGCGGTCGGCGAACTTCGTCAGGAACGTGGCCTCCTCCATCGCGGAGTCCCCGCCACCGACGACGAGGACGTGCTTCTCACGGAAGAAGAAACCGTCGCAGGTGGCGCACCAGGACACGCCCCGCCCGCTCAGGCGCTTCTCGCCCTCCAGGCCGATCTCACGGTAGGCGGACCCGTTGGCGAGGATGACGGCGCGGGCCGTGAGGGTCTCGTCGTCGTCCGTGGTGACGGTCTTCGTCTCGCCCGTGAGGTCGACGGAGACGACGTCTTCGTAGCGGATCTCGGCACCGAACCGCTCCGCCTGCTTCTCCATGTTCGACATGAGCTCGGGGCCCATGATCCCCTCCGGGAAGCCCGGGAAGTTCTCCACGTCGGTGGTGTTCATCAGCGCACCGCCGGCGGTGATCGCCCCGGCGAAGACCACCGGCCGCAGGTTGGCACGTGCCGCGTAGACCGCGGCGGTGTAGCCGGCCGGGCCGGATCCGACGATCACGACGTCCCTGAACTCGGGCGTGTTCTCCTGTGCAGCCATGTCGTCCTCACGGGGTTGATGGATGTCCGTCGATGGAACCGATGGTAGGCGCCCATTGTTCCCGCACCGAAGAGTGGGTCCGCCAGGCGGAAGCGGCTCAGCCGACCCTCAACCGACCTCAACCCACCCGCAGCTCGGCCAGCTCGACGCGATTGAGGCCGTCCGACTCCGCCACGGGTAGCCGGGTGAACCACAGCACTAGGGTGTCCGTCTGGACCGGCTCGTCGAACTCGAACACGCTGTCCGGCCCCATCTCCCCGCTGGCCAGTGGTTCGCCGTCGGTCGGGTTCTCGGCGGAGGTGTCCCGGATCTCGACGTTGCCGCCCTGCCCCATGAGGTCGATCTCCACGCGCCGCACGGTCGAGGTCTCCTCGAGGTCGACGGCGAGCCCGATGCCGGATTTCATGCCGTACTCGGGGTCCACATAGGAGCGCGAACGCCAGAACGTCTCGGCGTCGCCGTCGAGCGCACGCGGGGTGAGCTCCGGGTTCTCCTGACCGTCGCCCTCCGGATCGAGGACGCCGAGATCGGCGATGACCGGCTCGACCTCCTCCGTGGGCTCCTCCGTCGTCGTCTCTTCCTCGGTCGGCTCCTCGGTGGTCTCTTCCTCTGTGGTCTCCTCGGCCGTCGGCGTGACCTCGTTGTCGGGCAGGGAGATGCGCGGCGGCGGCGCAAGGATGGTCCGCAGTGAAATGAGGAAGAGGATCACGACGAGTGCGACGACGCCGACGATCACCACGGGCGTGGGGTTCATGCGCCGTTCTGCGAACGGCACCTCGGGCCCGTCGATCTCGGAGAGCAGGTCTGGCTCCCCGTCCTGCGGCGGCGCCTGCGTCCCACCGGCGGTGGGCGCGGCGGCAGCAGCTGCGGCGCCGTAGCCGGTCCGGTCCGTGGCCTGGTCCGGCTGTCCGGGTGGAGGTGCGTCCGGCTGCTCGCGTTCGGTGCGCCGCGCCGCGGCCGAGTTGCGGGCGGCGGCTGCCGCCTGCCGTGTGCGTTCCGCAGTGCGCTCCGCGCCGCCCCGAGCCTTGCCGAGGGCGTTGCGCAGGGCCTCCGCGGTCGCTGCGGCGGCGACGGCGGCGGCGCCCTGCCCACCGCGTCCGTGACCGGCTGGATGGGCAGCCTCGTCACCAGCTGCTTCTGCGGAGGAGACGAGCTCGGGGAACGGCGCGGGCGGGGCGGACGTGTCCGGCGGCCCGGGCGGGGACCAGGAGATCGTACGCGCCGGGGTGACCAGCTGGGCGTCGGTCGGCAGCTCGAGACGGCCGACGACCTCGGACCAGTCGGGGACATCGGTGGAGAGGTGACGCTCGCCGGCGGGCAGGTGGAGCGTGCGCTCGGGCTGTGCCGTCTGGTCCGGTTGGTCCGTGTCCGCCGGTGCGCCCTCGGACGCCGGCGCGTCAGCGGGGGCGTCGGTGTCGGCCTCGCCGGCCGACGTCGTCTCTCCCGACACGTCGTCGGCGGGCGGCGGTGGAGGCGGTGGCGGTGGAGGTGCCTGTCCGGCCTCGTCCGCGGACGTGCGAAGAGGCGCTGACTCCCGGCCGCGCACCGGTGACCAGGTCGGTCTGGTGCTCGGGCGTGTGGCGTGGCTGAGGCCGATCCCGGCCGCAGCCGCGCCGCCGGCGGCGGCTCCGAGGCCCGCAGCCGCGCCATCCGCGCCATCCGCGCGAGCCTCGTCATCCGGATCCTCGACGTTCTCGGCGTCGCCCGTGTCCGCACCCTCCTGGCCGGTGTCGGGCTCGCCCGCCTCGGTCTCGGATGCCGGTTCCTCGGGCTCTGTGCCGGCCCGCGGCACGATGGTGGCGGCCATCGCCTGCGGATCAACGCCGGGCCACGGCGCGAGGAGGCGCAGCAGTTCACCCGTGCTCCGTGGCCCCTCACCCGCCAGGGTCCGGGCGCACAGGTCGTCGAGGTCTCCTGGCGTGTCCGGGCGGAGCTCGCGGGGACGTGGTGCGTCCTCGGTAGGGCGGTGACCGGTCAGCGCCAGGTACAGCAGGCGCACGATGTCCGCGGCGTCGCGGTGGTCGGCCTCGAGCGGGGAGTCCGCGAACTCCTCCGGGGCGCCGAGGAGGACGGCGTCGGTGCCGAGACCGGAGACGAGGACGTCGCCATCCGGAGTGACGTGTACACATTCCGGGCGCAGCGCGAGGTGACGTACTCCGTGGCGGCGGGCGGACTGCAGTGCCGCCGTTGTCTCTCCCACCACGGCACGCGCCTGTTCCGGTGGGAGTCCGGCGGTGCCGGCCAGCGTACCCAGGTCCGGGCCGGAGACAGTCCGGGTGACGACGTAGGAGGCCGACTCGTCGGTGCCGACGTCCAGGACGGTGACCAATCGGTGGTCGTCGACGAGCGAGGCGCGGCGTGCCGCGTCCAGCACGTCTGCGACCTTCGTCCCCGAGGTCGGTAGGACCAGGACGTCGACGTCGGCCTCCAGCGTGAGGTCGCGGGCGCGACGTTTCTCTATGCCACCGACGGTCGTCTCGAGCGACTCGCCGAGCTCATAGCGTTCCCCGAGGACGGAGCGCTCCGGGTGGGCGTCGTCCGTGCCCTGATTCAGTGCCGTCCCCCCCGTCCCTTCATGCGTCACACCAGCACCATCGCTGTCGAGTGTACGCAGCGCAGGCGCGGTTTCCGGGCTGGTGGCGCGGGTCGTCGCCGGCGGTGTCGCACCGTCATGGGTGAGGTCGGCACGCTCCGGGTCGGTGGCGGTCTCCGCCGGTGGTGGCGGAGGTGGCGGCGGCGGAGGTGAGCCCGCGCCGGATCCGTCCGGACCGCCAGCGCCCGGTCCGTCACCGTCCGGTCCGTCGTCGGGGGGCGGCGGGCTCGCCGGGGAGAGCTTCCGGCCCGCGCGCACGACGGCCCCTCCCGGGCTGCCGGGGATCCGGCTGCCGACGCCGACGAGCACAGCTCCGGCCGGGGCGGCCAGGAGCTGCAGCTCGCCGACCTGCAGCGCGCGGAGCAGCGCGAGATAGATCAGTCCAGCGACCGTCCCGACGAGGGCGATGCGCCACAGCGCCCCGAGCACCCCCATCTGTGGACCGGTGCCGAGCACGTGCAGCAGCCCCCAGGCCGCGACGGCCGCAGGAATGAGGGCGAGGACGAGACGCAGATGCGTGCGCAGCACGCGAGCACCGTCGACGGTGTACAGGTGTAGCCGCAGCCCGAGGAAGGTGAGGAGTGCGGCCACCGTGTTCGAGACCGTCATCGCGACGCCGATGCCCACGACCGTCCACTGCGCCGGCAGCAGCATGGACACCGCGGCGCCGACGGCGAGGATGACGAACATCGGGATCTGGAGCCGGAAGAGGCCCTTGGCGTCCTCGAAGGCGTAGAAGACCCGCTGGCACATCGTGAAGATGCCGACCGCCACCAGCCCGGGCACCATCGCGACGACGACGTGGCCGATGGAACGGACCTCGTCGAACGAGACGGTCGCCGCCACGACCCGGACCACCGGCTGGGCCAGGACCATGAGCAGGCCCGCGGCGAAGACGGTGAACACGGACACCGTGCGCAGGCCCTTGGACAAATCGGCGCGCACCGCACTCAGGTCGGCGGCCGCTGCGCTCGCCGACATCCGGGTGAACAAGGCCGTGACCAGCGAGACGGTCACCAGTGAGGTCGGCAGGGTGAAGATGAGAAAGGCGGTGTCGTAGGCGCCGTTGCCGGCCACGTCGCGCGCACCGTCCCCGGCGCGGAAGGCGTACGCGGCGGCGTTCGAGATGACGACGTAGGCCACCTGGTTCGCGGCCAGCGCCGCGAAGACCCACATCGCCATCCGGCTGGCGCTGCCCAGACCCGAGCCGCGCAGTCCCCAGACCGGCCGGTACCGGAAGCCCGACCGATACAGCGGGACGAGCAGCACGAGCGCCTGCGCGACGATTCCCAACGTCGCAGTGCCGGCCAGCAGTGCGGTGCGGCTCAGTCCCCAGACGCTCGCGTCGTCGCCCCCTGCGGCCGCCGTCCCGCCGAAGACCAGTAGGTAGACGGCCAGGCCGGCTATGGCGACGAGATTGTTCAGCGCCGGCGCCCACATGTACGGCCCGAAGACGTTGCGGGCGTTGAGCACCTGCCCGAACAGCGTGTACGTGCCGTAGAAGAACAGCTGCGGGATGCACCAGTACCCGAAGGTGACCGCGAGGTCGTACCACTGCGGTGGCAGATTGGCCGCATACAGCGAGATCAGCAACGGCGATGCCAGGGTGAGCGCCACGGTGACGACCGCGAGGCCGGCCATGCCGACGGTCAGCAACCGGTTGACGTAGGTTCGTCCGCCGTCGGCGTCGTTCTTGATCGCCCGCACGATCTGCGGGACGAGGATCGCGTTGAGCACCCCACCCGCGATGAGCATGTAGATGAGGTTCGGGAGCTTGTTGGCCACCGCGAACGCGTTCGCGGCGCCGTAGTTGATCCCGACGGCGGCACCCAGGAGCAGCGGCGCCTTGACCATGCCGAGGACCCGGGAGACCAGCGTGCCGGCGAACATCAGCGCCGACGAGCCGGCCACGCCCCGGCGCGGACCCGCCGCGGGGTCGGGGGCCTGGTCCTGGTCCGCCCCCGGCCCGGCGCTCACGGCTCGACCTCCTCCGCGGTCGCGGGGTCGGCGCGGCGGCCACGCCGGACCGTCCGGACGAGGCCGACGACCAGCATGACTCCCAGCAGGCCCGCGACGGCGGCCGTGCCGACGCTCTCCCAGTCGGCGCGGACCCGGACCTGCAGATCGCTCGGTGTGCCGATGGTGCGACCGTCCGCCCCGAGCAGCTGGACCTCGACGGTGACGTTGCCGCTGCCCACCGCTCGGACCGGCACCTGTGCCGTGCCCTGGGACTCGGCGGGGACGGTCACCTCGACCTCCTCATCGGCCTGCAGACGCTGGTCGGAGGGGACGAGCCGGACCTTGACGGTGGCGTCGACCGGCAGGTCGTTGCGGATATGCACCGGCATCGACGCCGAGTAGTTGATGACGTTGAGGGACGAGGACTGCAACGGCGCGAGCTGGTCGTCCAGGGTCGCGACCCGGTCCGAGACCGACGAGAGCAATGATTCGCGACCGTCGGTGTCCCGCCGCCACGCGGCCGAGAGCAGCGAGGAGAGGTTCTGATCGACCGGCTCGAGCAGGACCTCGGACGGGTCGGTGATGGCCGCGAACGCCTCTGCCCGGTCCCGGATATCGTCCATCTCGTCGAGGTTGTCGCCCGAAAGCTCCTGATCGGAGACGCGCTGTTCCGGCAGCGTGTCGCGGTCCAGTTCGGGCGCATCCATCTCACGGATCTCGCTCAGTCCGGCCGGTTCGATCCACGGGGCCGACAGCAGGGTCTCGAGGTTCTCGCCGAGCCGGTCGACGTCAAGCCGGGGACTACGGGAGGCATTGAGAGCGATGGCGCGCTGGTCGTTCGGCCGCTCCCGCGTGATGACGGCCGTGTCGGCGAGGAGGAGCTGGCGGGAGTCCAGGGCGTTGAGGCGGCGGGTCTGACCGCCGTCGTCGACCGGGGGGAGCCGTCCGGCGAGGATGGCGGAGGCGACATCGTCGGTCAGCACGGCCGGGAAGGACCCGTCCCGGCCGACGTCGAGGTCGGCGCGTCCGGTCGGGGTGTACGTCAACTCGTCGAGCGGTGTCGTGGCGGAGACCGGGACGACGGCGGTCGTCGCGCCGGCCCGGGCGGCGGCGGCGAGGGTTGCGACGTCCGGTGTGCGGGTGGCCGGCCAGGCGAGCGGCTGGGCGTCCGAGATGCCGGCCGCGTCCGCTGCCGCGATCGCGTTCTCGGTGGCGCGGCCGAGGCGGTGGCCGGCGCCGAGGTGGGCGAGGGCGGCGATGTCGGCATCGGCCCACGGCAGTACCGCCACCTCCCGGCCGGACTGCGCAGCGAGTGCGGCGAGGGCCTCGCGCAGCGTGGCGGCGTCCGTGGCCGATTCGTCGGTGCCTTCTTCGTCGGTGCCTTCTTCGTCGGTGCTTTCCTCGTCGAGAGTGCCGCCGTCCGTGGGCTCGTTCGTCGCCGTGTCCTCCTCCGACGGCGTCTCCTCCGCGTCCGTCGTGTCCTCGGTGGCCTCCTCGTCCTGCGTCGTCTCTTCGTCGGTGCCGGTCTCGTCCGGGGACCGGGTGGTCGGGTCGTCGGGCGTCCCGTCGTCGCTGGTCTCCTCGTCGGCCGTCGCGTCCTCGGCCGGGTCGTCCGGCGCGGCGAACAGCTCACCGTCGACGGCGGCCGTCACCCCGGGCTCGTCGATGGCCTCGAGCAGCTCGAGCAGACGCGGCGCTGCGGTTTGCGCAACCGCGTCGTCGCCCGGATCGGCCCCGGCAGCGGCCCGCTCGGTCGCCGAAGCGGTCACCGGCACGACGGCGCTGACGCGGGTGGGCTGCGCCTGTCGCGCTTCGCCGGGGTACCAGAGCGCCACGCTCCGGTCGACACCCGAGATGGTGGTCTGACCGCTCGCGTCCGAGACCGCCACCTCGACGCCGTGCGGACCCCAGCCGGACGAGGTGTTGAGGATGCCGAGGTCGTCCGGCTGGAGCTCCAGGGAGAATTGCGTGGACGAGCCCGCCGGGATCTCACCGAGGTCGTCGACGGCCAGGGTGGAGGTGATGGCGTAGCTGTCGGGGTCCATCCAGCGTTGCAGCGCGATGCGCGAGATCGGGGCGTACCGCTGCATGTTGAGCTGGAGCTCGGCGACGTCGACGTCCTGACCGCCGTCGTTGACGACCCTGCCCGAGACGGTGAGCGGCTCACCCGGCCGCAGGACCGCCGGTGCCATGTCGGTGATCTCGACCGTCAGACCGCCCTCGACGTCCTCCGGTGCGCCCGCGGCCGGTGCGGCGATCGTTCCGGCACCGACCACACCCAGGGCGACCGCGAGCGCGGCCATCGGGCGCCGCACCGCCCGCAGCCACCTCATGCGCGACCGGCCAGCACGTCCCGCGCCGTCGCGACCACGCGGCGTTCGTTCGGGTAGGCGAGCCGTCGCGCCACCTCGGACAACGCCACCCAGGCGACGTCCTCCGCCTCCCGGTCAGGGTCGTTCTCGACGGTGAGGGAGCCGCCGGTCGCCTCCAGCAGATAGTGGTGCACCACCTTGTGCACGCGTCTGTCCGTCCCGGCGAACCAGTAGTCGATCGTGGCCAGGTGCCGCAGGATCTGTCCCGTGATTCCGGTCTCCTCCGCGATCTCCCGGACGGCCGCCTCCTCGGGCGTCTCTTCGCCCTCGAGATGTCCCTTCGGCAGGCACCACTCGAGCCGACCGGCACGGTTACGGCGCGCGATGACCGCGGCGAACGCGCGGCCCTCCTGCACGTCCACGACCAGGCCGCCGGCGGAGGTCTCGTCCACCACCGGCAACGTCGAGGTCCGCGTGTTCGCCGCCCGGCTCCGCGACGGCCGCGGAGCCCGGGGGCGCGGCACGGGGAAGGCGGCAGGCATGTGGCCACTGTAATTGGCAAGACACGCCGATGCGGCGAGGCCTCCCGCGTCCCCTGCCGGGTGTGTGTCGGCCGGAGCGGTCATGGCACCCTTGGTCGGTGCCCAGCCCGACCGACCGCCGACTGGCGCTTCAGAAGCGCGCTCTGTCCTCGATCGCCGCCCTTCCCGCCGCCGTGCGAGAGCTCGGCGAGGCCTTCCGTGACGCCGGCCACGAGCTCGCCCTCGTGGGAGGGCCGGTGCGCGACGCCTTCCTGGAGGCGGTCTCCCACGATCTGGACTTCGCCACGTCCGCCCACCCGGAGCAGACGGCGACGTTGCTGGACGCGTGGGCGGACTCCTCATGGGACGTCGGCAAGGAGTTCGGCACGGTCGGAGCGCGTCGCGGCGACCTCGTGGTCGAGGTGACGACCTACCGCACGGAGGCTTACGAGATCGGCTCACGCAAGCCTGCCGTCGAGTACGGCGACACCCTCGAGGGCGACCTGTCCCGGCGCGACTTCACCGTCAACGCGATGGCCGTCCGCCTGCCCGAGATGACCTTCGTCGACCCGCACGACGGCCTCGGCGCGCTCGCGGACCGGGTGCTGCGCACTCCGGGGACGGCGGTGCGATCCTTCGACGACGATCCGCTGCGGATCATGCGCGCGGCACGGTTCGCCGCCCAGCTGGGGTTCTCCGTGGACCCGGACGCGGTGCGCGCCATGCGCGAGATGGCCCCCCGCCTGGAGATCGTCTCGGCCGAGCGGGTGCGCGCGGAGCTGGAACGCCTGCTCATCTCGCCCCAGCCGCGCCGCGGTCTCGAGCTCATGGTGGAGACCGGGGTGGCCGACGTCGTGCTTCCCGAACTCTCCCGGCTGCGCGAGACGGTCGACGAGCACCGGCGGCACAAGGACGTCTACGAGCACACCCTCACGGTGCTGGACCAGGCGGTCGCGCTGGAGACGGGGCCGGACGGTCCGGTCCCTGCGCCGGACCTCGTGCTGCGGCTGGCCGCGGTGATGCACGACGTCGGGAAGCCGGCCACCCGCCGGTTCGAACCGGGCGGAGGCGTGAGCTTCCACCACCACGAGGTGGTCGGCGCGAAGCTCACGTCGAAGCGGCTCAAGGCGCTGCGCTTCGACAAGCAGACCATCAAGGACGTGAGCCGGCTGGTGGAACTGCACCTGCGGTTCCACGGTTACGGCGGCGGCTCGTGGACCGACTCGGCGGTGCGGCGGTACGTCACCGACGCCGGGCCGTTGCTCGAGCGGCTGCACCGTCTCACCAGGGCCGATTGCACCACGAGGAATCGGCGTAAGGCGGCGCGGCTGTCCGCGGCCTACGACGACCTCGAGGAGCGCATCGCCCGGCTGCGTGAGGAGGAGGAGCTGGCCAAGATCCGTCCCGATCTCGACGGCCGCCAGATCATGGAGATCCTCGACCTCGCGCCCGGCCCTGCGGTCGGCGAGGCGTACCAGTACCTGCTCGACCTGCGCATGGAGCAGGGACCGCTCGGGGAGGACGCCGCCCGCGAGGCGCTGCTCGCGTGGTGGAACGCCCGCCCCTGACCCCACCCCCAGCGACTCGTCACCTTCGTGCCCAATTGTCAAACATGTGCCGACTTGTCATCTCTTGACGTCGAGATACCGGCACACGATTGACGAGTGGGCACACCGTTGACGATTCGGCACATGATTGACGAGTCGCGGGGTTGGGCGCTCGGGGTTGGTGGTGCCGGGGCCGCTCGGGGCTCACTCGTGGGCGAGGACCGGCGCCGGACGGTCGTTCACCCGTACCGTGCCGACCCGGTACGCGACGGCGATGAGCACGAACGCGACGGTCAGGGCGACGAAGACCGCCCGTGACCAGCCCGTGTCCGGCAGGGCGACGGCGGCCAACGCGGCCGCCCCGACGAATGCCGCGTTGTAGAGCACGTCGTAGAGCGAGAAGGCGCGGCCACGGAAGGTGTCGTCCGTGTCGCGCTGGACGATCGTGTCGACGGCGATCTTGGCCCCCTGGACACCCAGCCCCATGAGCACCGCGCCGGCCATGATCACCGGCAGCTGCGGCGTCGTCGCCAGCAGCGCCTGGCTCAGGCCGGACAGGGCGAGGCAGACGACCACCCAGGTCGCCGGCCGCATCCGCTCGTGCGCGATGGGGCTCAGCACGATGGCCAAGCCGTTGCCGGCGAAGGAGACGGCGGTGAGTGTGCCGAACATCGCCAGGCCCGCCTGGGCGTCGGTGGGGTCGACGAGCAGGTTCCGGGAGATGAGCAGCAGCGCCAGGAAGTTCAGCCCGTACAGGAAGCGGTGCAGCGACATGGCCGCCAGCCCCATCCCCGGCGTTCGGCGCGCAACCAGGTACCGGGCGCCGGCGACCATGTCCGCGGCGGTGGCCCGGACCTCGGCCCACAGGTCCACGGTGGCGTCCGCCTCGCGCGGGCCGAGCTGATCCCGGCCCATGCGCAACGCCAGAGCGGACGCACCGCCGAACAGTGCGCCGGCGATGACGAGCACGATCCCGTTGCGGACCGCCCCCTCCGGCGTGAGCCAGCTGGTGACGAACCCGATCAGCGCACCCACCGCGGCGCTGACCGCACCGAGCGTCGGGGTGATCGAGTTGGCCATGAGCAGGTGTTCGCGGGGGACCACCCGCGGCAGTGCCGCGGACAGCGCCGCGAGCAGAAACCGGTTGATGCCGAGAGTGACCAGGGCGAGCACGTAGACGGCGACGCTGACGCCGTCGGTCATCATGAGCACGGCGAGCACGACGGCGAGCAGCACGCGGACCGCGTTGCCGTACAGCAGTACTTGGCGTCGGCGCCACCGGTCCAGCAACGGTCCCGCGAACGGGCCCACCACCGTGAACGGCAGCAGCAGCACGGCGAACGCGGCCGCCACCGAGCCCGCCGTAGCCATGTTCTCCGGGCTGAAGAAGAACAGCGTGGCCAGGCCCGCCTGGAATGCTCCGTCCCCGCACTGAGACACCAGGCGGACCGCGAACAGCCGCCGGAATCCTCGGTTGACCGCGACAGTGCGCAGGTCGGACAGGACACTCATCGGGCAGCGCTCAGGACATGGAGCGTGGATGGCACCGCTGCAGGCTATCCGGTCGGCCCGTCGGTCGCGTCACGCTGTCGTGTTGCTGCACTTGCGGCGGCCTGGGTTCGTTCCTCACCCCGGCCGCCGCAGCGTGCTCGTCACCGCTCCATCAGAACCGTCGCGTTCCTCGCACTCCCTGGAGTCGCGGGTTCGTCCCTCACCCGCGACTCCAGAACCGTGCTCGTCACCGCTCCATGTCACCGCGGATGAAGGCCTCCACGCTCTCGCGCGCCAGGTCGTCCGCGCGCTGCTCGGGCGGGGACTTCATGAAATAGCTCGACGCCGAGAGCAGCGGCCCGCCGATCCCGCGGTCCAGGCCGATCTTGGCCGCGCGGATCGCGTCGATGATGATGCCCGCGGAGTTCGGGGAGTCCCAGACCTCCAGCTTGTACTCGAGGTTGATCGGCGCCTCGCCGAACGCCCGGCCCTCGAGGCGCACGTACGCCCACTTCCGGTCGTCGAGCCACTCGACGTAGTCCGACGGCCCGATGTGCACGTTCCGGTTGTCGACCTGACCCGCCAGCGAGCCGGTCACGTTCGAGGTCACCGCCTGGGTCTTGGACACCTTCTTCGACTCCAAGCGGTCCCGCTCGAGCATGTTCTTGAAGTCCATGTTGCCGCCGACGTTGAGCTGGTACGTCCGGTCCAGGGCCACGCCGCGGTCCTCGAACAGCTTGGCCAGCACGCGGTGGGTGATCGTCGCGCCCACCTGTGACTTGATGTCGTCGCCGACGATCGGGACGCCGGCCGCGGTGAACTTCTCGGCCCACTCCTTCGTCCCGGCGATGAACACCGGCAGCGCGTTGACGAACGCCACGCCGGCCTCCAACGCGCACTGGGCGTAGAAGCGCGCGGCGTCCTCCGACCCCACCGGGAGGTAGCAGACCAGCACGTCGACCTCGGCGTCCCGTAGCGCCTTGACCACGTCCACCGGCTCGGCGGTCGACTCCTCGATCGTCTCCCGGTAGTAACGCCCCAAGCCGTCCAGCGTGTGGCCGCGCTGGACCGGCACTCCGAGCGGCGGCACGTCGCAGATCTTGATCGTGTTGTTCTCCGACGCCGTGATCGCCTCCGAGAGGTCCTGCCCCACCTTCTTGCCGTCGACGTCGAACGCGGCCACGAACTGCAGGTCGCCCACGTGGTAGTCACCGAAGCGGACATGCATCAGTCCCGGCACGGTCTCCTCCGGGTCCGCCCCGGAATAGAAGTGGACCCCCTGCACCAACGAGGAGGCGCAGTTCCCCACGCCGACGATGGCGACCTTGATGGCACTCATGCTTGCTCCTTGTTCCGTGGCTGATCGGTCGCGGCGCCGTGCTCGTCGCCGCTCGTGGTCGTGCCCCCGGTGGGCGGGGGTGAGGAGTAGTCGTAGGCACCGCGCGTGCCGCGTTCGGTGTCGATGACGCGTTCGAGCCACTCGACCTCGCGGTCGACCTGCTCGAGCCCGTGACGGGCGAGTTCGGCGGTATAGGCGTCCATGCGCCGCGACGTCCGCCGGAAGGACTGCTGCAGACGCTCCCGGCGCTCGACCATCCGGGCACGCCGGCCCTCGAGGATCCGCAGCCGGGTGCGGGCGTCAGTGCTGCCGAAGAGCGTGAAACGCACGTCGAACGCGTCGTCGTCCCAGGCGGTCGGTTCGGCGGAGGACAGGACGGAGTCCAGATACTCGTGGCCGGCGTCGGTGAGCTGATAAACGATCCGGGCGCGACGGCCACCTCGGCCCGACGCGGACGGCGCCGAGGAGATGAGTCCGCGTGAGGTCAGCGACTTCAGCGCCGGGTACAGCGACCCGTAGGACAGCGTGCGGAACGCACCGAGCGCGACGTTGAGGTGCTTGCGCAGCTCATAGCCGTGCACCGGCGAGTCCCGCAGCCGCCCGAGGATGGCCAGCTCGAGCACCTGGGCACGTGTGCTCATGACCCTCCCGACGCCGACAACACTCGCTGCAATATATCGCGCCGATACGTTGAAGCGACAACTGATGCTGTCGTGGCGGCTGACTGGCTGCGTCAGTTCCCGCTCGGGGCGCACGATGGTCACCGAATCCGCCGGATTTCGTCCCTCAGCAACACGCAGAATCGGAGAGATCGGACATGACCGAGGCCGCACCGATCCGCCGCACGGCTGAGCCAGAAGTCGACGAACTGATCACCGGCGCATTCATCGCCGTCGACGGCGATACGGAGTTCGAAGACGGGTGGGTCGCCATATCCGACGGCCGGATCCGCGCAGTGGGCGCTCGGTCGGATCCGTGGCCGGCAGCCGCGCTCCGGACCGACGCCGGGGGGCGGCTCGTCACGCCGGGCCTGATCAACGCGCACCACCACATGACCCAGAACCTCACTCGGGCCTACCGCCCGGCGGTGAACGGCACGTTGTTCGAATGGCTGACGACCCTCTACCCCTTGTGGGCCACCCTCGACGAGGAAGACGTCTATCTCGCGACCTACGTTGCCGCGGCAGAACTCCTTCTCGGTGGGTGCACGACGTCGTCGGACCACATGTACATCCATCCGCGGGCGCACCTCATCGACGCCCAGGTCGCGGCCACCACGGAGATCGGGTTCCGATTCATGGCGAACCGCGGCAGCATGACCCGCTCGGTGGACGACGGCGGACTCCCGCCGCGTGAGGTCGTCCAGGACGAGCAAGCGATCCTCGCGGACAGTCAGCGAGTCATCGAAACCTTCCACGATCCGGCACCCGGGGCGCTCACCCGTGTGGCGCTCGCACCGTGCGCCCTTTTTGCGGTGTCCGAGCCGATCATGCGCGCTACGGCCGATCTCGCCGAGCACTACGACGTGCGCCTGCACACCCATCTTGCCGAGGACACCGACGAGGACGACTACGCGATCGAGGTCTACGGCTGCCGCCCGGTCGAGTATTTCGAACGGGTCGGCTGGGCGAGTCCGCGGACCTGGGTGGCGCACTATGTCTACGGCTCGGACGAGGAGAATCGTCGGCTGGCCGCCGCGGGCGTGAGTGTCACGCAGTGTCCGAGTTCGAACATGATCCTTGCCGGTGGCAGTGCCGACACTGTACGGCTGCGTTCACTCGGCATGGCGGTCGGTATCGGGTGTGACGGCTCGGCCTCGGCCGACTCGGCCGACCTGTGGCAGGAGACCCGTAACGCGATGCTTCTCGGCAAGTATCGGCACGGACCGGCGGCGATGACAGCCCGCGACGCGCTCGACATGGCAACCCGCGGCAGCGCCCACGCCCTCGGTTGGGCGGACGAGCTCGGCCACCTGAGGCCAGGAGCCTGCGCCGACCTTGTGATCTGGGACAGCTCCCCGGTGGCTCAGGCGGGCGCCCTGACCGACCCGGTCGAGGCATGGCTGCGATCCGGACCGTCTCGGGCCTGGCGCACTTACGTGGCCGGCCGTGCGCTGGTGGCCGACGGTGAGCTCCAGCTGCCCGATCTGGAGGACGTGCTGCACCGGCATCGCGCCGCGGCGGCACGAATCCAGGGCGTATAACGGGACACATGACAGCCGCGAGCCGGCCGGGCGCCGACGTCGTCGGGATCGTCCTGGCCGCCGGGGCCGGCCGGCGGATGGGCCGGCCGAAGGCGCTCGTCCGTGGCGACGACGGGGTCCCGTGGCTGCGCCGGGCCGTCACCGTTTTGAAGGAAGCCGGTGCCTGGCCGGTCCGGGTCACGCTCGGCGCCGGTGCGGACGAGGCCTCGGCGCTGCTTCCGGCGGGGGCGCAGGAGGTCCGGGTTCCCGACTGGGCCGAGGGTATCGGCGCCTCGCTACGTGCCGGCCTCGCCGCGGCCGGGTCTACCGACGCCGTTGCGGCGCTTATCACCCTGGTGGACCTGCCCGCGCTGCGCGTCGACGCCGTGCGCCGCGTGCTGGGAGCCGCGCCGGAACCGGGGGAGTCGTCAGGACCGGGTGCGTCGGCGTGGCCGGCTGCGTCGGTGGGGCCGGGCGGCGGACTCGGACCGGCGGACCGGCTCGGCTCGGCGGTCTTGCGCCAGGCCGTCTACGCGGGGCGCCCGGGACATCCGGTGCTCATCGGCCGCGACCACTGGGCCGATCTGCGCGCCCAGCTCGACGGCGACGTCGGCGCCCGGCCCTACCTGCGCAGCCACGGCGTCGTCGAGGTGGACTGCACCGACCTCGGCGGCGGGGACGACGTCGACACCCCGGCGTGATCTCCGGCACGCCGTGAGGTGCAGCACTCACCACGACGTAGCGCGGACCTCTCGCGCATACTGAGGACGTTGCGTCCCGGCTGCGGCGACCAGGCCGCGCCCCCGGCGAGCGGTCCGGGCACTCCTCAAGCCGCACATTCGTTCCAGACGGGTGTCCGGCACCGTGAAAGGTTGAGAATCGCGTGGCACGCACACCAGCACATCACCGACCCCGCAACGCGGGGTCCGGCGGGCGCCGCTCGGGCTCGACGTCGAAGCGGCGCGTCCTCAACTACCCCCGCCGCGGCAAGGGACCCGTCATGCGATGGCTGCCCGGGTGGCGGTTCGTCCTCGGCGCTTTCCTCACCGTGGTCGCGCTCGGCGCCGGCGCGTTCGCGCTCGCGTACGCGACGATCGATGTGCCCGAGCCCGACGACTTCGCGCTGGCCGAGTCGACCACCGTCTACTACGCCGACGGCGAGACCGAGATGGGCAGCTTCGCCGAGGTCGACCGCCAGGCGGTGCCGCTCGACAGTCTGCCGGAGCACGTGGCGCACGCCGTCGTCGCCTCCGAGGACGGCAGCTTCTACGAGAACCCGGGTGTGGATGCCCGGGGCCTGGTGCGTGCCCTGTGGAACAACGTGCGTGGTCTGCCCACACAGGGCGGCTCGACCCTGACCCAGCAGTACGTGGAGCGTTACTACGTCGGCGAGACCACGACGAGCTACATCGGCAAGTTCCGCGAGACGATCCTCGCGCTCAAGACCGATCAGTCGCAGACCAAGGAGGAGATCCTCCAGAACTACCTCAACACCATCTACTTCGGCCGCGGGGCCTACGGCATCGAGGTCGCGGCGCAGGAGTACTTCGGCAAGTCGGCGTCCGAGCTGAACGTCTCGGAGTCGGCGCTGCTGGCCGGTGTCATCCCGGCACCCTCGGCATGGGATCCCGCCAACGATCCCGAGGCCGCCGAGCAGCGGTGGAACCGGGTGCTCAACCTCATGGTCGAGGACGGCTGGCTCAGCCAGGCCGACCGTGAGGCCGCCGAGTTCCCGGAGACGATCGCTCCCAACGAGGAGAACATCTACGGCGGCCCCAACGGCTATCTGCTGCAGATGGTGCGCAACGAGCTCGTCAACGAGGCCGGGATGAGCGAGGAGGAGATCGACACCCGCGGCCTCGACATCGTCACCACGATCGACGAGCGCAGCCAGGAGGCCGCGGTCCAAGCCGTGGACAACCTCCCGGAGGACCGGCCGGAGAACAACCACGTCGCGCTCGTCTCGATCGATCCGCGCAACGGCGGGGTGGTCGCGCTCTACGGCGGTCCGGACTTCGTCGAGCAGGGGCAGAACGACGCGACGCAGTCGCGCGCCCAGGGTGGGTCGACGTTCAAGCCGTTCACCCTCGTGGCGGCGCTGGAGAACGGCCTGACGCTGGACTCGACGTTCCCGAGCTATTCGCCGATGGAGATCGAAGGCTACGACTTCGCGGTCGAGAACTTCGACTCCCCGGTCAACCGCGGCTACATCGACGTCACCGAAGCCACGGTCAACTCGGTCAACACCGTGTACGCGCAGATGAACGTCGAGGTCGGTCCGGAGAACACGGTCGACGTCGCCACCCGTGCCGGCCTGCCCGAGGACACGCCGGGTCTGGTCGCGACGCCGTCGAACGTGCTCGGGCCGGCCTCACCCCGCCCGATCGACCTGGCGACCGCCTACGCGACCTTCGCCTCCCAGGGGGTGCGCCACGACACGCACATCCTCGGCGAGGTGCGCGACGCGGACGGCAACACGATCTATCAGCCGGACACCGAGGGCGAACGAGTCTTCGACCAGGACGTCATGGCCGACGCCACCTATGCCATGCAGCAGGTGGTTGAGCGAGGCACCGGCGTCACTGCGAGCGAGATCGGCCGCCCGGCCGCCGGGAAGACCGGCTCGTCCAACGCCTACCGATCGGCCTGGTTCTCGGGCTTCGTCCCGCAGTTGTCGACGACGGTCGCGATGTTCCAGACCGGCGAGGACGGTTCGGAGGAGGTGCTCTCCGGGTTCGGCGGCCAGTCGATCATCTCCGGCAGCACCTTCCCGACCCAGGTGTGGCGCGACTACATGGCGGTGGCCACCGAGGGCATGCCGATCGAGGAGTTCCCCCCGCGCTCGGAGCCGGTCTACACGCCGCCGCCGGTGACCGAGCAGCCCGAGGCGCCGGAGGAGCCCACCGAGGAGGAGACGACGGAGGAACCCACCCTGGAGGAGGAGACCTCCGAGGAGCCGACGACGGAGGAGCCGACCACCGAGGAGCCCACCGAGGAGCCGAGCGAGCCCACCGACGAACCCACGGACACGCCGACGGAGTCGCCGACGACCCCGGAGCCCGAGCCCACGCAGGAGCCGACCCAGGGCCCGACCGACTCGGGAACCGGTCGCGGTGGTTCTCGAGGCCCGTTCGACGATCTCCTCGGCGGTGACGACTCCGACGGCGGCTGACTGACGCCCTCATCGACGGCGGCAGTTCCTACGGCGAGCGCCAGGAGGAACAGGCGCGGCGCGTAGGACGTGCCGCGGTCGGCGGTCCGGAGCTGCGCCGGTGTCCACAGATGTGTGACGAGGCTCGCTCGCCGTGGGCGGGCGGGCCTACGGTAGGCTTGTCCGCTGGCCCCCTCGCCCGGCGGGTGGGCCGCAGCACGCTGCAACCCTCCTGTCACGGAGAGACCGTGACCGCACAGTCCAGAGGAGGTGGGGTACAAGCATGCGTCAGTACGAACTGATGATCATCCTCGACCCGGAGGTCGACGAGCGGACGGTCGCCCCGTCGCTCGACAAGCTTCTCTCGGTGGTCAAGAACAACGACGGCACCGTCGACAACGTCGACATCTGGGGCAAGCGTCGGCTGGCCTACGACATCAACAAGCGCTCCGAGGGCATCTACGCGGTCATCGACATGACGACGACGCCGGATGTCGCCAAGGAGCTCGACCGCCAGCTCGGTCTGAACGAGGCCGTCCTGCGCACCAAGCTCATCCGCCCGGACGCTCGCTGAGCCGAGCGCTCGCCGAGCAACCTTCAACCCAGGGAGCACACGCATGGCAGGCGAGACCGTCATCACCGTCGTCGGGAACCTGACGGCGGACCCGGAGCTGCGTTTCACCCCGTCGGGTGCGGCCGTGGCCAGCTTCACCGTGGCGTCGACGCCGCGCACCTTCGACCGCCAGGCGAACGAGTGGAAGGACGGGGAGACCCTGTTCCTGCGCTGCTCGGTCTGGCGTGAGGCCGCGGAGAACGTCGCGGAGTCGCTGACCAAGGGCACGCGCGTCATCGTCCAGGGCCGGCTCGTCCAGCGCTCGTTCGAGACCCGCGAGGGTGAGCGCCGCACGGTGGTCGAGATGCAGGTCGACGAGGTCGGTCCCTCCATGCGCTACGCGACCGCCAAGGTCACCAAGTCCCAGCGGGGCGGTGGCGGCTTCGGCGGCGGCAACCAGGGTGGTTTCGGCGGCCAGCAGGTCGGCGGATACGGCGGCCAGCAGCCGCAGCAGGCCGGGGGCTACAACGCCCCGGGCGGCGGCCAGGCCGACGACCCGTGGGCCACGGGCGGCTCGAGCGCGTTCAACGACGAGCCCCCCTTCTAACGACCAACAGGACCTGAGTGGCGGCCTCGCCGTCACCTGCACATCGAGGAGCATCAACCATGGCGAAGCCCGTTCTTCGCAAGCCCAAGAAGAAGGCAAACCCGCTGAAGTCGGCCAAGATCGACCGGGTCGACTACAAGGACACCACGCTGCTTCGGAAGTTCATCTCCGACCGCGGCAAGATCCGCGCGCGTCGCGTGACCGGTGTCTCCGTCCAGGAGCAGCGCCTCATCGCCAAGGCCGTCAAGAACGCCCGCGAGATGGCTCTGCTGCCGTACTCGAGCTCGGCTCGCTGAGGGAGGGGAGTTTCGCGATGGCAAAGCTGATCCTCACCCAGGAGGTCTCGGGTCTCGGTGCCGCCGGTGACGTGGTCGAGGTCAAGGACGGGTACGCCCGGAACTACCTCGTGCCGCGTGGCCTGGCCACGAAGTGGACCAAGGGCGGGCAGAAGCAGGTCGACGAGATCCAGGCGGCCCGCCGCTCGCGCGAGATCGCGACGCTCGAGGAGGCCCAGCACGTCCGTGACCGGCTGCAGGCCGCGCCGGTCACCGTGAGCGAGCGCGCCGGCGAGTCCGGCCGTCTCTTCGGTGCCGTGACGGCCAAGGAGATCGCCGAGGCCGTCAAGGCGGGCGGTGGGCCGGCGATCGACCGGCGCCGGATCGAGGTTCCGGACCCGATCAAGTCGGTCGGCGAGCACCGGGCGTACGTGCGCCTGCACGCCGACGTCCGCGCCACGGTCGACATCCACGTCGTCCCGGCCAAGGCCTGACGCCTGGTCAGCGCCGGCTGACGGCCGGACACGCGAGCCGCGGGTCGGCGCCTGGTGCCGGCCGAAGCAGCAAGCACGGCCCGGTCCCTGCGGGGGCCGGGCCGTTTCGCTCGTCCGGGCACGTTGGGAGGGCGCTCGCGGCCCCGTCGCGATCGAGGTTGCAGGATCCGCGCGTTTTTCGACGATTTCCGCAACTTCGTTCGGCTCGTGCGCGGAATCTCCGACGCAGCGCCGCTCAACGCTCCGCGCCGAGCACCATCCACCTCGTGCCGCGGGCACGGACGCCGGTGGTGACCGCCCGCGCGAGCATGAATCCGCCGCCGAAGGCCGCCCACAGCCACGCCAGACCGGCTGCGCCGTCGCCGGCGAAGGCGTGCACCGCCCACGCCATGGGCAGGTAGGCCACGAGGGTGATGACGCCCGCCCAGGCCAGATAGGTCCCGTCGCCGGCACCGATGAGGACGCCGTCGAGCACGAAGACCCACCCGGCGATCGGCATGCAGGCTCCGATCACGGCCAGGCCGACGGCGGCCGCGAGCCGGACCTCGGGGTCACCGGTGAACAGCGGCGCGAGCCACCACCCGGCGGCGGCGAACACGACGCCGATGAGTACCCCGGCTGCGACGCCCCACTGTAGGCAGCGCCGCAGCAGGGCCCGGACGGCGCCGGGGTCACCTGCGCCGAGCGACTGGCCGACCATGGCCTGCGCGGCGATGGCCAAGGCATCGAGCGCGAACGCCGACAGGCCCCACATGGCGTTGACCACCTGGTGCGAGGCGAGAGTGACGGCGCCGAGCGAGGTGGCCACCGCGATGGTGACCACGATCGCGGCGCGCAGCGTGAGCGTGCGGATCAGCAGCGGGAGGCCGGCGCGAGCGGAGGCCCAGATGCCGGCACCATGCGGCGCGAAGGCCACGTCCATGCCTCGGGCACGGCGCAGGATCACCGCGACGAGCACCACGGCCATCGCCGTCTGGGTGAGTGCCGTGCCCAGGCCGGAGCCGGCCACGCCCATCCCGACGCCGTAGATGAACAGGGCGTTGAGGCCCACGTTGCCGAGCGCACCGGCTACGGCGACGACGAACGGTGTGCGGGTGTCCAGCAGCCCGCGGAGCGTCCCGGTGGCCGCCAGGACGAGCAGCATGCCCGGCAGGCCCGGGGCCGACCAGCGCAGATACGCGACGGCGTGGGGAACGACGTCGGCAGGGGCGCCGGAGACCAGGGACGGGGCCGCCACCATGAGGACGGCGGCGGTGCCGACGCCGAGCAGCAGGGCCAGCCACATGCCGTCGATGCCGGCGGAGACGGCGCCCGAGCGGTCTCCGGCGCCGACGCGTCGGGCGGTGGCGGCTGTGGTGGCGTAGGCGAGGAAGATGAAAACCCCGACGGCGGTGGTCAGGATCGTCGAGGACAGCGAGAGCCCGGCGAGCTGGGCGGTGCCGAGGTGGCCGACCATGGCGGAGTCGGCGAGAACGAAGAGCGGTTCGGCGACGAGGGCGCCGAGGGCCGGGATCGCGAGAGCGAGGATCTGCCGATCCAGGGCGCGTCCGCGGAGCCGGTGAACCTCAGGTTCAGGGTTGTCACTGGTGCCGGGCGTGTCGTCCACCGATGTGCGTTCCTCTTTCCTTCCACAGTCTGTGCACAGGGTTGGGGACGCCGTTTCGCGGGGTCAGGCGGAATCCCACCCGTCGTACCCACAAGGTTGTCCCCAGCCTGTGCACATCAGGGTGGGCAGGGTCCACAGGGCGTCCACAGGATAGGGGTGCTGCGTGCACATCCCCAGTTCGATCTCGGGAGCTCGACAACCTAGTCTCGCGAGGTCGCACGATGGGGCAGCCGGAGCTCGGTGTGGGTGGCGACCGATAGATCTGGGTGGACGTTGTGGGCTGACAGGGGGTGCGGAGCAGTTGACGATCGCTGAGGAGCGCACCGCGACCGACGGCCGCGAGGGGTTCGACCGGACCCCGCCGCAGGACGTCGCGGCGGAGCAGAGCGTGCTGGGCGGCATGCTGCTCTCGAAGGACGCCATCGCCGACGTGGTCGAGGAACTGCGGGCGAACGACTTCTACCGCCCCTCGCACGAACTGATCTACGAAGCGATCATCGACCTCTACGGTCGCGGCGAGCCTGCCGATGCGGTCACCGTCGCCGCCGAGCTGACCAAGCGCGGCGAGATGGGCCGCGTGGGCGGAGCGCCGTACCTGCACACCCTCATCTCCTCGGTGCCGACGGCGGCCAACGCCGGCTACTACGCGCGCATCGTTCGGGAACAGGCGGTGCTGCGGCGCCTGGTCGAGGCGGGCACGAGAATCGTCCAGCTCGGCTACTCCACCGAGGGCGGCGACGTCGACGACCTCGTGGACAACGCACAGGCCGAGGTGTACTCGGTCACCGAGCGCCGCACCTCCGAGGACTACGTCCCGCTGCGGGACGCCATCAACCCCACCATGGAGGAGATCGAGGCGGCCGCCGATCGCGGTGAGGCGATGGTCGGCGTGCCCACCGGCTTCGCGGACCTCGACGGGTTGACCAACGGTCTGCACCCCGGGCAGATGATCATCGTGGCGGCGAGGCCGGCCATGGGGAAGTCAACGTTCGCCTTGGACGTGTGCCGCGCGGCGTCGATCAAGAACGGTTTGACGTCGGTCATCTTCTCCCTCGAGATGGGGCGCACCGAGATCACGATGCGGCTGCTGTCCGCCGAGGCGCAGGTGCCCCTGCAAAACATGCGCAAGGGCACCATGCGCGAGGAGGACTGGACCCGCATGGCCACGGCCATGAGCAAGGTCTCCGACGCGCCGCTGTTCATCGACGACAGCCCGAACATGTCGCTGATGGAGATCCGGGCGAAGTGCCGCCGGCTCAAGCAGAAGCACGACCTCAAACTCGTCGTCGTCGACTACCTGCAGCTCATGACGTCAGGGAAGAGGGTCGAGTCCCGGCAGCAGGAGGTCTCCGAGTTCTCGCGTGCGCTGAAGCTGCTTGCGAAGGAGATCGAGGTCCCGGTCATCGCGGTCGCGCAGCTCAACCGTGGCCCGGAGACCCGTACGGACAAGAAGCCGATGATGAGCGACCTTCGCGAAAGCGGCAGCCTCGAACAGGATGCCGACGTCGTGATGCTGCTGCACCGCGAGGACGCGTACGAGCGCGAGTCACCGCGAGCAGGTGAGGCCGACGTCATCGTGGCCAAGCACCGCAACGGCCCTACCGACACCATCGTCGTGGCGTTCCAGGGCCACTACTCGCGGTTCGTCGACATGGCGCGGTAGCCGCGCTTCCCTTGTCGATTTGCAGCGAATTCTGCACGATCGGCGCTCGCATCTTGCATGGCAGCCCCTTTACCCGTGCTCACCTAGTTGCTGGTCGTGGATGATGGCGTCCGTGGAGCACCGGGGTATCTACGGGCTGTGGCGGGACGAGAGCGGCCGTGTCGTCGTCGTCCGCAAGTCGCGTGGGCGCTACCGCGGACTGTTGGACCTGCCCGGCGGCAGCCCGGAGCCGCAGCGCACCGCTGAGCATTGCCCTGGGACTCTTGCCCGAGCCGCTTGGGCACGCCTGAGCCAGACGCGCTGACTACGTTGCAGTGGTGAGCACCACGGCTGACTTCTTCCGTCGATGGGCACGGCTCGAGGCCGACGGCGTTTCGTCGCTCTATTACCAGTGGGCCACCGGCGCCGCGGACGACACCGCCGTGCTGGAGTCATCCCATGCGTGATCTCGACTGGGACGGCGGCCGAAACCTCCGCGATCTGGGCGGCCTGCCGACGCCACTGTCCCCGACCGGTGCGACAGTGGCAGGACGGGTGGCCCGCGGCGCACGCCGGGAACTCATCACGACGAAAGGCTGGCTGGCAGCCGCGGAGTGGGGCATCCGGTCGATCGTCGACCTGCGCAGCCCCGCGGAGGTCGGGCCACTCGACGGCGACGCCAGTGACGCGCCACCCGACGTCGACGTCGTGCTCGCACCGACGGAGGACCAGACCCATCCCGAGTTCCGGGCCGCGTGCCTGCCCATCCTCGACTCGCCCGAGTACTGGCAGCACAACGTGCGCATTCTTCCCGGCCATGTCCGTGGCGCGCTGGAGGCGATCGCGAGGTAGCGCCGGGCACGCTCGTGCACTGCGCCGCCGGCCGCGACCGCACCGGCATGGTCTCCGCCCTGCTCCTCGCCAACGCCGGCGTCAGCCCCGAGGACGTCGTCGCCGACTACGCGGTGGCCGTCCGGACGATGGCCGGCGCTCCCGCACACGGCGGGCCAGGCCACGACCGGCAGGCGGCGTGGTGCGATGCCGAGGTGGCGACGTTCCTCGACGCCAATCTGGACCACGTGAGGCTTTTTGCCGCCGCACCGCAGAATGTCCTCGACAGGCTCGGCGTGACAGACGAGACGCGCTCGCGGCTCCGCGCTCTCTAACCGAACCATAGGGACCTCTCCGTCGACCGATGCCCCACGTCGAACCACGATGAGCCCTGGCTGACCCGGAGAAACGGTGCGCTTACCGCGCCAGTGGGGGCAACGCACTTTGTACGGCATCACTGCCAAGGCCAGGATCATGCAAAGTAGCCCGGCGTGTTGGTGCAATCTGCACTGCATCCGCTGGGTCCGAGCAGATCACACCACCGAAGCTGACCGGCTGCTCTCCGAACTCGGAGAACATGATCGCCGTGCCATCACGCACCACCATGAGCCGCACGCAGTCATACGCTCCCGGCCCGACGGCGCGATGGATCGTGCGGGTGCGGGCCGACAATGGCGGGCAGAGTCGTGCGGCCACTCATTGCTGCTGTCTGGACCAGTGCTCTGCTTCGGTAGCGGCCATCGGTGCGGACGCGCGCGAGATCACGTGGATGTGCCTGGTCATGCTGCTCTCGCGGGAGCGTTGCGCATGGCGCGTGTGCTCAGGAGCCAGGTGAGGACGGCGAAGGCGGAGGCGATCAGCGCTGCGATCATGAATCGTTGCGGGGTGTCGGCGGAGAGCGGCCATGCTGTAGGTCCCAGAATCCACAGCCAGGTGTCGGCGAGCACGTCGCCGCCGAGCGTGATCCCGACGGTGGTTAGGATCACGGTTGCGCCAAGCGCCCACCCAACGCCGAACCGGACGGTGAGCCAGAGTGCTCCGAGTACGCCAGCCGCGCCGAGGATGAGCCAGAGCACACCAGATTGGGTGATGGCGAGCAGGGATGCGGCGTCGCCGTGGCCTCGCCGCACGGCGTTGGCGAGAGCGGTGGCGGTCACCGCCGCGGACACCGTCGAGACGCAGAGCAGCAGCCAGGTCTGCACGGCGGCGGGAACGGTCGCTTTACGTAGCATGAGTACCTTCCATCCCGGAGCGAGTGCCAGCCAGGTGAGGACGGCGACGATGCAGGCGCCGAAGGGCAGCATCGCGTAAGTGTGCAACCCGAGCAGGTACGAGTTCGGATATACCGCGGCCGTCACGATCGCGAGCAGGACCGCGGCAGCACACAAGGGCACAATGGCGCGAGAACGCACGACGGCGCGGACCGCTCCGAGCGTGCTCTCGCGCGTACTGCGTGGCCCGACCGGGCGATTGTCTGCGCGGTGTTCCACGCGGAGAGTGCCCCGCGACAGCACTCGCAGGACCAACACGATCCCGGCCAGGAAGATGCTGAGCGCGAGCGCCAGGGCGGGTGATTCGGTTGCGAGCGGGTCGCCCGCTGCGAGAGGTTCGGCGTTCTGGTGCGCTCCGACGATCGGCAGCATCGCACGCACGGCCCAGGTCGGCGGGATCGCGTACCAGGCCGTCGATTCAGCTGCGAGAGTACCGATGGCCTGCCAGATCCAGGCTGCGAGGAACACGGGGATGGTGCCCCATCGTTCGCTGAGCACGAACGCGAGCGCGAGGACGCCGAGTGTCGTGACCCAGCATACGAGACCGGCCCACACGATGCGTGGAGCGTCGGTGGGGGCTCCGACAGCGAGGGAGAGCGGGATGACCAGCCAGAACGCGAGCGCGTGGAACAGAGCAGAGAGTCCGGTGAGGACGATGAATCGGGCGACGATGATGATTCGCGGGCTGGTGGCGCGCCAGATGGTGCCGCCGTCTCGAGCGGCGCTCTCGCGGGCGGTGGTCAGGCCGGCCAAGAGCGTCAGGAGCGGTGCAGCCATGCCTGTGACGTAGAGGGTTTGCCACAGCAGCGCCGCCCGTTCCTGGCTCTCGGGCGTGATGAGAATCCCGGCGAAACTGATGCCGGCGATGACGACACCGACCCAGGGCAGTGCGGCTGCGGCGGAGCCTTTCGCGCGGATCACCTCCGCCCGGATCGCAGGCACGAGCGCGCCGATCACGCCGGCTCCTGCCGTGAGGCGTTCAGCATGGTGAGTTTGAGGAATGTCTCCTCCAACTGTCCGGGTGCCGCGAAGTCTGCGAGCGGGCCCTCGTAGCGACAGATGCCGTCGGCGAGAACGGAGATGTCGTCTGCGAGCTGCACGATCTCGCCGAGCTGGTGGGAGCTCACCAGGACCGTCCGGCCCGCGGCGGCGTAGGCGCGGAGCAGCTGGCGCAGCTCGGCGATGCCCTGAGGGTCCAGACCGTTCTGAGGCTCGTCAAGGATGAGCACGTCTGGTTCGGTGAGGATGGCGATGCCGAGCGCGAGACGGGCTTTCATGCCCATCGAGAAGTGGCGGGCGCGTTTGCGGCCTGTGCTGGCGAGCCCGACGATCTCGAGCACCTCTTCGATGCGGGCGCGTGTGACCCCGGTGAGCCGGGCGTGAACGAGGAGGTTGTCGAACGCGCTCAGGTGCGCGTAGATCGCGGGGCCGTCGATGCTCGCACCGATACGTTCCCGCGTCGCACGGTTCTTCGTGCCCGACGCCGGAGGCTGGCCGAGAACGTCGATCGTTCCCGCGTCGGGCTCCATGAGTCCGAGCAGCAGCCGGAAAGTAGTGGATTTGCCCGCCCCGTTCCGGCCGAGCAGTGCATGGACTCTCCCCGCCCTGACGTTCAGGTCGAGGCCGTCGAGCACGATCGTGTCGCCGCGTTGCAGGCGGACATCGGTGCAGCGGATTGCCATCCGGGGCGCTTGAGTGTTCTCGGGCAGGGCTGTCATAGGGTGCCTCCTGTCTGACGCGGGTCAGGCGTCGCAGACGGTGAACGCGAACGTGCGCAGCGTCCCGATCGAGCCGTCGGAGATGTCTCCGATCGGTGGCAGCTCGGCGTTCTCATCGACCGAGTTGAGGGCGTATTCGGTGCCGTCGGGCGCGGTGAAGCGCAGCACGGGATCACCCTTGCCGTTCTTCTCACAGCTGACGGTGCCGCGATCGACATCCAGGTTCCACGAGTGGCCGAAGTCATCGGCAGACACGTCTTGGGGGTTGCTGGTCGCGGTGCGGGTGGGGCCGTCTTCGGGGAAATCCTCGGAGTTCATCATCCCGTTGCATCCGGCGAGGCCGAGGGCGAGCAGTGCCGCGGCTCCCGCCGCGGCGGACATGCGGATGGTCGTGCGGTGGATGTTCATGCGTGCTCCTTCGGGATCGTGAGGGCCATGTAGCCGTCTTCGAGGTTGGGTTCGACGGGCGTCGCGTCCGCAGGCGGGGTGTCGGTGACGATCCGGTACTGCGTGCCAGCGCCAGTCGTGGTGGCGTTGACGACGGTGACGTGCTCGGGCGGTGGTGCGGTGCGGGACGCGGTGAGCCAGGTGCGGCCGCGGGCGGTGTCGATCAGCCCGTCGGTGGGTCCGTCGTAGCGCAGGCGTCCTTCTCGGAGGACGAACACGTAGGGGCAGGTCTGCGCCACGTCATCGAGGATGTGCGTGGACAAGATCACCGTGCGGTTCTGCCTGAGACTCGCCAGCAGAGTGCGGAACCGCATCCGTTCCTCGGGGTCCAAGCCCGCGGTGGGCTCGTCTACGACGAGCAGCTCTGGGTCGCCCATGAGTGCTTGCGCGATGCCCACCCGCCGACGCATACCGCCGGAGAACCCGCCGACCTTGCGATCTTTGGCGTCGTTCAGGCCGACCTGGGCGATCAGCTCACGGGCCTGCCGTCTGCGCTCGCTCGCGTTGTCGATGCCTTTGAGGACGCCGACGTAGTCGAGGAATTCGAGCGAGGTGAGGTTCGGGTACGGTTCCACGTCCTGCGGCAGATAGCCGAGCGACTTCTTCATCGCCCGGCGTGCCCCGGCATCGGCGAGATCATGGCCGTCGATGAGCACCCGGCCTCGGGTAGGCTGGACGATCCCGCACAGGATGCGCATCAGCGTGGTCTTCCCGGCACCGTTGGAGCCGAGAAGCCCGATCATGCCCTGCGGCAGGTCGAGGGTGACGTCATCGAGAGCTGCGGGCTTCTTTCGGAAGTCTTTGCCCAGATGGTCGATGGAGATGAACATGCGGGTTCCTTTCAACGCTTGGCCATGCGCCCGGCCAGCGCAGACCCGGCGGAGAGCAGAAGGACGATGATGACGAGCTGTGCAACCAGCGAGAGCGTCGCGGTCCAGACCGTGCCGTCGAACGCGAGCGAACCGGCGGGCGGGTAGATCGGGTCGATGTCGAAGTAGCCGCTGGCGACCGCGTCGCCGATCACGGTGAAGACCGTGCCGTTCGGCGTGGGCAGTGGGAGGATCGAGGACGAGAAGATCAGGAAGAACCAGACCAGCACGCCCGCGATACGGTCGAGCGCGCGGGGCAGGATCGCGCCGAGCAGCGCCGACAATGACATGGCGATCAGCACGCCGGGGGCGATGATCGTCGCAGTCACCGCCACCGCCACCGGGATCGACCAAGGATGCCCGCTGAGCGTCTGCACGACGCCCATGACCACGAGCACTGCCAGCGCCGGAACGACGACGACGACGAAGGTGCCGAAGATCCTCGCTGTGCGCAGGGCGAGGGGGCGTACCGGGGTCGAGGCTTCGAGTTCGCCCATGCCCAGCCGTGAGGGGGCGGTGAAGAAGTCGGCGAACGCGGCGGCGTAAGCGACGCCGGCGAACATCACGATCAGTTCCGCGGAGAACGCAAGGTCCTCGATGCCGCCGGTACCGGGCCGGGCCGGGGAGATGACCGCGAGCAGGGTGGCGAACGCGGTCAGCGGGATCGCGGTGAACCACAGCGCCTTCTGCCGCCGAGCGACTTTCGAGTGCGTGCGAGCGAGTGCGAGAACCGTCATGCCGCGACCACCTTTGCGATGTTGCGTTCCGCGTTCGCGAGCCGGTGCCAGACGGCGACGAGGAGTCCGGCCGAGATGATGAGCGGGATACCGCGCTGTTGCGGCAGCGGTAGGACGTAGGGGTCCCAGAGCATCGCGAGGAACGTCCATGCCGCCACGACCGCGATGGTGGTGGTCGCTGCCGTGCCCGCGAACGCCGCGGCCACCAGTGCGACGACGATCATGATCACGACCGCGCCGGCGGGCGACGCTACCGACGCCCATCCCTCGTCGCGTGGCCAGACAGGCAGCGCGTGCAGGGGGAAGAACATCAGCACCGCACCGACCAGCCCGGACAGTGCCACCAGCCCGGCGCGAAGAAGCTGAACCTGACGGAACCCGGTCGGCGTGGACTCGTGCAGCTCGATCAGCGGGTCACCCGTGAGGGCGACCGCGGCACAGATGCCGGTGGCGATCACAAACACCTGCGCGAGCCAGTTCACTAGTGTCATCGCCTGAGACGGCGGCCAGGATTCGGCGGCGAACCAGCCGGCGAGGGCGACCACGGCCCCGGCGAGGATCGGTCCGCACAGCACCATCAAGCCGACACGTCGACCCTGTGCGTGGATCGCTGCTCTCGTCACTTCCTGCTCCTGAACTCTTGAGAATCTGCACCTACAAGGTCAGTAGCGGGGTGAGGCGGATCGGTTCACGCGGATTGCAGTCCGCTGATCGCGGCCCGCCGAGCCGTCGTGACGGCCGCGACCAGTAGGGCCGCGCCTGCCCCCAGCAGGCCGAACGGGGTCAGCGCGTTCCACAGAACCCCGGACAGGCCGAAGAAGAAAATCGCTTCGGACACCGGGGCGGCCATCGGGATGAGCACCAGCCCGGCGGCGATGCCGGCCCAGGGTGCGACCCAGATCGAGGCGAACGTCGCGGCTCCCGCGACCAGCGCGACCGGGAACAGCCAGCTCGCGACGACCTCCGGCAAGCCGCTCGTATACCCCCAGGCCGATACCAGGCCGGATGCCGCAAGCCCGGTGACGGCGTCGACGACCAGCACGAGAGCGATCCGCGCGAGCACCACCACCTGCGGGCCGAGCGGTGTCGCCAGGGCGATCGCGTCGGGCTTCGCGGACGACAGCGCCATCGTCACCGTGACCGCGATCCCGGCGAGTATCACCGAAGCAAACCCGGTGTCGCCAGCCGATCCTCCCTGCGTCACCCCGAAGAATCGAGCCGCGAAGATCGCCATCGTCATAGTCACCAGAGCGACCGGCAGGATCAGCCACGGCACGACCCGCACCTGCGCCCATGCCAGAACCGCTGCCAACTTCGCGCTCCGCCGGGCAGACCACCGGGGAGCATCCATCGGAGATGGTGCGCTCGCGATCCGACGCCGGATCAGATCGAACGCGGGCGCCTCGCCCTGTTCGCTCTCCCAGCGGCGCAGCACCTCACGGAAGGGCTCATCACAGCCGGACCCAGGACTGTGCTCAGTCATCGTTCCTCCTCAGCTCCTCGCGCAGCAGGCGCCGGGCGCGAGACACCCGGCTCTTCACCGTTCCGCGCGGGATGCCCACCAGCTCTGCGATGTCCTCGTACGGCAACTCATGCACCCAAGCCAGCCGAACGACCTCGCTCAAATCGGAAGGAAGAGATCCCAACGCCGCCAGAAGCGCATGGGTCTCTTCGGCGGACGCCACCAGGTCGGCAGGATCGCCGTCGTCCGCCGGGATCGCGTGCTCGGTCTCATCGAGCGGCACCTGGGTCAGACGCTTGCGCCGGGTGTACGCGTAGATCTGCCGCTTCGCGATCCCCAGCAGCCAGGTCAGCACCCGGCTGTCGTGCCGGAACGCGCGCGCCGATCGCCAGCAGCCCAGCCACACGTCAGCAGTGGCCTCCTCTGCGACCCCGCGGTCCGGCGTCCGAGCCGCGACGAAGCCGAACACCACCGAGCCGTACCGCGCGTGGAGTTCAGCGAGGGCGCGCTCATCGGCGGCACCGATCCGGAGGAGCAACGCCTCATCCGTTTCGACCGCTGAACCTGACCACGCCACTCTGTACTCTCCGCCTCCCACGACCTGGCACTGCCCATCGCAGCTCTCACTCAGTCAGTAGCGCCCACCGGCCAGCCGGTTCACGAGCACTAATCGACCAGGGACGAGCGGTGACTCGCCTCCAACGTAAGCCGCGCGTTCCCGGCGTCGCGTAGCACTCAGGTAGCGTCAGCATCATCCGTGAGCATGATCGTGTGAGCGGGGAGCAAAGGGCTCGAGAGCGTGCACCAGACACACGACGGTGCCGGCCGCCATGCCCCGGACGCCGCTCTACGGGTGAAGTATCTGGGCGTGACCAATGGCAGTCATCCCGATGGGTTCTCTCGTGTGATGCGACGACGAATACCTGCCATCTGCCCGGACGCGAGACGTTGCTCGACAACACCAGACTCGATCCATGCGGCAGCTTGAACCTGTGCTGGGTCGAGCTCGAGATCGGATCGGCCTCTTTGGAGACTGGGACGACGAACAGGTCGAGCAACGCCGACGACTCCGCGAACCGGCCGACCCACCTCAAGTCCCGAGGCGTGACCGTCAGGCCGGTCTCGTCATGAAGCTCGCGGACTGCGGCTTCGGGACTCGCCTGGCCGGCAAGCGCGCTCTCGCCAGGAAACTCCCATGCAAGGGGGAATCCTTCGTGGGGGTGCGCTGAGCTCTCTCTTCAGGCCGCTGCCAGGAGGAGCCCTCGTCCTCGAGTCGCCGACCGGCACTGTGCTCCTGCCCCGAATCTCGGTACGCCCGTTGCGTGCCCGGCAGACTTGGCGGCATGCCCGGTCGGAGCTTCGAGTGGCACCCGTTCGCCCGGGCGCACGTGATCACGGCGATGGTCGCCCTGGCAATCGTCCTCGCGGTGCTGAGTCCGGAATACGGCTACCACCGCGACGAACTTTACTTCCGGATGCTGCCGCCGGCCTGGGGATACGTCGATCAGCCGCCGGTCACACCCTTGCTGGCTCGGGCCGCGGTCTTCCTGTTCGGCGACAGTGTGGTTGCGGTGCGGATCGTGGCGCTGGCGTGCGCGACGGCATCCTTGCCGCTGTTGGCGCTGATCACTCGGGAGGTCGGCGGTTCGCGGCTTGCCCAGGCCCTCGCCGTGTGGGGGATGGCGGGGGCGACGCTGACGTTGATGTTCGGGCACGTCCTGCTCACCACCAGCCTCGACCTTGTGGTGTGGCCGGCGGTGCTGCTTTTCGCGATTCGTGCCGTGGGCCGCGACGACGGCCGATGGTGGCTCGCGACCGGCACGGTGATCGGGGCGAGCACCGCCAACAAGCTGTTGGTGGTGGTCCTGATGATCGGCATCGCGGTAGGTCTTGCGCTGCTCGGTCCGCGCCGGTGGTTCGCCTCGCGATGGCTCTGGGGTGGTGTGGCGATCGCCGGGCTACTCGCCGTCCCGAGCGCGTTCTACCAGGCGACGCACGGCTGGCCGCAACTCGCGATGGGTGCGGCGCTCAGCGGCGACAACTCTGGCGAGGTCCGGATCATGATGTGGCCGATGCTGGTGCTGCTTGTCGGCCCGGTGCTCGCCGTCTTCTGGGTGGTCGCCGTCGTCCGCCTGCTCCGTCGGCCGGCGTGGAAGCCGCTGCGGTTCCTCGTGATCGTGTTCGGTGTCGTCGTGCTGTTCGTCTTCATCGGGGGGACACAGTTCTACTACACCGCCGGAGTACTCGGTGCGCTTGTAGCGGTCGGTGCGGCAGGTGTGGCCGAGTGGGCTCACTCGCGGAGTCGGCGGATCGTGATCAGCATTCTCCTCGCCGTCAACGCAGTCGGTTGCGCGATCTCCGCCCTGCCGCTCCTGCCGGTGCAGATTTTCGGTGCGAGCGGCCTGGCGGCGGTCAACTCCGCCGCGGCCGACCAGGTCGGTTGGGAGCGCTACGCGGAGCAGGTGCGAGCGGTGGCGGCGTCCGTCGACGCTGATGTCATTGTCGCGAGCAACTACGGTGAAATGGGCGCGCTGGACCGCTTCGGATCGGGCGACGTACCAGTGGTGAGTGGGCACAACGCGCTGTGGGAGATGGGCCGGCCGGCGGACGATGCGGACACCGTGGTCATCGTCGGAGGCCAGGCGAGTCGCGCGCAGCGGTGGTTCGGCTCGTGCGAGGTCGCCGGCGAGCTGGACAACGGGGTGAACGTCGAGAACGAGGAACAGGGCATGCCGGTGTTGGTGTGCACCGACCCGCACGAGCGGTGGCCTGAGCTATGGGACAGGTTCCGCCATCTCGACTGATGTGTGAATCCCTGGCTTCCGTTACCGCGCCTTTGCGGCTGAGCCCCGAGCCACCCACGGCGCCTGGCCGACTCGGCCGCGTACAACCGCCCGACGCACACGGCGCTCGGCGTGCTCGCGGCCTACGGTGGCGTCCTCGTCGACGGCTTCCGCCCCGGACCGCTGGGACCTCATCGTCGTCACCATCTGCCTCATCGGCATCGCCATCATCATGTACCCACCACGACCCGCCGAGTGACGCCCACCTTGCACGACGACCCGCCACGCTCGAGATCGTGCAAAGTAATCAGGGGTGTCTGTTCAATCTGTGCTGCAAGTCGACATTTGTCGATGCACCGCGAACCGGGCGGAAGCCGACTCCGTACCTGATGTAGGTTTCCGCGCTCTGGACAGGCCGTATGGTGTTGATCGCGGGACCAGGGTTGGCCGGAAGCGTCGAAGGGGTCCAGCCGATGTCGGGCGACACCAGCATGTCGGGCGGGCGCGGTGTCGATCTTCCCCGTCCGCGTTTCAGCCGGTTCTACGCCCGGATCAGCGAGGCGCTTGAGGCGGAGGGGTTGGCCGAGTTGCGCCGCGAGATGCTCGCCGAGCTCACCGGCACGGTGCTGGAGGTGGGCGCGGGGAACGGGATGAACTTCCGGCACTACCCCGGCGGCGTGACCGATGTGATCGCGGTCGAGCCCGAACCGCACCTTCGCTCGTTGGCCGAGCGTGCGGCGAAGTCCGCGCCTGTCGCGGTGGTCGTTCGCCCGGGTACTGCGGGGCGTTTGCCGCTGCCCGACGCCAGTGTCGACGCAGCTGTACTGTGTCTCGTCCTGTGCTCGGTCGATGACCGCCCGGGGGCGCTCGCCGAGATCCGGCGCGTCGTGCGCCCTGGCGGCACGCTGCGCTTTCTCGAGCACACGATCGCCGATTCGGCGGCCTTGCGAATCGTCCAGCGCATCGCGGATGCCACCGTCTGGCCTCTACTCGCCGGTGGCTGCCACACCGCCACCGATCCGGTCGCGGAGCTCACAGCAGCGGGCTACGACATCACCACGTCTCGCCGCCTGCGGTTCCCCGACAGGCGATTCACCCAGCCCTCGAGCCCACACGTCCTGGGCATCGCCAGCCGGTGATCCCGGACGGGGATGATGCGTCAGGATGGCGTGATGCAGGCCCACACTCCGACGGATGTCATCTTCATCGGCGGCCGATCCGGCGTGGGCAAATCGTCTCTCGCCGCCGAGGCGCACCAGATGTTGGCGCGTGCCGACGTCCGCCACGCCGTGATCGAAGGGGACAACCTTGATCAGGCGTATCCGGAGCCGTGGCGTGCGGGCGTCGACCTCGCCGAGCAGAACCTCGCGGCGATGTGGAAGAACTACCGAGCGGCTGGCTACTCGCGCCTGATCTTTACGAACACCGTCAGCGTACTGAGGGTTCGGGAGCTGGCAGCCGCGCTCGGCACAGAGGTCCAGCCCTTCACCGTGTTGTTGACCGCGACTGATGCGACCGCAGCCCACCGACTCGCACAACGCGAAGTCGGCACTGCACTGAAGCAACATATCGACCGCAGCAACGCCGCAGCCCGAAAGCTCGACGCCGCCCCCGACACAGTCCTGCGAATCACTTCCGACGGGCGCTCGGTGAGCGACGTCGCGCGTGAGGTCCTTGCAAGGGCCGGTTGGCTGTGTTTGCGCAAGCTGGCATGAAGCTGCCCAGTTCACCCTGCCCTTGCTGGGTCGAGCGTTCGCACGATGGCCATACGTCACGGCGTGACGTGTGAATCTCGTTCGCCACGCCCTGTGCGCGTGTCCGTATCAGGCCAGCGCGATGAGGACTGTCGCGCCGAGTGCAGCCACCAGTCCGACGGCCTGAGACCGATGAATCCGTTCGCTGAGAAACAACAGTCCCACGATCACCGGGACGACTGGGTATAGCGAGGACAGCACGACGGACACCGTGACGAATTCGGTTCGGAGCGCATACAGGTAGGCGGCCAGTGCGGCCGCGGCGAGCACGCCCGCGCCGAGGCTGAGGGTCAGAGCTGACAGGGACGACGTGGCGGGTTTTCGCGCAGGTGCGTTCCGAATCAGGACGACTGCCGCCAGGAGGATCGTCATCACAGCAGTGGCGCGACCGCTGAGAATCGGCCAGAGGCCTGAGGCCGGATCGGCCTGCGCGAGGCATAAATACTGAATCGCGATGCCTCCGCTTGCGGTGAGTGCGTCATAGATGGAATGCCGCGAAACAGAGGTTGCGCCGAAGGTTCCTTTGCTGATGGACCAAAACGCCGGCAATGCGATAAGGATGCCGACCCACGTAACAAACGCAGGTCGTTCACCGAGGAAAGCTACGCTGACGACCACGGGCAGCGTGACGCCGCCGACGGCGCTGATCGGCACGACGACCGACATTGCGCCGCGGCTGAGGCCGCGAAAGAGGAACGTCATGGCCAACCCGGTACCGATGCCGGATCCTGCCCCCAAGCGGCGGCGACGCCGGGTGTGGGCGGGGGCCCCGTCGCAAACATGATGATCGCGGTCAAGCAAAGGCCGGCGAGCTGTCCGAGCAGAGCGACACGAACGAACGAGAGCCGTCGAGATGCCAGGCCGCCGATGACATCCGAGACCCCGTAGCTCAGCGCGGAGGCCAGTGCCAGAACGATGCCCACGCGTCAGGTCTCTTCAGCGCGCTCGCACTCACCCACGGGGCAGGGGGCAGACCGCGTGCAGCTCTTACGATCGCAGAGTCGGCAGATGCGCTGCCCCTCGCCCACCTCGGCGTAAACGTGCGCCAGCAGCTTCTCCAGCAAGCCCGCCAACGTCTGCTGATCGCTCTCGTCGAGCTTCGAGACGACGCCAACCAGTGGCGTGTTGCGGCCAGTGAGCAATTGTCGCGCCAACGCACTTCCCAGGCGGGTCGGCCGAACGGTTACCCATCGTCGATTGACGGAGCTCGGCACCTTGGCGACGAGGCCGGCGGTCTCGAGTGAGTCAACCATCCGCGCAGCAGCCGGCTGGCTCAGCTTCACCCGGCGGCCGAGTTCACTCACGCTCAGGCCGGGATGTGCCGCGAGCGAGACCAGGGCTGCAGCGCTGCTGGTGCTCAGCCTTCTTGCCTGGGTCGCCGCACTCAGGGAAAGGTCCGTCAGCGCCAGGGACGCCGCCCCAAGGAGGTTCGCAGTACGCTCCACGTCATGCATAGTGCATGATGACATGCGCCATGCATGATGTCACCCCTGACGTTGGTGAACGACCAGGTTCATCGATTCCGACATGTGGTTTACTTAACTAAGTAAACCCTGTGCCACAAGGAAGACCACTCCCGTGCAAGCCCCATCGACAGCCGCGACCGCTCGGCGGACGCAGATCATCGCGGCCACCATCGAGGTCGTCGCTGAGGTCGGGTATGCGCGGACGACCTTTGCTCGCATCGCCCGCCGCGGCGGCCTGAGCAGCACGCGGTTGATCTCCTACCACTTCGCCAGCAAGGCGGAGCTGATGCGCGCGATCGTCGATGACACGTACCGCTCGATCAACGACTTTCTCCTCGACCGAGCGCGGACCGACGCTGCCTCCCGCCCGATCCAGCCACCGGAGGATGGACGGCCCGTGTCTCCGCCACTGTCGGCGTCCGCGGAGTTACGGGCGTACATCAGGGGGGTCACCGCCTACGTCGATCAGCACCGTGCCCGGATGCGGGCGTTCGGGTCGATCGTCTCCGCCGTGCACGACGACCCGGACAGCCCGGCCTTGGCGCAGGCCGATCCGGACGGTGCGGTGATGATCTATCTGACGAGGCTGCTCCGGCGCGGTCAGGATCTCGGTGAGTTCCAGACGGCTGATCCCCTCGTCCTCGCCTCCATGGTCCAGCGCACCTTGGAAGGATTGCCCCAGCTCCTGCGTCACCGACCAGACCTGGACACACAGGTTTACGCCGCCGAACTCGCCGACGCGGTGACCCGGGCCGCCGGTGAGCGGCACGGAACGACGACATGACGACGCCGATGCCCACCAACCAACTTCGGGAGATGCTCCGGCGGATCGGTCTCCAGCGGCCGGTCCGCGTCGATGCGGGCTCCCTGCGCGACCTCCACCGGGCGTGGCGCCAGCAGGTTCCCTACGAGAACGTCGACATCCAGCTGGGCCGTCCGATCAGTCTTGATCAGGACCGGCTGCACGAAAAGATCGTCAAGCGGCGCCGAGGTGGCTATTGCTTCGAACAGAACGGCGCGTTGGCGGTGCTCCTGCGCGCCTCCGGGTTCCAGGTGACTCTGGTCGAGGGTGCCGTGCTCCGCGAGCAACGGGGAGAGGACACCTGGGGCAACCACAACGTGCTTCTGGTCGACGTCGGCCTCGACCGTTGGGTCGCTGATGGTGGGATCGGAGACGGATTTCTCGACCCGATCCCGTTACGGGAAGGAGTGCACCATCAAGATGGGTACGACTACCGGCTGGAGCGTCTTGACTCCTCGACCTGGCGCTTCCACCACCACCCCGGCGGCTCGATCGCGTCCTACGACTTCCGGACCGAACCACGCACACTGGCCGACTTCTCTGCCCGCAACCTTGCGCTCTCGACGTCACCGGACTCGCCATACGTCCGGCTCCTGGTGATCGCTCGTTCGGTCGGCGGGGAGACCTTGCTCCTGGTGTCCCGTACCCTCCGGCGGATCGGCCCTGACGGGGCCAGCGCCCGGACGATCCCCGACAAGGACGAGTTCGCCCGGGTCCTCGCAGACGAGCTGCTGGTACCGGTCGGCGACATCGGGGCGGACGGCGTCGATCGTCTCTGGGCCGCTGCCAGCGAGCAGCACGACGGCTGGCTGCAACACAGCCGCGCCGTACGCGGGCGTGACCGATAACCGTCACCCGTCTCGCATGACACGGCGGTCACCCCGGCCTGCGACCGAGAGCCCTCGATTCAAGGTTCACTCACCGGCCGCAAGTGAGGCACCGGCAGCTCCCGCGGCAAGGACATACCGTGCGGCGTAGGCACTCACCGTGGGATCGGGTGCGCAGACCTGGCCGAACAGCAGGCCGTCGATCGTCGCACTGACAAATCGCGCGCCGGCCTCGGACTGGGCCCCGGGGAGCGAAGCCGCTATCCGGGTGACGAACGCGTCGCGGGCGACGCGGACGCGAGCTTGCAGATCGGGATCGCCCGCAGCGTGCAGATACAGGTGGAACCGGGCTCGGACCCGGTCCGGATCCCGAAGCGCGGCGTCGACGACCTGTTGGGCGCGATCCAGCAGGTCGCGGGAATCTGTGGCCTCGTCGCGCTCGTCGGGGTCGACCTCGAGGACCAGCGGCAGCTCGACGTCGACGAGGTGCGCGAGCACAGCGTCGACCAGCGCGGCACGGGTGCCGAAGTAGTACTTCGCCGAGCCCTGGGCCAGCCCGGCCCTTTGCTCCACCTTGCGATGGGTCAGCGCCCGCATCCCACCGTCGGCAAGCTGCGTGATGGCCGCCTCGATGAGCCGCGAGCGGGCTTCGCGCCCCCGGTCGGTGCGGCCCGCCTCGCCACGTGCGGTATCTTCCACAGTTGTGGAAGATACGCGATTGGTGTCCTCGCTGCTAGGCGACTGGTTGGTCCGGCGGGCGCAGCGTCCGGTACCGGTCGTCCGGGCGCGGGTAGGTCGGCAACGGCTTGTGTATCTGCTCGGGCCGGAGGCGAACAAGATGATCTTCGGCCACGACGAGCTCTTCCGGGTCCGGGAGGCGTTCGCTTCGCTCGAGGTCGTCGACGGCCCGACGTCGGTGGTGCTCTCGGACGGGCCGGACCACGCGCGGCGGCGCGGGCTGATCCGGCCATCCCTGGCGCCGCGGCGGATCGACGGCTACTTCGATGCCATGGCGTCCTCGGCGGACGAGGCACTGGACGCGGTTGAGCCCGGCGCCGTCGTCGACGCCTACGCCCTCTTTCGGCGAGCGATCCGGCGCTCCACTCTGCGGGCACTGTTCGGCGAGCGGCTTGCCGGCCATGCCGAAACCTTGGGCGACGTTCTGCAACCGCTGATCGACCTGTCGGACACGCTGCTGCCGGTGCTCACCGCGAAACGGCGACTGAACACTCCAGCCTGGCGCCGAGCGATGCGCGCCCGGGACACGCTCGATGCGTTCATCGATGAGCAGATCGACGGCGAACGCCGACGAGGCGACAGTACGTTCCATGACCGCGGGCGCAGCGCGTTGTCGACGCTTGTGCACGGTCGCGACGGCGCCGGCTCCGGCCTGAGCAACCCCGAGATCCGGGACCAGGTCGTGACGATGATCGCCGCCGGGTACGAAACCACCAGCGCCGCGATGGGTTGGATCGTCTACCTCCTGGCGACGCACCCGGACTGGCAGCATGACGCGCGTGCCGAGGCCGCCGACGTGTTGGGTGGCCGGCGCCCGGAGCCGGGTGATCTCGAGCGGCTCCCGCTTCTGCGCGCGATCGTCGACGAGACGTTACGGATGTACCCACCGGCGATGATCTCCGCGCGATATGTGGTCACCGGGTTCGGCTTCGCGGGACGAACCGTCCGACCAGGCGACCTGGTGCTTTTCAGCCCGTACGCCACCCATCGCGATCCGCGGGTGTACGAGGGTCCGCGTGACTTCCGACCCGACCGGTGGCTCGAAGGCGACCGGCGTTCGTCGCACGAGTATCTGCCGTGGGGTGGCGGCAAGCATCGCTGTCTCGGATCCGGTCTGGCGACCACCGAGCTCACGGTGATGCTCGCGCGGCTCCTGGCTCGAGGCGCGTTCGAACTGCGCGGCGGGCCGCGAACCACCCGCAGCTTCGCCGCCATGCGGCCCCATCCAGGTGTCCGGATCGCCTTCATCGAACGGGGCCGAGCGTGACGTCCTGCGCGGCACGCTCGGAACCTTGGTGCCTCAGCTCCGAGCGGTGGAAGGACAGACCGTGACCGTCATCTCGGCCGCGATGCGACTTAAAGCCTGAACGCCATCCGAGCTAGCGTCCGGCCTGGGATCGACCCACTTGGGGATCTCCCCACGGTGACGGCACCGAACCGGGCGTAGAACGCCTCCGCCCCCGGGTCGGCGTCGAGACCGACCTCCCGTACGCCTTGTGCCCGGGCACCGCCGAGCGCGGATCTCAGCAGGGCGGCGCCGACGCCCGTACCGATCCACGGCAGGTCCACGAACAACGAGTGGAGTTCGCCCCGCTCGCCGCGCAGTACCAGCAGGCTGAACCCGGCGACATCGCCGTGGACCTCGGCCACGGTCACGTCGCGCAACTGGTCCTCGCTCACGGCCAACTCCTCACGGCAGCTCTCGAGGAACTCGGCAGAGTAGCCCCAATACCCCTTGGACCGCAGTGCAAGGGCCGAAAGCAGATGCCCCTCTCCGGGGTGTGCGGGACGGAGGGTCGGTTCGGTCACAAACCGCCACCCTAGGGTGCCACTGACACTCGGACACGTCCTTTTCCGGCTAGTGCGCGATCGGTCAGTCGCCCGATGCGCCGGTCTGCGACTCCGTCGTGACGATGGCGGCAGCGGATCGCCGTCAGACCGATCGCGGGGCGTACATGATGACCGCGACCCCGACGAGGCAGATCAGTGCGCCGGTGACGTCCCACCGATCGGGTCGGAAGTCATCGACGAGGACGCCCCAGAGCAACGATCCGGCGACGAAGACCCCACCGTAGGCGGCGAGGATGCGACCGAAGTGCGCGTCGGGCTGGAGCGTGGCGAAGAAGCCGTAGAGGCCGAGGGCGATGACGCCGGCACCGATCCACAACCAGCCGCGGTGCTCGCGGACGCCTTGCCAGACGAGCCAGGCGCCGCCGATCTCGAAGAGGGCTGCGACAGCGAAGAGGATGATGGACCGGGTCACGGTCATCGGGTGGCCTCCTTGCCGGGGACAAGGTCGTCGAGCATGGTCCGCGCCTCGGGCGGGGCGGTGATGGTCAGGTCGAATGTGGTTCCGCGCAGGTCGATCCGGAAGCCGAAGAAGCCGCAGCAGCTCTGCTCGGCGGCCGCGAGCGCAGCAGCCCGTTCGAGCTCCGCCGTCGGGAGGTTCACCCGGATCCCGCCGGGAACGCTTCTCCGCGGAGCTTCGGTGAGCAGAGCGTGCCAGTCCTTGAGACGTGCCGAGTAGTCACTTCCGTCGAGCGAGCAAGCGATCGGAGTCGTTGTCTCAGTTGCCAACGGGAGGTCGGAATCGTTCCGGTCGAGGAAGGAGCACGTGGCATCGCATGGGCCACTCCGGTTGGGCAGCGCGTCCAAGCGTTCGAGAGCGGCAGCGAGCTTGGTGCGCAGGGCTTCGAGCGCGGCGATGCGCTCGTCGACCTGTGCGCTGTGCTCGATGAGCATGGGGCGGTATGTGGCGCGGACGCTGTGACACGGCTCGGACTCCCAGGCGGTGACGAGCTCGCGAACCGACTGCAGCGGTAGGTCGAGATGTTTGGCCTGGTTGATGAACGCCAATCGGTCCACCGCGGCCTCGCCGTAGACCCGGTAGCCGTTACTCGCTCGGTCCGCAGGTAGCAGACCCGCACTCTCGTAGTAGCGCAAGGTCGACGTCGGCACACCGGTCCGCGCCGCCAGCTGCGAGATTCTCATGGACTCGACGCTAAACCTTCGAGTGGGCTCGAAGGTCAAGGTCACCAGCACTCCTGAAGGGCACCCTCACGCCGAGACCGACGCGCGGCGTCCGCAGCGCGGTTACGATACGAAACGTGCCGTATACAAATGACCGAACTGGTGGATCGCCCGGTCGTCCGCGAGACCCCGAGCTGGAACGACGGATCACGTGGGCCGTGCTCGAGATGCTTGGCGAGCACGGGTACGAGGGCGTCACCTTCGAGGCAGTCGCTCGTCGTTGCCAGACGTCGAAAGCCAGCCTGTACCGGCGGTGGAGCTCCAAGCGAGACATGGTGATCGCCGCCGTCAAGGCGGGCCCCGCTCAGGAGTCCACCACCGGGCTGCCCCACGGCGCCTCCCTCCGAGAGGACCTGCTGATGTTGTGCGGCCGCCTCGAACGCACCATGGCGGCCGCCGACAGTTCGACGGCAATGATGCTCCTCCAGGCCGGACTCGAGGATCCCGAACTGTGCGACGCGATCGAGGAGTCCGTCGGCCCGACGGGGGCCAGGTTGCCGCAGCCGATCATCGACGCCGCGGTGGCGCGCGGCGAGCTGCCGGAGGGGGTGAGCCCGTTCGCGTTCGAAGAGGTCGTCGGAGCCGTCCTGCTCCTCCGCAGGGCGAACGGACTCCTCGTCGACGAGGAGTACCTGAGCGCGCTGATCGACACCGTGATCGTGCCCGCCCTCGCCGCCTCAGCGGCCAGCACCGCCACACTGCCCGCCGGGATCTTCTCCGGCCACCCCGAGACCCGCCCGACCGACCCGCCCCAGGAGACCCCGTGAGCGCATCCATGACCATCGACAGCTTCGACTACCGCACCCTGGCGGGTGACGGCGGGGTGGACATCAACGTCGCCGTCGGTGGCCACGGGCCGGCGGTCGTCCTGCTCCACGGGTTCCCGCAGACCCACTACATGTGGCGCCACGTCGCGCAGAGCCTGGCCCGTGACCACACAGTGGTCGTCCCCGACCTTCGCGGCTACGGCGACAGTGACAAGCCCCCGGCCGAGGACCCGACCACCTACTCCAAGCGCACCATGGCGGCCGACGTCGTCGCGATCGCCCGCGAGCTCGGGGTCGAGCACTTCGGCCTCATCGGACACGACCGCGGTGCACTCGTTGCCGTGCGCGCCGGACTGGACCACCCCACCGCCGTGGATTACCTGGGCATCCTGGACGTCCTGCCGACCCTCGACACCTGGGGCGTCCTCCACGGCGTCGACGCCAAGGTCGCCTGGCACCTCTACCTCATGGCACAGCCCCCGGGCCTGCCCGAGAAGATGATCGCCGCCGTCGCGCCCGAGTTCTTCGGCTCCTTCCTGGACGCCTGGGACCCGACGGGCGCGACCTTCAGCGCCGAGGAGCGCGACTACTACGTCACCAGCTCGACCGCCGCGATCGACTCCATCGTCGCCGACTACCGCGCCACCGCCGGCATCGACCTCGAGATGGAGGCCGCTGACCGGGAGCGCGGGGCGCAGTTGACGATGCCGGTCGGGGTCATCTCCCAGGACTGGGGCTCCCAACTCGGCTTCGACGCGTCCGACCTCTGGCGCGCGTGGGCGCCCGATCTGACCTACCAGGCCACGACAAGCGGGCACTTCATGGCCGAGGAGAACCCGGAGGAGATCACCCGCTTCGTCACCGGCATCGAATCGCGAGCAGCGGTCGCGCCCCGCTGACCGGTTCGCCGCCCGAGGGCCGCCGGGCGAAGCGTGCGGCGCGCGGTCGCCTTGCTCACGCGATCCTACGCACGAGGCGACTGCGGCGGAGCAGAGCGGCCAGGCCCCAGCAGGCGGGCAATGAGAGCGACGCGAGTGCTGCGAACTTGACTATCGCTGGAGCGGGCACCTCCCGGAGCAGGAGCGCAACTACGACAAGGACGGCCGGGTGGATGACGTAGACGGCAAAGGCGTTGTCCGACAAGAACTGCCGTTTTGGCCCTCGGCCCGGTGCGAATCGGCGGAAGGCGACCAGGACGACGGCACTGATGCCGACACCAAGGACCGCCATTGCGAACCCGCCGGCTATGCCAGCCACCACCGGGTCCGGTGACAGCGCGAACGGTGCCAGGAGGAGGAGTGCAACCAACGAGACGCCGCCGCCCAGAGTGGCGATTGACGACGGCATGCGTTCCAACCAGCGTCGCCGGGCCGCAAGCACGCCGGCGGAGAACATCAAGGCGTACTGGGGGAGAAAGGCGGGAGTGGGCAGTCCGACGACAGGCCAGTAGGTGCCGTCCGGAACAATCTGACGCCACAGTGCCATCAGGACGCCCATGATCAGGATCAGGCCCGTCACCGTACGGGCTGCGACCATGCCGGGCAGCCTGCCGTCCGACGCGGATAGTCGTGCACACCGTCGAACCGGAACCCACCGCCGGCAACCGGCATAGAGCAGCGAGAAGATCAGGAGTACCTCGAGGAACCAGGTCGGTCCGGGGTCCATCGTGGTCATGTAATGCGTCAGGTACGGCAGTGCACTGTCGCTGTAACGCCAAGACCAATAGTCGGCCACAGGGCGGACGACAACCATGAACACAAGGATCGGTACACCGAGTCGGATCAACCGTTCCCGAGCAAACCCACCGGGCCCCTTGCGATCGACGGAGGCAGGCACGAAGTACCCAGAGATGAGAAAGAAGAGGCCCATGAAGTAGCTCTGATTGGCGACAACCAGGATGTCCAACACCGAACCCGACGGGTCCCTCGACGGCTCGTTGTAGAACCAGATCGGAATGTTGCCGTAAGTGAGGGCGCAATGATGGGCGACGACCAGCGCGGTCAGCGCGATGCGCACCGTATCGATCCAGTACAGGCGGCCCTGCTCAGCAGGTCGACGGACGGCGGATGCCGAACTCGCAGGATGCTCGGAGTTCATCTGTGTTCCTCAGTGTCGGGCTCTGTGGCCGGCGGAACGCACTGACGCGTCCCATGCGGGGCGAAGGTGCAAGGACAAAAGCAATACGGTCGTATTGGGAACAAGGCGATGCTACCGTATCGCGATACGTGCGGAAGGAGTCGCGTGGGCCGGGGACGCGGTGAGCAGCACGAGGCGCAAGTCCGCTTGCTGGGTGATGCAGCGCTACGCGTGCTTGCCCGGGATGGGCTCCCCGGCCTGACGTTCCGGACGGTCGCCACCGAAGCGTCCGTCTCCCCGGGCCGCGTTCAGCATTACGCCCGGTCGAGTGCTGGATTGCTTGCCCTGACGTTCCAGCGCATCCGGGAACTGACCGCCGAACGCGTGCGGGAGGCGGTTACTTCCCTCCCCTCACCCGCTCCCGCCGACGTCGTCGAGGCGACGCTGCTGGCCCTGATCCCGCAGGGGGAGCGGGACCGGACAATGCTCCGCGTTGCCGCCGCCGTGGAGCTGCACGCACTGACCGACCCCGAACGGGCCGAGGAGTTGCGAGGTGGCCGCGCTGAGTTGATCGGCTTTCTTGCCGATCAACTGGCGCGCCTCCCCGAGGCGGCGGCAGCCGACCCGAGACATCTCACCCGCACGGCAACCGCCCTGCTCGCAACGGCAGAGGGCTTGTCGACGCTCACCCTCACGAACGCCATCGAGGCCGGCGAGGCGCGGCAGACGGTGGCCTCCTCGATCCGCGCTTTTCGCAGTCAGCTCACCGGCACGTAGGCGGGTCTCACTGTGAACTGAGCCTGTCGGGAAGAACACGGTCAACAGCTTCATCGTTTTCGACGGCGCAGCGTCTGTGAAAGGTTTCGGACGTCGTCCGCCCGGTCTACGCTGTCCTGGGTGAGTGACTCGACGAGGATGTGCTGGAGCACGCCCATGGGGCTTTCACTTCGTCCGAAGCAAACCACCGACCGGTGGCGCAGCGGGGTATTGGGAGCGCTTACCGCGGCGCTGGTGGCCCTTCCCGGGGTCGCGACAGCTCCGGCGGTGGCCGCTGGGGAGTTTTCCCCGGCGTCGACCTCCTGGACCTCACCGGACCGTGGGTGGGTCCTGGGTTGGAGGCCCTGCGGTGACGATCTGTGCCCGCACCTTCTCCGCACCACCGATGGCGGCGAAACCTGGATCGAGGCCGGCGTCCCCGATCTGCAGGTACCGGAAGGCGGCGATGAGGTCAGGGTCTTTTTCGCCGAACGCGGAGGCCACACGTTCGGGGTCATCACGACGGGCGAGGAGCTATACGTCTCCCGAGATGACGGCCGGACATGGCACAGTAGGGACCTCGGAGTCGACCGGATCGGAGCGGTCGACGCCACCGCATTCCACGTCTATGTGGCCGGACTGTCCGAGGGCGGCTCCGGGGTGCGAACGCAGTACTTCCGCACTCCGGTGCTGACCGAGCGGTGGGAACCCGTTCGCGAGCTTGCTGCCACCGGCCTAGGAACGGCCGGCTCGACCCAGACGGACCTCGCATCGGACGGCTGGGTCCTACAGGCGAGCACTGCCACGTTCGACGGGGTGAACCGCGTGTGGATCTCGCGCCCGCCCGGCCGGTTGGTCGACGCGAGCCCGTGCGAGAGCCTCGCAAGCACCCATGTGGGCGTAGCCGATCTGCGCCGGCAGTTCGTGCTTTGTAGCTCCAACCCCGGTATGGGGTACATGGACAAGGAGTTGCAGGTGACGACCGACGGTGGCGAGACTTTCGAGCCCGTGGCAATGGCGCCGCGCGACGGACTGACCAGCGATTTCGCCGTCGCCGACTCGGAGACGATCGCTATCGGCGCCACCGCAGGCGATGCCGGGATCGTCGAAGCCTCCTTCGACGGCGGAGCGAGCTGGGAGTTCACCCTGTTCGAACCGGACACCGGGCCAGTGACCGACTTGGACTTCCAGGACGCCGAGCACGGCACGCTCGTCGCCGGTCAAGCCGCACTCGGTACCTCTCAACTGTTCCGCACCGTCGACGGTGGCCACACCTGGCAGCCGGTGGACGTCACCGTCGGCTGAACGACTGCGGCACCGGAGTATGCGGCGGCGCTCGCCGAGCGAGCAAGCGGGTGCACGTCCAGGAAGCGTTCCTAGAACTGCTCTATGAGGTGAATCCGGCCAAGAAGCCGGTCTCGACCAAGAGTCTGCTGCGTGGTGATGAGTGGCCGGCGCACCATGGCCTGCGCCCCGAGGAATCCGGGCAGGGGGGACCAAGTCTGAGTCGCGCAATAGCGCAGGAGGACGGCGTCCCGCGGACGTGCACCCAGCACACGTCACGCTCACGCAGGTGGATGAGGCGGTGTGGGCTCGCCGGATCGTGCGCGTCATTTGCAGCACACTCACCGTGGACAGCAATGCGCCCTACCGCTTCCGGGCCAGGCTGCGTTACTTGAGCTCTGGTTCCGGTTCGAACCGCCCTGTCCGCCGACCTTCGTGGACGTCGGTGACCGTAAGCGTGCGCGTGTAGTCCTCCCCGTCAGGGCCGATCAGACCGAGATCGTGTTTGGCCCGCAGGGCCGTCGCTTCCGGGTCCACCTGTGTCCGCAGCAAGGCCTCAAGTTCCGCGACGATCTCCTGGTATCGCGGGTCGGCGGCCAGGTCGTTCATCTCCTGCGGGTCGGCGGCCAGGTCGTACAGGCTCGGGCGCTCGTTGCAGTAGTGCGTGTACTTGTAGTCGCCCTTTCGGATCATGTACCAGCTGTCTTTGAAGAAGTTGCCGTGGAATTCCGAGAAGACGAACTCGCGCACCTGTTCCCCGCCTCGAGCGAGCGGAAGCAGGCTGTGGCCACGGCGATCTGACTCCGTCTCGAGGCCGGCCATGTCGAGGACGGTGGGGTAGAGATCGACGAGCGAGACCGGCTCTTCGCATGCCTCTCCCATCGCGAGCCCCGGTCCACGCACGATCAACGGCACGCCGACGGAGCCCTCGTACGAGCATTGTTTGTAGAACAAGCCGTGTTCGCCGAGACTCTCACCGTGGTCCGAGGTGTAGATGACGTAGGTGTCGTCGTAGAGGCCTTGGACCTTCAGCTCGTCGATGATCTGACCGATCCGGTCGTCCAGGGCGGTGATCATCCCGTAATAAGCCGCGACGGTGCGGCGTACGTCCTCTTCGGTGAGGCCGTCGATGCCCTGGCCGCGTTGGAAGTGCCGCAGCGCGGGGTGAAGCGACTCGTTCGGGAACGAAGCATCGAAAGGGAGCTCGATGTTGTCAGGGTAGTAACGATCGAAATACTCCTGCGGTACACAGTACGGCCAATGCGGGAACAGCAGTCCGACGTAGAGCGCCCAGGGCTGGTCACGGTCACCGCGTCCCTTGTCGCGGAGGTAGTCGACGGCCCAGTCGGTCACGATTCGGTCATGGTCGTAGAAGCCGTACTTGTCGTTGTGCCCGTCACTGCCGTCGGTGATAAGGCCGGCGCGGACGCCGGAGTTCATGATGTGTGCGCGCTTGTCCGGCCGGACGTAGCCGTCGAGTCGGTCCAGCAGCGGCGTGCGCCGCGGGTAGGGCGACCAGGCTGGGCGTCGTTCGATGATCTTGTGCTCGCCGAAGCCCGCGTCCTGGTAGTCGCCGCACAGATCCAGCTTGCCCAGCATGGTGGCCGGGACGCCTGCGGACTCGAGGCGGTGTGCCCAGGTCGTCTCCGCGCGATCGAGCGGGATGTACAGGAACCAACTGTCGACGTCGCTGGCGTACTTGCCCGTCATGAAGCTCATCCGGCTGGGCACGCACACCGGGGAGTTGCAATACGCGTTGGTGAACGCGGTTCCGCTCGCCGCGAGTGCGTCGAGGTTGGGGGTCTCGACGTACGGATGCCCTCGGTAACCGGACATCAGCGGGTGGTGCTGGTCGCTGCAGATGACGAGGATGTTGGGGCGGGTCATGCCTCTCCTGGGAGCGAGTGTGCCGGTCGGGGTACGGGTGCGGTCGGGTGCTGCGAAGCGCGCCGTCGGCACGCTTCGACGGCGCCTGCGGCGGCCACAGCGGACACCGCTAGCACGGCCGGGTGGGCCGTCGACGCGAGCGCGATCCCGACGGCTGCGGCACAGGCGACGACGGCGGTCAGCGGGGACCGTGCGGTCAGTCGGACAGCGCGTCTTAGCGCCTCGCGCACGGTGACGTCGTCGGCGGCGAGGCTCGGCAGCCAGAACACGGTCAGCGTTCCCGCGTTGAGCAGGACGGCGAACATCAGCGTGAGGAAGATTCGCCGATGCTCGCCGAACTGGCCGGAGATGGCGATGTTCGCCCAGGCGAGCACGGCGGCAGCCGCGATCACAGCACCGATGAGCTGGCTCCGCCAGAACAACTTGCGGATGTGCTGTGCAAACGCCCGCGCCGACGGTGGCTCGCCAGCCGTCTGCCAACGATGCATAGAGGCGAGCAGGGCACCGGTGGCTGCCGGCATAGTGACTAGTGGCACGGCTAGGAGGAGCCACATGACGTTGAGGTAAAGCGCGCTGAATCCGGTCTGGACCCAGCTCGAGAGCCGATCCGCGATCACATCTTGCTCCCGGTGGTGGCGATGCCGTCGACGATCCACCGCTGGAAGCCGAGAAAGAGCGCAAACGCCGGGACCAGCGAGAGCAGGCTCATGGCGAAGAGCGGCCCCCAGGACGACTCTCCGGTCGCATCCATGAACATCCGCAGCGCCAGGGGAACGGTGTAGATCTGCGTGTCGCCCAAGTAGATCAGCTGTCCGAAGAAGTTGTTGTATGACCAGATAAAGCTGAAGATCGCCGTCGTGACCAGGGCAGGCCGCAGCAGCGGAAGAATGATGTGCCAGAAGATGCGGGGTGGTCCGCAGCCGTCCAGGCGGGCCGCCTCATCCAGCTCGATGGGCAGTCCGCGAATGAACTGGACCAGCAGGAAGATGAAGAAGGCCTCGACGGCGAGGAACTGCGGCACGATGAGCGGATAGAACGTGTTCACCAGGCCGAGACGGTTGAAGATTGTGTACTGCGGCACCAGGGTGACGTGTACCGGCAGCATCACGGTGAGCAGCATGACCGCGAACCAGAAGCGGCGCAGGCGGAAGTTGAGCCGTGCGAACGCGTAGGCAGCGAGCGAGCACGAGAGGACGTTGCCGATCACGGCGGCGAGCGAGATGAACAGCGAGTTCGCGAAGAAGACGTCGAACGAGACGCCTAGTTCAGTCCACCCCTCCGCATAATTGGCGAAGTCCCAATCGTGTGGCAGCAGCTGCGCGGAGCTGAAGATCTCCGTGTCATGCTTGAACGAGCTGGTCGCGAGCCATAGCAGCGGGTAGATCATCACCACCGAGCTGAGGATGATGACGGCGTGGCCCGCCAGCCGACGCCGGCCGCTCGCCCGGTCCATCGGCCGGGCGGGCGCGGCCGATGTGCCGACGGCGGCATGTTCGACGACGTCACTGCTCATGGTGCACCCACAACCTGCTGAGGGAGAAGTTGGCTGCGGTGAGTACCGCGATGATGGCGAGCAATACCCATGCCAGCGCCGAGGCGTAGCCCATCCGGAAGTTCACGAACCCCTCTTGGTAGAGGTACAGCGTGTAGAACAAGGTTGACTCGGACGGCCCCCCGCTGCCGTCGCTGATGATGTACGCGGGGGTGAACGCCTGGAATGACTGGATGAGCCGCAGCACCAGATTGAAGAAGATCACGGGCGTGAGCAGTGGCAGCGTGATGGAGACGAAGCGTCGAACGGCGCCCGCCCCGTCGACGGCCGCGGCGTCGTAGTACGTCGCCGGGATCTGACGTAGTCCGGCGAGGAAGATGACCATCGGTGCACCGAACTGCCACACATGCAGCACGATGAGGGTCGACAATGCGGTGCCCGGGTCGGCGATCCACGCCGGGCCGTCGATCCCAACCGTGGCCAGCAGGGTGTTGACCAGCCCCTGACCGCCGAATACCTGCCGCCAGAGCACGGCGACAGCCACACTGCCGCCGAAGAGCGAAGGCAGGTAGAAGACCGAGCGATAGAAGTCCAGTCCTCGCAGGCCGCGGTTCAGGCACATCGCGACTGCGAGCGCGAAGGCCAGCTCGAGCGGCACACCGACCAGGACATAGGTGAACGTGACCTTCAGCGACTGCCAGAACTCCGGGTCCGCGGTGAACATCCGGATGTAGTTGTCGAGCCCCACCCATGCGGGTGTGGTCAGCAGATCGAAGTCGGTGAAGGACAGGAGAAGCGAGGCGACCAGGGGGCCGAGGGTGAGCAGGAAGAAGCCCAGGAACCACGGCAGCAGGAACAGGTAGCCCCAACGGTTCTCGGTGCGGTCGGTCCGTCGTTGCGCTCGCAGGGCTGGCTGGTGCGGCACGCTTTCGCCCGGGCGGGGGCGGGTGGTCATCGTGCTCATGAGAGGATCCGCTCCGCCTCGGTGAAGAACGTGCGGACGGCGTCAGCCAGGGGCAACCGCCCGAACCCGACGTCCTCGTTGAGTGTCGGCAGCACCTGCGTGAAGAGCTCGCCGGCACCTGCGGGTTGGGGGAATACCGGTCGCGGCTCGGCGGAACGGGCACGCTCGAAGTCATCGATGGTGCGACGCACCACGGCGTCGGCACCTTCGCGTGCACGCCCGCGCAACTCGGGCACCACCGGGATGCCGTGCTCGATCACGAGACCGTCCACGCTGCCTTCATCGGTCAGCACGAAAGAGCAGAAGTCGCCGGCGAGCTGCGCAACCTCGGGGGTGGTCCGCGCGGAGATCGCCCACCACTCGATCGGGACGACCATGACTCCGGGCGGGCCGCTCGTATCGGCGAGCGGAAACGGCAGCAGGCCGAGCTCGTCATCGGTCAGCCCCTGCAGTCCGAGCATGCCCTTGGCGGACGCCGTGGAACTGACCGCGGCTTCCCGGGTGATGACGGGAAAGTTCTCGAAGCCACCGCCCTCTGCAGAGCGTGTCATAGGCACGCACGCCTCAGTCTCGCGGAGCTCCTGCCACCAGGCCAGCCACTCGGCGATCGTCTCCTCGCTGAAGCCGAGACGGCCGTCCCGGGTGAACGGATCCTCGCCGCGCGTGCGCGCGAATGCTTGCAACGCCCAGTGGCTGCCGCCGAGATCTGAGGTTCCGTAGGCGGTTCCGCCGCTCGCGTCGCGGACCTCGTGACAGAACGCGGTGTAGTCCCTCTGGAGCCACGAGTCGGGTGGAGTCGACACGCCCACCTCTCGCAGGAGGGAGTCATTGAACACCAGAGCCGGCGCGGTGGACAGCCCGGTCGGGATGAAGTGCACCTCGTCATCGAACGTGCAGGATTCGAGGACCTCCGGCTCGATCCGCTCGATGAGGTTGGGAATCAGGTCGGTCAACGCGGCCACGGAACCCCGGGCGGCGTACTCCGCCTGGCGCGCCAGCTCGATCTGGAAAACGTCCGGGGGGTTGCCGCCGGCAGTCTCGGTTGCCAGCTTGTCCCAGTACGGCGCGTAGGCAGTGTGTCGGGTGTTGATGACGATGCCGTGATTTCGCTCCTCGAACCGTCGAGCGGCGTCAATGGTGTACCGCGCCCGGTCGCCTTCGACGTACCAGAAGAAATCCAACGCGTTCTCGTTCGTTCCGGCAGCGGGGGTGAGACCGGCCTGGACGCCGCTGCACCCCGCGGCGGCAGCCAGCCCAAGGATGCTCAACCCACCGCCGACGAATCTGCGCCGACTCATTCCAGCGTTGACCAGCACACCGTCCGGCGTGCTGGTGTGAGCTTGCGTCACGTCGCCTCTCTCCCTTGAGTCGCGGATTTGCGGGACGACTGCTGCGTCCCGGGGCTTGGCCCGCGGGAGCGCCGCCCGACGTTATAGAATCCTATAGGATTAGGTCTAGTACTACAGAACCTGGACAAATTAGATCGGCCAGATGCCTAGCTGTCAAGATTGATTCCGACCGCTGGAGGAAGGGAGTGGATCGATGGCAGAAGCTGCAGAAGCTATGTATCGGGTGTCAGCAGCAGCGACGTCGAGCGATGAACGCTCCGACGTTTACCAGCAGTTGAGAGACCGCCTCCTCATCGGTGACATCCCACCGGGCGCACGCCTGAACATCGAGAAGCTCGCGCGCGAATCCGGGGTGTCGCCGACCCTGGTCCGCGAAGCGCTACTGCGGCTGGAGGGTGACGATCTCGTCGTCAGAGTCCACAACAAGGGCTACCGAACCACCGAACTACTCAACGTGCGAGAGCTGGAGGAGCTTTTTCAGCTGCGGCTACTTCTTGAACCATGGGCGGCGCGTCAGGCCGCGGCGCGAGAGCTAGGTGGGCCGTCCCGTACCCTCTTGGAGCAGGCGCACCAGATGGCCCAGGACGCGGAGATCGACGGAATTGACCGTCAGCGGCTGATCGAACATGACATGGAGTTCCATGACGGCATCGTCCGCGGGGCGGGGAATCGAGCCGTCCAGCGAGCCTTCGAGCGCACCCACTGCCACCTGCATCTGTTCCGGCTCTCGCCCCCGCACCTCGATGGGCGGCACACCGCCCACGAGCACACGGCTATCAGTGAGGCAATCCTTGCGGCGCAGCCTCGAGCGGCGGAGGCCGCCATGCGCGATCACCTGACGGCGTCCTATGAACGGTTCATTCGGACGGTGCCGCTAGCGTGACCGGCATTGCCTTAACGGTTGTCGCGGGGAGCGGCGTGTGCCCTAGCTCAGCAGGGCAGCGGCCGCCTGCCACCCGTTCGCGAGGATGTGGGCCACCACGACGGCCGTCAGATTGCGGTAGCGCCACCAGAGCACGCCCATGAGCAGCCCGAACGAGCCTTGCGCGACGATGAATCGAGCGCCGTCCAGGAGCGGCTGGCCGGTCCCGTGGGACGCGAAGTGCATGAGTGCGAACGCGAGCGTCGCGACGGCGATGCCCGGCCACGGTCCGAGCCACGCCTCGAGCCGCGTCTGCAGCCACCTGCGGTAGAAGAGCTCCTCCGCAACTCCCGCCGTCAGTGCCGTCATGACGGCTGAGACGAGAAGAACCACCGGATCGATCCCGCCGGCGTCGTAACGAGGGTTCCACGGGGCAACCTGTGACAGAAGCGTCCACGCGGCGACGACGACGGCCGGCGCCCACCACCGCCACGCCCGGGACGGCCGGTCGATGCGGACGCCCCCCAACGCGCCGACGATCACCGCTGCGACGCTGACGAGCATCAGGACCTTGACGAGGCCGTACGAGAGGCCGGAAAGTCCGCCGACGGCGGCGACGACCGGGAACGCGACCGCCACCCCGAGGAGGGCGAGGCTGGAACGACGCAGCGCCTGCGACGCGGTGGCGAGCGCAGGGAGCGCCGGTGGCCGCCACGGGATGACGAGTGCGAGCGCGATACCGGCGAGCGCCGGTGCCAGCACCACCCACCATGGCACCACCGGCGCACCGGGATCGGCCGAGACGGGGGCGCCGGTGGGGTAGACCACCAGCACGGTGACGAGGGAAGCGAGCCCGAGGAGGATGCACACGGCGAGGAGCCATCGCCCCACCCGTTCCGGGAACGTCGACAGGTGGAGCTGGCGTTGGCGCATGTGCGCCAGCCTCCAGGAGTTGCCGAGGTGCCTCAACCGACTCCCGCGGATGCGAGATCGGTCAAGCGCACCGTCGCGGTCAGGATCTGTCCGCGCTTCGCCGCGCCGTCGCACGTGGCGCAACTGTCGTCACCGAGGCATCGTCGTTCTACGGCGGATACGACATCGCCCGGTTCCAAGCCCCGTGGCACAACCTGTGGTGGCTGTTCTCGCCGACCGCCGGCTGAGCCGCCGCGTCCCGACTCGAAAAGGCGAGAGCCCTGGCGTCAGGCCGTGGACTAAACTTGGCACTGTGCGACGGGCCCGCAAGACCACTGCCGCTCCTGGTGATCCCGCCTTGAGTCTGGATGCGATCGACACCCAGATCCTCAACATGCTCCAGCTCAACGGGCGAGAGTCCTTCCGCGAGATCGCGCGAGCGGTCGGCGTATCGGAGGGAACTGTCCGGAGCCGGGTTCGCAGCCTCCGCTCCAGCGGGATGGTGACGATCGCCGCGATCGCCAACCCCTTCAAGCTGGGATACAGCGTGATGGTCTTCTGCTTGCTGAAGACCGAGGTGGGAAGCCAGCAGGCGGTGATCGACGCGATGGCCCCATGGGACGAGATCACGTATATCTCTTCCTGTACCGGCCGCGCGGACCTGTACGTGCAGATGGTGTGCCGCGACCACGAGCACCTCTGGGAGATCCTCAACGAACGTGTCCCCGCAGTGACCGGCATCCGCTCGGTCGAGACGTTTCACGAGATCAAGATGCACAAGGTGTCCTACGTCTACCCGGACCACGTGGACTCGCCCGACGCCGGTCCGCTCGCCAATCAGGCGGTCCGGTCTGCGGCGACTTCCCCGGTCGACGACGACGCCCGCGACGACATCGGCAGCACCAGCGACAGCACGACGTAAGTGACCGCACCCACGGCAAGCGCCGGGAGTGACGCCGTGAGGTACTTGAAGAGCTCCGAACGCGGCTCGTAGGTGACCGGGTTCAGCAGTAGCTGATAGGTGACGCTACCGAGGACCAGCGCGATGATCCCCGCCGGGTTGAAGCCTGCCACATACCAGTAATCCGATCCTCGGTCGTGGCGGTAGAGCGCGGAGACACGGAGCGAGGACAACCTCCGCAGGACGTACCAGTCCGCGATCTGGATCCCGACCATGGGCGCGATCATCAGTCCGACGAACGCCATGAAGCGGTCGATGTTGTCCGAGAATGGCCCGGAGAAGAACACCGTCACCAGCATCATCGGGGCTAGCACACCCGCCGCGATCCACTTCCACCGGACCCGGCTGCCGATCCAGGGCACCTGGGAGACCCCGAGCGAGGCGACGTAGGCGCCGATGAGAGTCGAGCCCAGGTTGGCGAACGCGATGAACACCAGCACGACGACGCCGCCGGTCGTCCCCGCGACCTCGATCGCCCAGACCGTGGCGTCGGCGTGCCCGGTCATCAACGCCGCGTAGAGGCTGACGGCCGCGACCACGACCCACGCCACGCCGAGCCCGAGCATCGACGGCAGCAGTGCTTTGCGACCGCTGTCGACCATCCGCACCATGCCGCCCATGTAGGACCACCAGCCCCAGGTGCTGACGATGAGCAGCTCGACGACGGAGGTGTAGTTGAGCAACCGGTCCGGCCAGGCCGCGATCGGGGCGGCGTCGAGTATGTTGGCCAGTCCGTACTCGCTGAAGAGCACGTAGAACAGCCAGACGGCGATGACGCACATCCCGACGGCGACCACGGGGCCCACCCGCTGCAGCGACGCTGCGCCGCGGCTGACCATCCACCACACGCCCACGATGCCCAGCACCGTGGTGACGGTGGCGATGGCCGAACGGCTGCCCTCGTCGGCGACGCCGGATGCGATGAGCACGGAGGCGACGGAGCGACCGAAGAACAGCATGAGCACGCTGTTCCAACCGAGCGCCGTGCAGTACTGCATGAACAGCCCGAGATAGCTGCCGCGGCTGCCGAGCTGCGGCTTCGTCGAGATGACTGTCTCGATGCCGTAGGTCGTGCTGCTGGGGACCGTGGCGAGCGTGACGAGCATCTGTCCGATGAGGCCGCCGGCGAGCATCGCGACTGTGCCCATCTTGGCGTCGAGATAGGACGCCGCAGACCCTCCGACGACGAATGACCAGGTCGCGATGCCTGCGGTGGTGCAGACGGCGCCGAGGACGAAACCGCTCCAGTTCCGTTGCCGCACCGGCAGCGGAAGGCTCGACCGCGCGACACGGATTCCGGGGGAGCTCACAGCCACCCCCAGACCAGCAGGGCGACCGGGGCCAGCAGTCCCAGGCCGACGAGGACACCGTAGTCGGTGCTGGAGAGCCCCACGCCGAGCGGGAACGCGTCCAGCTCGTCGGCGTCGAGCTCGGTGATCTCGTCTTCTGACACTGTCCGGTCACCCTCCATCGTGCGATTGACATACGTCAGTTTGTGAATGGCGTGCACCCGATCTTGGACAGTGTCACGCAGTACGCGTTACGTCAAAGGCGCTGGTCAAGTAGCAACAGTGCGTAGCAAAAGGTCACTTGCAGTGCGCGTTCCGTTATGGGGCGGGCTTGACTCAAGCCGGGGCGGCCAGGCAGCGTGTTTCGCGAACCGCACTGAACCACACATAGAGCTACGCATTGCGTAGTTCATCTCCGACGAAAGGATGCCTCGTGGACGATTTCCGTCCCCTCGTCCTGGGAATCGACGCCGGTGGCACGATGACCGACACGCTGCTCGTCGACGAACAGGGCAGGTTCGCGGTCGGTAAGGCATCGACAACCCCGCACAACGAGTCCGAAGGTTTCCTGGAGTCAGCGGAGGACGCTGCCGGCTATTGGGACCTCGGACTTCGAGAGACGTTCGAGCAGCTCTCCGTGGTGCTCTACTCGGGCACCGGCATGCTCAACACGCTGCTGTCCCGCACCGGGCGCAAGCTCGGACTTCTGGTGACTCGCGGCATGGAGGACGCGGTTCTCATGGGGCGCGGTCTTCAAGCTTGGTCCGAGTACTCCTACTCCGACCGGCTGCACGCCGTGACGCACCAGCACCCGGAGCCGCTTCTGCCTCGCCACCTGGTACGCGGTGTCACCGAGCGGATCGACCAGTTCGGCAACGAGATCGCGCCGGTCTACGAGGAAGAGGCCGCCCGCGCCGTCGAGGAACTGCTGGCGCAAGGGGTCGAGGCGATCTGTGTGTGCTGCGTATTCTCCTACGTCGACAACGCACACGAGCAACAGATCGCCGGCATCGCGCGCCAGGTCATCGCCGATCACGGTGCGGACATCCCGGTCCTGTGCTCGGCGACGGTGCGCCCGGTGATCCGGGAGCAGTCCCGCCTCAACAGCGTGCTCATCGAGGCGTACGCCGCCGACCGGGGACGTGACCAACTGCTCGGCGTCGAGGAGGCCTCGAACCGCAACGGCTTCCGGTACGGGGTCCAGACCGTGCTCTCCTACGGTGGCCTGGCGAGCATCCGGTACCCGCGACTGCACGAGACGATGATCTCCGGCCCCGTCGGCGGCATTCTCGGCGCGAAGTACATCGGCGACATCATCGGTGCCGACTCGGTCGTCGTGAGCGACATGGGCGGCACCAGCTTCGACATCAGCGCCATCACTGCGGGCAACGTGCCGATCGACAACGAGCCCACACTCGCACGGTTCAAGCTCAACCTCCCGACCATCGCCATGGACACCATCGGCGCCGGTGCCGGGACGATCATCAAGGTCGACCCGCTGACCAAGAAGGTCAGCCTCGGGCCCGAGAGCGCCGGCTCGACACCCGGGCCGGTGGCGTTCGATATGGGCGGCACTGAGCCGACGATCTGCGATTGCGACGTCGTCATGGGGCGTCTCAACCCCGACAATTTCCTCGGCGGCAAGGTCCGCCTCAACGTCGAGAAGGCCGAACAAGTCTTGCGCGAGAAGGTCGCCGATCCACTGGGCATCGATCTTTACGAGGCCGCCGAGGGCATGGCGAACCTCCTCGAGATGGATGCGCGGGAAGCCATCCGGCAGATGATCTCGGCCCGGGCCGTCGACCCCACCGAATACTCCCTCATGGCGTACGGCGGTTCGGGCCCGCTGCACATGGCTGAGTACAGCCGGGGGCTCGGGTTCAAGAACGTCCTCACCTTCCCCTTCGCCGCGGCGTTCTCGGCCTTCGGGTGCACCACGGCCGACTACCTACGGCGTTACAGCCGATCGGTGGACCTCTCGGTCGCGCCCGACGCGAGCCGGGAGGAGCGCGATGCCGTCCGGGAGGAGATCAATCACGTCTGGTCGCAGCTGCACGAGGCCGCGGTCTCCGAGATGTCCGACGAGGGCCACGCGCACGATGCGGTGCAGCTGCAGATGTTCGCAATGATGCGCTACACGGGCCAGCTCGAGGATGTCGAGGTGCCGATCGGCCTTGAGCGACTGCGGACAGACGCCGACCTCGACACGCTCGTCGAGGAGTTCGAGCGCCTCTATGCTGCGATGAACCGGGCGGTCGCCCAGTACCGGGAAGCGGGCCACAGCATCAAGGAACTGGGCCTCGTCGCCAAGGTCGACAAGATCAAGCCACGCGTTGTCAAGGCGCCGCTGGAAGGCCCGACGCCGCCGGCGGAGGCGTCCAAGGGCACTCGCCCGATGTACTACAACCGCGAGTGGCGCGACGCGTCGCTCTGGGAGATGGACCTGCTGCGGCCGGGCAACGAGATCGCGGGGCCGGCCGTCATCGAGCACCCGGCCACCACTCTCGTGGTCCCTGCCGGTGATCAGGTCTGGCTCGACGAGTGGACGATCCTCCACTACGAGCACGGCTGAGCACCCGCGCACCCGTTCGAGCTCCGGAGACGAAGGAACGCCAATGACTCTCACCGACCCCACCACCGAGAACCCGACGCTGCACGACCGGTTGCTCGCGGGCGACCGGATCTTTGCCGAGACCGGCAACTACGCGGGCATCGACACGCTCGAGCTGCGCGAGGACGACCCGATCAAGTACGAGAGCCTCCATGTGAAGCTGCGCTCCACCGTGGTCAACGCGCGCGACATGGCGCGGCGCATCTCCGCCTCGCCCGGCGTGCGCGAGGTGGGCGAGAGCGTGGTGGCGCTGTTCACGCCGGAAGGTGATGCGATCGCGCTGTCCACCGGAATCATGGTGCACGTCCACACCGCGAGTCGGTTCATCAAGTGGATGATCCAGAACGACTACGAGGAGTCCCCCGGCATCCGGCACGGGGACATCTTCGCCAACAACGACGCCTTCATCGGTACCGTCCAGGCTCCCGACGTCATCGACGTCACCCCGATCTTTCACGAAGGGGAGCTCATCGGCTGGGTCGCCGCCGTCTGTCACGAGCTCGAGGTGGGTGGCATCACCCCGGGAGGCGACGTCGCCCTGGCGCAGGAGCGGTACACCGAGGGCCTGTTCGTCTGTGCCGAGAAGGTGGGGGAGAACGACGAGCTGCGCCGCGACTACCTCATCCGGCTCGAGCGGAACCTGAGGATGCCGATCTACTGGGTGCTCGACGAGAAGGCGAAGGTGGCGGCCTGCCTGGAGGTGCGCGACCAGGTGCTGGACCTGGTCGATCAGGTCGGTGTCGACTATTACAAGCAGGCCACCAAGGAGTTCATCGAGGAGGGACGGCGCGGCCAGCTCTCCCGGATGCGGCAGCTGACGGTGCCCGGCCGCTACCGCGGCCACACCTTCTTCGGCCACGTCACCGAGGGCAAGAACGGCGTCCTGCCCCTCGGCAACAAGAACTGGCTCTACGCCATCCCGATGGAGATGGAGGTCTCCGCCGAGGGCAAGCTGAGCATTGACTTCGACGGCACCAACTCCTGGGGCTACCACTCGATGAACTGCACACCCGCCGGCATGGACGGCGGGATGTTCGTCACGCTCACCCAGCACATGAACTACGACGGCAAGGTCAACGACGGTGCCTGGCTCGCCACCGAGCTCAACCTGCCGTCGGGGACATGGACCAATCCCGAACGTGAAACCGTTGCGACCGCCACCTCGTGGGCGCTGTTGTTGCCGGCGTACGGCGTCTTCCAACGCATGCTGAGCCGCGGCTTCCTGGCGCGCGGCTTCAAGGAAGAGGTCTTCGTCGGCCAGGTCAACAGCCCGATGATCGAGATGGGTGGCGAGAGTCAGTACGGCGGGCAGTTCGGCATCGCCCTGTTCGAGTGCGCGGCAGCCGGCAGCGGTGCCCTGGGCATCAAGGACGGCCTGGACACCTCCTACGTCGGTTGGAACCCCGAATCCGACATGGGCAACATGGAGGTCTGGGAACAGGACATGCCCATGGTCTACCTCGGCCGCAGCATCAGCCCGAACTCCGGCGGCTTCGGCCGCTACCGAGGTGGCTGCGGGTTCGAGTCGCTGTGGCTGGTCAACAACTCCTCCCAACTGATCGCCGCGACCTCCGAGCACTCCAGCCGCGTCTTCGACAACGCCGGAATGTGCGGCGGCTACCCGGCACCGACCGTGCAGCTGCACCACTCGACCCACGATGCCGGGATCCCGGAGCGGGCGGCCGAGCGCAAGCCGCTCCCGCACTCGCTGGGATCCGACCCGCACGAGTCGGACCTGGCCAAGTTCGCCGACGGCACGACGCACGTCGAGGAAGGCCCCTACCTCGCCACGCCGCTGCGCCACGGGGACCTGTTCGCCCACTCCTACAACGGTGGCGGCGGGTACGGCGATCCGCTGGAGCGGGACCCCGGCGCCGTCGCACGCGACGTCGCCAACGGGTATGTCACCGCTGATGTGGCAGCGGCGGTCACCGGTGTCGTGGTCGAGGGGACCGAGGTGGACGAGGAAGCCACGCGAGCGCGTCGTGAGGGCATCGTCCGCGGCCGCCGGGAGAACAGTGTGCCGGTGAGCGAGTGGATCCAGCAGCAGAGCCAGCGGATCCGGCGCAAGGATCTCGCCCCCGAGGTTGCGGAGATGTACCGCGACAGCATGTCCCTCTCGCGCAGGTTCGCCGCGGAGTTCCGCGAGTTCTGGCAGCTGCCCGAGGACTTCGAGTTCGAGGCGCAGCCGACACGGTGAGCGGTACGGACCCCGAAGCGACCCAACCGACAGAAGGCGGAGCAATGACGAGCTACGACACCCACGCGATCGGCGACCTGATCGATGGGACCCTCCCGTGGCCGGCCACAAAACAGATGATGAGCGGCTACAAGGACGACACCCGGTTCGACACCTACCTGGAGGTGCTCCAGCAGCGGGTCCCGTGGCCGGAGGAGATTCTGCTGCCCATCGGCGAGCACCTGTACATCGTGAAGGGAGCCGAGGGGCGCGTCGTGAAGTGCGACTGCGGTCACGAGTTCGGCGACTACCGGGAGAACTGGAAGCTGCAGGCGCGGATCCGCGTACGGGACGACCAGGAGTCGATCGAGGAGATCTATCCCGGGCGGTTCGCCTGCGACGCGAGTTGGATGGAGCTGCGCGAGTTCCTGTGCCCGGGATGCCTCACGCTCCTCGAGGTCGAGGCCGCGCCGCCCGGGTTCCCCGTGGTCTTCGACTTCCTCCCCGACCTCGAGGCCCTCTATCAGGACTGGCTCGGGAGGCCGGTGCCGTGAACCGCAACGTCATCATCACCTGCGCCCTGACCGGCGCCGGAGACACCGTCGGCAAGTCCGAGCATGTGCCCGTCACGCCCGAGCAGATCGCCCGGTCAGGCATCGAGGCCGCGCGTGCCGGGGCGGCGATCGTGCACGTCCACGTGCGCGACCCGCAGAGCGGCCAAGGTTCGCGTGAGGTGGAGCTCTACCGCGAAGCGGTCGACCTCATCCGTGCCAGCGAGGTCGACGTCGTGGTCAACACGACGGCCGGCATGGGCGGCGACCTCTACCTCGACGCGAAGCAGCCGACCACGATCCTGCCCGAGACCGATCTCGTCAGCGGTGTCGAACGACTCGCGCACGTGGGCGAGGTCGATCCCGACATCTGCACGTTGGACTGCGGGAGCCTCAACTTCGGCGACGGGAGCCTGGTCTACGTCGGCACGCCCGACATCCTGCGCGACGGCGCGAAGCGGATCCAGGAGCTGGGCGTGCGGGTGGAGATGGAGATCTTCGATACGGGGCAGCTGTGGTGCGCCAAGCAGCTGGTCGACGAGGGCCTGATCGACGCTCCCGCCATGTTCCAGCTGTGCATGGGCATCCCGTACGGCGCCCCGGCGGACCCGCGGCTGCTGGCGACGATGGTCGAGCAGCTGCCTGCCGGCGCCGTCTGGTCCTCCTTCGCGCTGGGCCGGATGCAGATGCCGTGGGTGGCGCAATCCGTGCTGCTCGGCGGCCACGTCCGGGTGGGTCTGGAGGACAACCTGTATCTCAGCAAGGGGGTGAAGGCGACCAACGCTCAGCTGGTGGAGCGCGCGAGGACCATCATCGAGTCGATGGGCGCCTCCGTGGCCACACCCGACGACGCCCGCGAGGTCCTCGACCTGCCGGGCGGGACGCCGCGGTGAGCGCGGGGCCTGCGGCACTCTCGCCGTGGTGGGAACTGGTCCGCGACGAGTGGATCGACTACAACGGCCACCTCAGTGAGGCCTACTACGTCCTGGTGTTCGGGCACGCCACCGACTCCGTGATGGAGCAGGTGGGTCTCGGCCCCGACTACCGCGCGGCGCAGGGCGCCTCGCTCTACACGGTGGAGGCGCACGTGCGTTACCTGGACGAGGTGCTGTCCGGGGCCGAGCTGGAGGTGCGTTCGGCGGTGATCGGCGCCACCGACAAGCTCCTGCGGATCTGGCATGAGATGTGGTGCGCGGACACGTTACGGGCGAGCGAGGAGATTCTCGGCGTTCACGTGGCGCAGGGCCGATCGGCGCCGTTCCCGGCGGACGTGGTCGAGCGCATCGACGCGCTGGTGACCGAGCCCGTACCGGACGCCGGCCGGGCGATCGCTGTCGGTCCGGCCTCCTCAGCTCGTTGAGCCTCAGCGCAGCCGGCGCCGGTACTCGCCGGGCGAGCAGGCGCACATGCGGCGGAAGTGTTCGTAGAAGCTGCTCTGCGACGAGAACCCGGCCGCGTAGCCGATCTCGCCCACTGTCTGCGCCGTCGTGATGAGCAGCCGTTGCGCCTCGGCCACCCGGCACCGCAGGAGGTAGCCGCCGACGGTCGTGCCGACGATCCGCCGGAACAGGCCCATCGCGTAGGTGGGCGCGAGGTGGACCGTCCGCGCGACGTCGGAGGGGCTGATGGGGTCGCGGAACGAGGCCGCGATGTATCGCGCCATGGTCGCGACGTGCTCCACGGCGGCCGGCCGTTCGCCGTCGACGGTCGGGGAGCCGCCCTCCTGGCGGCCGCGCGGTGATTGCCGGTGGCGGGTGAGGATTCGCCGGACCACCGCTTGAGCCTCGAGCAGGGCGATCTCGGTGTGGTCCCCGGTCAGTTCGTCGCGCCACGACTCGAAGAGCGCCTCGATATCACCGGGGACGGCCGTCACCGGCGCGATGACGGGGTCCATCCGCAGCAGGGTGGAGACGTCGTCCTCCGGCAAGGACCAGCTGAGCACCGTGGCGAGCGGGATGTGCACCCAGCACACGTCGCCCCGGTGGGGGTGGATGAGGCGGTGCGGGGTGGCCGCCCAGAACACGGCGACGTGCCCCGCCTCGACGGACACGCGCGAGCCGCCGAACAGATAGTCCAGACGCCCGCGCAACACGACGTTGACCTCGAGATCGTCGTGCCGGTGTGGCCGGTCCATGGTGGGCGGATCCCCCCGACGGACCCAGAGAGCGGGGTCCATCTCGATCACCCCGGCGGAGACGCGAGGGGTCTCCGGTGCGTCCTTGCCCACCCGGCGGAGTCTAGCGACACACCTGAGGATCCCGGAGGATCTGTGCTCGATCACGGAGGTTTCGCCGAGTGACGCAGCCCTAGCCTGACCGTCATGGCGATGACGACGACGCAGCCCAAGATCACCATCATCGGCGCCGGCGGGTTCGTGTTCCCCTTCCGCCTCATCGGGGACCTCCTCAGCTTTCCCGCGCTACGGTCGGCGCGCCTGACCCTGATGGACATCGACGCCGACCGGCTCGCCCGGGTCGCCGGTGCCGCCCGGGACCTCGTCGACCACCACGGGTTCGACGCCGTCGTCGAGGAGACGACGGACCGGCGCGAGGCGCTCTCCGGGGCGGATTTCGTGATCATCACCTTCCAGGTGGGCGGGATCGAGTCCTACCGCCACGACGTCGAGATCCCGCGCCGCTACGGCGTCGACCAGACGGTCGGCGACACCGTCGGCCCGGGCGGGGTGTTCCGTTTCCTCCGCTCGGTGCCGGCCTACGAAGCCATCGCCGCCGACGCCCGGGAGGTCTGCCCCGACGCCCAGTTCATCAACTACGCCAACCCGATGGCGATGGCGACGGCGTTCCTGAACGCCCAAGGGCTGCGCACCGTCGGCCTGTGCCACAGCGTGCAGGGCACGACGCGCATGCTCGCCCGCACCCTCGACGTCCCCTACGACGAGGTCAGCTACCGGTGCGCCGGGATCAACCACCAGGCGTGGGTGCTCGAGTTTCGCCGCGGAGGCGAGGACCTGTATCCCCGGCTGCGGGAGACCATGCGCGCCCGGCACCTGCGCGGCCAGGCGGCCGCCGGCCTCGTCGCGGACGACGGTGACCACAGCGAGGCGGCCGAGGAAGCCAGCACCTACGAGGGCGGGAACGAGCAGGTTCGCACGACGATCATGGACGCCTTCGGCTACTTCCAGACCGAGTCCAGCCACCACGCGTCCGAGTACCTGCCGTACTTCCGCAAGACCCCCGAACTCGTCGAGGAGTACATCCCCCAGCGCTGGGACTACTACGAGATCTGCGCCGGTCACGACGAGAGCGGTGACGTCGATGCCCAGCTCACCAAGCTCAAGGAGCACCTCGCGCCGTCGGTCGAGTACGGCGCCAGCATCGTCAACGCCATGGTGACCGGAGCCCCGGCCGTCATCCACGGGAACGTGCCCAATGAGCCGGGCCTCATCTCCAACCTTCCCGAGGACGCCTGCGTCGAGGTGCCGTGCCTGGTCGACGCCGGCGGCGTCCAGCCCACGGCGGTCGGTGAGCTGCCGTTGCAGCTCGCCGCGCTCAACCGCACCAACATCGGTGTCCAGACGCTGGCGGTCCGGGCGGCACTGCGGTCGGACCGCGAGAACGTCTACCACGCCGTCGCACTCGACCCCCTGACCGGGGCGCTGCTGACCCTCGAGCAGATCCACGCGATGACCGACGAACTGCTCGAGGCGCACGCGGCCCTCCTCCCCGAGCCGCTGCGCCCGTAGCGGGTCAGCGGTCCGTCTGTCGCCGGTCCGCATCCATGCCTGACCGGTCGGCATCCATTCACACCGTCGTGCGAGGCCTCGAGGGAGAGGACCAGCCATGCACATCACCGGAAGGCAGCCGCCAGGTACCGGCCTCAGCCGGCGCCGGTTCCTGGCGGTGGCCGGGATCTCGATGGCCGGTGCGCTCGCCGCCTGCTCCGGCGAGCCGACCGGGACCACGCACCTTCGGCTCTCGTCCTGGAACATTCCGCTCGACCTGGAGTCCTACCAGCGCATCGCGGACGATTTCGTCGCTGACCATCCGGGCACGAGCGTGGCCGTCGAGGTGACCACGGGGCAGTTCCACCAGTGGTTCATCACCAGGCTCGCCGCAGACCTGGCACCGGACATCATCCGGATCACGCCGCAACAGATCGGGCGGTACGCGGCGAACGGAAGCCTGCTGGACATCTCCGCCGCCGTCCCGGACAGCTACCGCCAGGACTACTCCGACGCCTTCTGGGCGATCGGTGCACGCGAGAACGGCCTGTTCGGCGTCTTCCAGCACACCGACAACTTCATCACCTACTACCGCCGCGACGTCATGGACCGGATCGGCGTCACCCCGCCGACCTCGCTGGCCGACGCGTGGCGGTGGCCCGAATTCCTGGAGATCGCGCGGGAGGTGCAGCAGGCCACCGGCCAGTACGCCTTCGGGTACGGCTGGTCCGGCTCCGAGACCGCCTACCGCTGGCTGCCGATCATCTACCAGAACGGCGGCGCGTTCCTCGGCGACGACGGCGAGACACCCAGCATGGACACCCCCGAGGCGGTCGGCGCGCTCGAGTTCGGACGGCGCTGGTACGCCGACGGGCTCGTCTCCCCATCGAACATGTCCAAGTCCGGTGGCGGCGACGTCGCCCGCAACCTCTTCCTCACCGGCCAGATCGGCATGATGCTCAACAACCCGGAGTCCATCGCCCAGCTCGACGAGGAGATGCCGGGCGAGTGGGGCACCGCCCCGATGATCCGGAACGTGGGCGAGGCGTCCGACCTGGGCGGGAACGCCCTGGCGGTGACGAAATCGTCGAAGAACCCCGAGCTGGCGGCCGAGCTGGTCGCGTACCTGACCAGTCGGCAGAACGTCATCCGGTTCTGTCACGACGGCAACTGGCTGCCCGCCCGGTCCTCGCTCACCGCGGAGGACATCGACTACGCCGACAACGTCGAGACGATGCAGCGGTTCATCGACCAGGGCACGACCATCCCGATCGAGCTGGTCCGCGCCGAGACCGGCCAGTACTTCAGCTCGCTGAACATGGTCTTCGCCGACTACGCCGACCTGTGCTTCCTCGGCGAGCTGACACCGCGCGAGACGTCCGAGCAGATGATGGAGGCGATGCGCAGTGTCACGCAGCGATGACGCCATCCGCGTCCGGGAGCCGGCCGCGGCGGCACCGACACACCCCTCCGGACACCGACGCCGCGCCACCGGCCGCCGCGCGGTGGCGCCCTATCTCTTCATCGGTCCGGCGGCGTTGCTGTTCCTGTCCTTCTCCCTGGTGCCGATCGTCATCGCGGTGACTCTGAGCTTCCAGGAGACGGCCACCCTCGGGGAGGGGGAGTGGGTCGGGCTCGACAACCTCGCCACCATGACAGGCGACGGCCTGCTCCGCACCGCACTGGTGAACACCGTCGTCTTCACCGCCGGAACCGTTCCGACGGCGATGCTCGCCGGTCTCGGCCTCGCCGTCGCGCTGAACCGCCCCCTCCCCGGCCGGTCGTTGCTCCGGGCGGCGTTCTTCGTCCCCATGGTGGCCGCCGGCGTCGTCGTCGGGGTCGTGATGTCGTGGATCTTCAACGGCGATTACGGGGTGCTGAACAACCTGCTCGAGATCGCCGGTCTCGACCGGGTCCCGTGGCTCACCTCACCCAGGTTCGCGATGCTCACGCTCGTCGTCGTGGTGGTGTGGACCCGGATCGGTTTCTGCATGATCATCTACCTGGGTGCGCTCCAGTCCGTCCCGTCGGAGCTGCACGAGGCCGCCGCCATCGACGGCGCCTCCCCCTGGACGCGGTTCCGGCGGGTCACCTGGCCGCTCCTCGGGCCGACGACGTCGATCCTGCTGATCCTCAACGTCGTGTTCTCGATCCAGGCGTTCGACGTCATCTACGTGATGACCGGCGGCGGCCCAGGGTTCTCGACGACCGTGCTGATCCAGTACATCTTCCGGTCGGCGTTCGCCGACGCCCGGATGGGTTACGCATCGGCGCTGGGACTGCTCCTCGTCGCGATCCTGCTCGTCTTCACCCTGCTCAGACATCGTGCGTCCCGACGGGCGGAGGAGTTGCTATGACCACCACGCGCAACCGCCGGTGGCTGCTCACGGCGGCACTGGCCGCGCTCGCCGCGATCATGGTCTTCCCGCTGTACTGGATGGTGGTCTCGGCGCTGACCCCGGGCGGGCAGTCGCAGAGCCGGGAGTTCTATCTCTGGCCGGACGAGCCGACGATGGCCAACGTCGCGGAGGTCTTCGCCACCCAGCCGGTATGGCAATGGCTGACGAACTCGCTGCTCGTGGCCGGCGTCGGGACCGCGTTGAGCGTCTGCGTCTCCCTGCTCGCCGGCTACGCGCTTGCCAAGTTCCGCTTCCGCGGCCGGGGCCTGATCTACGCCGCGTTCCTCGTCACGATCATGATGCCCATCCAGGTCACGCTGGTGCCGGCCTTCCTCGTCGTCGCGCGCATCGGCCTGGTGGACTCACCCTGGGCGGTCATCCTGCCGACGTTGTTCGACGTCGTCGGGATCTTCATCGCCCGCCAGTTCATGCTCGGCGTGCCGGACCCGCTGCTCGAGGCCGCCAGGCTCGACGGCGCCGGGGAGTTCCGCACGTTCCGCAGCGTCGTCCTGCCCACCTGCGGTCCACTGATCGGCGTGCTCGTGATCCTCGGGTTCATGACGCGGTGGAACGACTTCCTCTGGCCGCTCGTCGTGCTTCAGGGCAACGAGAACCTCACGGTGCCGGTCGGGCTCTCGACGCTGACGAACAACCCGGCGTTCTCCTCGCCGTGGGGCGCGGTCATGGCCGTCGCCACGGTGACGGTGCTGCCGTTGCTGGCGGTGTTCCTCGTCTTCCAGCGCCAGTTCGTGCAGGGGATCGCGAACACGGGCATCAAATAGCGCCTGAACTCCTCTGCTCGGCGGCACGGTCTCGGTCGGTGCCCGCGGCGCGCGGCTCCTCCCTGGCGGCGGCCATGCCCACCGGGTGATCCTGCGGTCCGGGAGGTGTGCGGCCCTGCCTCGCGGGTGGCCCCATGCGACGACGCAGAATGGCGTTCCGCTTTCTCGCAACCGGGAGAAGGCCAGGAGAAGAATTGTCGGAAACGGCAGGGTGGATGCCTGGTGAACGATTCATAAATTTGGCTGACAAGTATTCGTCGCCGGATTGTCGATCGACCTGTGCACCAGCCGGAACCGTTGTCACGACACCGCAAGAGCCGACTCGCCGACAGTGCGTCGAACGGAGGTCTGAGGTGGCGCCGAGAATGCGGCGAAGAGATGAAAGAACTCTCATCCGGACCTCATGGTGAATTCATCGTGGATCGATGGACTTTTTGTCGTCCGAAATATTCGTGGTCCGGCCCAGGGAGCCTCCATGCGGTCAGCATCGATCACCCACCTCACGTCCCAGAACCTCGCCCGCCCCGCCCACACCGGCCGGCCCGGACAGTCCGATGTCCCGGTCGTGCTCTCGCCCGCCGGCCTGGCCCACGCCCTCGTGGCCTACTCGGCGAGCCGGGTGGACCTCACCCGGGCACGCGCAGTTCTCACCGACGGCGTCCCGCGTTTCGGGGACCTCGTCCTGGCAGCCGTCACCGGCGTCGGACAGCATGCCCGGCTGGAGAACCAGCACGGGCGGAAGGCACCGCTCACCGAAGGGGTGCAGGTCGTCGCCGCGTACGGGACGCGGTACGCACCGGACCAGTTCGAGGCCGTCGTGCCGGACGACCTCGGGCCGTGCGAGCTCGTCGCGGCCGGCGGGATCGCCGGGCGCGTCCTGAGCCAGCACGCCCAGGTCAAGGACGCGACCCGTATCGAGCCGATCGGCATCCTGCTCGACGCGGGCGGCCGGCGCCTGAACACTACCGACGGCGCATGGTTCCCGACGACGCCGCACAGCGGCGTCGACCCCGTGGTCATGCTCGTCACCGGCTCGTCCATGAACTCCGGTAAGACGACGACAGGTGCGATGCTCTGCCGTGGCCTGCGGGCGGCGGGGTTCCAGGTCGGCGCGGCCAAGGTGACCGGAACCGGTGCCGGCAACGATATGTGGGCCTTCCACGACAACGGGGCACGCCCCGTCGTGGACTTCACCCACGCGGGCTATCCCAGCACCTGGCAGGTCCCCCTCGAGGAACTCGTGCGGATCTATGAGCAGAGCGTGGACCACCTCGCTGCCGCCGGCTGCGACGTCGCGGTGATCGAGGTCGCGGACGGGATCTACCAGCCGGAGACCGCCGCGCTCCTGCGCCACCCGGCCGTGCGCGCCCGCCACGACGGCATCCTCTTCGCCGCCACGGACCCGTTGTGCGCCACCGCGGGGTACGGCTGGCTGCGTGAACAGGGGTTCGAGCCGCTGGCCGTCACGGGAGTGCTCAGCGCGTCCGTCCTCGGCACGCGGGAGTTCACCGCCGTCATCGACCACCCGGTGTGGGACTCCTCGGCCCTCAGCGACGCCACCCGAGCCGCACACCTCGTCCGGACGCTCCTCGAACGGCGAGAGGCCGCCGGATGACAGACCTGCCGAGCCCCATCGCCCGCGGCCGGCGCCTGCTGTTCGCCGCCCTGGTGGCCATCGGCGTGGGCCAGGCCGCAGGCGCCGTCGGCCTCGCCCAGATCGTGCAGTGGGCGTTCGACCGGCTCGTCGCGGAATGGGCGGCCGGGACGCTCACACCACCGACGGCCGGCGAGCTCGTGCTCCTCCTCGGCGGTCTGCTCGGCGCGGTGCTGATCACCGCCGTGTGTCGTGCGGCCGAACGCGTGACGGCGGAGCGTCTCGGCCAGCGGTACGTCACCCAGGTTCGGGCGCTGCTCTTCGATCACCTCACCACCGTTCCGGCGCGCGCACTGCGTGGGCGGCGCTCGGGTTCCCTGCTCATGCGGTTCGTCGGCGACCTGAACGCGCTGCGCTCCTGGGTCAGCCTCGGCCTCGCCCGGCTGACCGTCGCCGGTGTCGCGGTCGGGCTCGTCGTCATCACCCTCGCGCTGACCGCGCCAGGGCTGACGTTGGCGGTGGCGGGCGTCCTGACGCTCGGCGCCGCCGGTACGGTCCTGACCAGTCACCGACTGGTCGTGACCTCCCGCCGCGCCCGCCGGCGGCGGGCACGCCTGGCCGGCGAGGTCTCCGAACGGTTGATCAACGTCGGGGTTGTTCAAACCGGTGGGCAGACGCGGCGGGAGAGCCGCCGGGTCGGCCGCAAGAGCAGACGTGTCGCCGAGGCCATGGTGGACCGGGCACGGGCCGCAGGAGCGGCACGCGCCGTCGCCGAGGCGACAGCGGGGCTGGCGACCGTCGCCGTCGTGCTCGTCGGGGCGGTCGAGGTCCGGCAGGGCTCCACGAGTCCGGGTGCGGTGGTCGGCGCGCTCGCCGTCGTCGGCCTGCTCTCGGCGTACCTGCGCGATCTGGGGCGGGTCGCCGAGTACGCGACCGGCGCGCGGGTGGCCCGAGAGGCCGCACGCCGCTTCCTTGCCCTGGAGCCGCTCGCGGACGACCCGGCGCTGCCGGACCTTCCCGACGGCGCGGGACGGCTCGAACTGCGGGACGTCCACCTCGACCCCGGGGTCCGGGGGATCAGCGCCGTCGCGCAGCCCGGGCAGGTCGTCGCGATCGTCGGCCCGAACGGTGCCGGCAAGTCGAGTCTGGTCGCGCTCGCGGCCCGGCTCGTCGACCCGGACAGCGGCACCGTTCTGCTCGACGGGAAGGTGCTCAGCGAGGTGAACCTGCAGTCGCTGCGGCACGAGGTCGGGGTGATGAGCCCGGATCTGCCACTGATCCGAGGCTCGGTTCGCCGTAATGTCACGTACCGGCACCCGCGGGCGACGCTGCCGATGGTTGTCGCCGTGTTCGAGGCGTGCGGTCTCGGCCCGGTGATCGCCGCCCTGCCCGAACGCTGGGAGACCGGGGTCGGCGAGGGGGGCGGCCTGCTGTCCTCGGGGCAGCGCGCCCGCATCGAACTCGCGCGCGCGATGCTCGGCGACCCGCGCCTTCTCGTGCTCGATGAGGCGGACGCCCATCTCGACCGCCAGACCCAAGAGATCCTCACTGCGGCGGTCCGCGCCCGGCGCGGCACCACCCTCGTGATCACGCACCGGCCCGATCTCGTGCGGATCGCCGACGTCGTCTGGCATCTGAGCGAGGGCCGGCTCGTCGAGCAGGGGCCGCCGGGCGAACTGCTCGAACGCGGCGGCCCGACTGCACGCCTTCTCGCCACGACCGACGAGGCGGTCGCTCGATGACCGAGCCGGCCGCCGTGAGTCCGCCCGCGACGTCGCGGGCTGGAAGTCAAGGAGGAACACCATGACCGAATCCAAGGCGCTGGCCCTCGTGCTCGGCGCGGCGCTGGTGGCGGCGGTCGCCGCACCCGTGCGGGAGAACTGGCGCACCGACAAGCATGACGACTTCCCCCTCTCGTACTATCCGATGTTCTCCGCGCGGCGCCGCCCGCACGGACACGTGGTGCACGTACTCGCCGACTACGCGGACGACTCCAGCCGGAACGTGAGCTACCGGCGCCTGGGCGCCGGCGGCTTCAATCAGGTCCGCCGCCAGATCGCCCGGCGGGCAGCCTCGCGCAGCGGTGCCGAGGAGCTTGCCCAGGACGTGCTCCGCCGTCTCTCGGCCGACCCGGACGTCCCGAGCGGGATCCGCGTGGTCCGGTCGACCTACGTCTACGACGACTTCTTCGCCGGGCGCCGCGACCCCAGCCGGCGACGGGTACTCGGCCGGGCGAGCACGTCCGCGACCACCGGCACCGGCGGCAAGGGCGAGAACGACGAGCGGAAGGCGGGATGATGCGACGACGGACGAGACCGCGCGCGTGGGCCGCTGCGGCGGCACGGCGCCTGTTCGAAGCGGCGCCGCCGCAACGGCTCGCCGGATCCCGGATCGTGCTCGGTGCCTACACCCTCGCCTACCTCCTTCCCCGTCGGCGCATGTTCGCCACGGTGCATCGCACCGACCCCGCGCTCTTCGCGCCTGTCGGTCCGGTCCGCGTGCTCCGGCGGCCACTTCCCGCGCCGGTCGCCGACGGCCTGGTGCTCGCCGAGCTTGCGGCGGCCACGGCGTTCACCGTGGGGCTGTGCCACCGGGTGACCGGCCCGGCGCACGCCGCCCTCCTGCTGTGGACGGTGAGCTACCGCAACTCGTGGTCGATGATCTTCCACAGCGACAACACGACCGTGCTCCACACCGTGATCGCAGGGGTGAGTCCCTCGGCCGACGCCTGGAGCGTGGACGCTCTCGTCCGGGGGCGTCGAGGCGCCCGGACGCCGGCCCCGCACTGGTGCTACGGCTATCCGGCACACGTCGCCTCCGGGGTGACGGCGGTGACGTACTGGCTCGCCGGGATGGCGAAGGTGACCGGACCGCTGGGCTGGCGCTGGGGGACCGGTGCGGCACTGCGGAGCCAGGTGGCGGCGGACGCCCTGCGCAAGGAGGTGCTCGGGTCCTCGGCCGCCCCGCTCGGCAAGGCCTTGTACGGCCACCGCACACCGTGGGCCCTGGCGGCCGGCCCGTCGTTGGCGATCGAGCTCGGCGCGCCGGTCGCGCTGCTCCACCCGCGTCTGGCCAGGCTGTGGGCAATCTCCGCCCTCGGCATGCACTGGGGCATCAAGGCGCTCATGGACATCACGTTCCGTTACCAGCTCTCGGGCGTCGCCTACGCCTCGCTGGTCCCCTGGGAGGAACTCGACCGGCTGTCGCGAGTGGGCGCCGGGTCACGTCTCGTAAGATCACGGTTCTGCCGTGCCGACGAGGCGGCGGAACCGAAGCGAAAGTGGCATTGTCGCGGGCGGCGTATCGGCACATAGGCAGGACTTGCGTCGTCCGATAATGTGCGGGCATGCCGGATCCGCAGCATGGCGGTATCCGCCTGGCACGTGCCGGGATGGTCAACGCGGGGGTATTTGCCCTCACTACCGGGGCACACCTCGTGGCTGGGGGGAGCCTGCCTGAGCCGTTGGTGCTCTTCCTCCTGGGTGTCTTCGTTCAGCTCGGCTGCGTGGCTGTCGTCCGGCGGCTGTCCTTCCCGGCAGTGCTGGCGGCACTTTCCACCGGACAGGTTGTGCTCCATCTCGCGTATGAGGCTGCCGCTGCGGGCAGCGGACGCGGCGCCGGTGGAAGCCTCGCCACGTCCGTCGGTGATCACACGGGGGCTGCTGGCTCGCCCCCGGCGGGTCCGGTCGGTCACGGTGCCCAGCTGGAGCACGACTCCGTCGTGATGTTCGCCGGGCACGCCGTGGCCACGATTCTCAGCGCTCTGCTCCTGATCCACGGGGACCGGGCATTCCAGCATCTGCTGCGGTACACCGCTCCCGCGATCGTCTTCCGAGTTCCGGTGTTGAACTGCCGAGCAAGGTTTCGACGGGTCCGAGTGACCGCGACCGGGCCGCTCCTTCCGGCTTCACCACGGATCTCGAGCGACACTGCGAGCCGACGTGGGCCACCGCGATCGCCCGTTCACGACACCGGCTGTGCGCAGACGTCACCCGTGCCGATGAGCGGCACGGCGTGCTGACGGCCCGGGGCCCGGATCGCAAGCTCGGACGCACCTGACGTCTGCCGGCGCACGCCTGCGTACAGCGCCGTACCGACTCAGAAGGACGATCATGCGTGCCCGTTGTTCAGTTCTGACCGGCGTCGCCGCTCATCGCGTATCGACGCCAGCCCACCCCATATCCCTCGGTGACCGCAGTCCGGAGGTCGGACGATGGTGACCACCGATACGCAGTCTCGTGCCTCCGAGCAGAACCGTCCGGACCGACCGCCGTGGTTCGGCGACCTGCTACGACGCCTGCACTTCTACGCCGGCATCCTCGTCGGCCCCTTCATTCTCGTCGCCGCCCTGAGTGGCGCCGGCTACGCAATCACCACCACACTCGAACAACTCGTGTACGACCACGAGCTGCATGCGCCCGGCACGGGGACACCCCTCCCGCTTGCAGAGCAGGTTGCCACAGCCGAAGAGGTCGTCGGTGAGGACGGCGAACTCGTCGCAGTCCGGCCGGCGCCTGAACCGGGCGAGACCACCCGCGTGATGTTCACCGGCGAAGGCCTGGTCGAGAGCCAGACACGCGCCATCTTCATCGACCCGGTAACAGCCGAGGTGCGTGGTGACCTGCCCGTTTACGGCACGAGTGGAGCCCTGCCCTTACGCACGTGGGTGGATCAGTTCCACCGAAGCCTCGGGCTCGGCGACGTCGGCCGCCACTACAGCGAACTCGCCGCGAGCTGGGTGGGAATCGTCGCGGCCGTCGGAGTCGTGCTGTGGTTGCAGCGGTGGCGCACCACCCGGCATCGTCGCGAGCTGTTCATACCGGCCAGAACTCGGCGGGGCCACCGTGGGACGTTGTCCTGGCACACCTCGATCGGTATCTGGGTGGCTCTGGGTGCCCTGTTCCTCTCAGCCACCGGGATCACCTGGTCCCAGCATGCCGGCGCTCACGTCACTGACCTCAGAGCGGCCCTGAGTTGGCAGACTCCCGCTGTCTCCACCGAGCTCACGGCCGACGCCGATCCGTCCGCAGATCCGCACGCGGGTCATCACATGACAGAGCCGGGTGCTTCCCATGTCGATGCTGGGACGATCGACGACGTCCTGGCAGCCGGGCGGGAGGCGAACATCAACAGCGGGCACGTCGAGATCATGCCCCCGGCGGAAGCAGGCCAGGCCTGGACAGTCACCGAGATCCAACGGAGTTACCCCACCGAGGTCGACGCGGTCGCGGTCGACGGCGACACGCTCGAGGTCACGGATCGGGTGGACTTCTCCGAGTTCTCACTGCCCGCCAAGCTGGCGCGCTGGGGTGTCGACATCCACATGGGAACGATGTTCGGGCTACCCAATCAGATCCTGCTCATAGCGGTGGCCTTGGGAATCGCCACGATGGTCGTTCTCGGCTACCGCATGTGGTGGCAGCGGCGACCGACGCGCCCGCCGGGGACGTGGCGGCCCGGCCCGCCACCGGAGCCCGGTGCGCTCGTGCGGGCGCCGTGGTGGGCGATCTGCCTCGTGGTCGCCTGCGGCGTCGCCGTCGGTGTGTTCCTTCCGCTGTTCGGCCTGAGCCTGGTGGCGTTCGCCGTCGTCGACACCTTGGTCACCTTCCGACGGCGGACGCGAGGCTCCTAGGCGACGGACGGTCGAGCGGATTTGCCGGCACGGCAACGTCGGTTGCGGCAGGAGACCGGGGCGGGTGAGGTAGCTGTATGAGTACACACCGGCACCGGGAAGCACCGGCCTCGCCCCCGACGGCAAGCTCGCCCCCGACGGCAAGGCCGCGCGAGGAGGACTGGCCCGACGTCGCCGCCGCTGATTTCTGGGAGGAGCGCTACGCGGGCTCCGACCAGGTCTGGTCGGGCCGGGCCAACCGGACCGTCACAGACGTGGCCGCGGGTCTGACTCCAGGACGCGCGCTCGATCTGGGTTGCGGCGAGGGCGCCGATGTCATCTGGCTCGCGCGGCACGGCTGGGACGCGACCGGCGTCGACATCTCGCCCACGGCGGTCCGGCGTGCCACGGCGGCGGCCGAGACGCTCGGCCTTGCTGCCGAGGTCATCCGGTTCCACGCCGCCGACCTGTCCTCGTGGACCGCCGGCCGGCAGTACGACCTCGTCACCGCGAGCTTCCTGCACTCGCCGGTCCAGCTGCCACGCGAGGCGATCCTGCGCCGAGCCGCCGAGTTCGTCGCTCCCGGCGGTCACCTGCTCGTCGTCGCCCACGCGGCCCCGCCGCCGTGGTCGACGCACGCGCACGAGCACGAGGGTGGGCCGGCCCACCAGTTCCCGACGCCGCAGGAGGAACTGGACGTCCTCGCGCTCGATCCCACTGACTGGTCGACCGCCGTCGCGGAGATCCGCAGCCGCACCGCGGCGGATCCGGACGGTCATGAGGCGGTGTTGGAGGACAGCGTCCTACTCCTTCGACGCCGTTGACCTCTGGCGACGGGAGCCTGCGGCACGCCGATGCCGGCGTATCACCTCGCGGCGGTGAAGTCCTGGGTGCCGATCACCTGCAGTAGGGCGAGCTTCTCGGCGGCGTCGGTGCCCTCGACGGGGAAGAACGCGAGCATCTGCACATCCTCTTCTGGGGTGCGCAGCACCTCACACCGCAGGCAGATCAACCCGAGTTCGGGGTGCTGGATGTCCTTCCGGTCCTCGCGCCGTACGGCGACCTCGTGACGGTCCCACAACTCACGGAACTCCACGCTCGCGGCCAGCAGATCCCGGACCAGGGCGGCCACATCCTCGTCGGCCCCGCGGCGGGCGTAGGTGGCCCGCAGGTCGCTCACGTGCGCGGCGGACAGCCGGGCCCAGTCCTCACGCGGGAATAGCCGGGTGGTCGGCGGGTCGGTGAACCAGCGCCAGATGAGGTTCTGCGCACGGTTCTCCCGGGTCTCGCCGAGGCCCGAGAGGGTCTCGAACAGTGTGTTCGACCACAGGATCTCACCGAGGTCGCTGCAGATGCTGACCGGGATCTCGCCGAGACGTGTGGCGAGAGCGATGAGCCCGGGACGTACGTGCCCGCCGGCGATCCGGGGCGGTGGCGGAAACCCGGTGAGGTGGAAGAGGTGGTCGCGTTCGTCGAGGTCACACCGCAGAGCTCGGGCGATCGAGGCGACGACTGATTGCGACGGCGCGGAGCCGCGCGCCCGTTCGAGCCGTGTGTAGTGATCCGTGGAGACTCCGGCGAGTTGGGCGACTTCCTCACGGCGCAGCCCCGGGGTACGGCGCCGGGCCCCGGCCGGCAGACCGACGTCGGACGGGCGCAGCGTCTCGCGGCGGCGGCGCAGGAAGTCGGCCAGGCCGGCACGGTCGATCATGACGCCATCCTCCGCCCGGGCCCGCCCGATATCCAGGTCGAGCCAGTCCCTGGATAGGCCGTGCCTGGTGCGTGCGGGGCGCCGGGGCGACGCTCGAGGACATGGCTACTACCACGCACCACTCCGCCCCCGCCTTCCGCCGTCTGGGCCGCACGGGTCCGACCGTCAGTTCCCCCGGCCTTGGTTGCATGGGCCTGTCCGGCACCTACGGCCCGACGGACGACGACGAGAGCGTCCGCGTCGTTCACGCCTACCTCGACGGCGGTGGCACGTTGCTGGACACCGGTGACTTCTACGGCGTCGGCCACAACGAGCAGCTCATCGGTCGCGCGCTGGCCGGCCGCGACCGCGACGATGCCGTCCTGTCCGTGAAGTTCGGAGCTCGCCTGGACCCGGGTAGCCCGATGCCGAGCGGCTCCGACGGGCGACCGGCCGCAGTCCGCACCGCGCTGACCTACTCCCTCCGGCGGCTCGGTACCGACCACGTCGACATCTACCGCCTCGCCCGCCTCGACCCCGACGTGCCCATCGAGGAGACGGTTGGCGCCATGGCCGAACTGGTCGAGCAGGGCCACATCCGGCACATCGGCCTCAGCGAGGTCAGCGCCGAGACCATCCGCCGGGCCGCCGCCGTCGCACCGATCAGCGACGTCCAGCTCGAGTACTCCCTGCTGACCCGGGACATCGAGCGCGAGATCCTGCCCACCTGCCGCGAGCTCGGCATCTCCGTCACCGCCTACGGCGTGCTGGCCAAGGGACTCATCGGCGGAACGTCCGACCTCGGACCCCGGGCGATCTTCCCCCGACTCCAGGGGGCGAACCTCGAGCACAACACCGCACTCATCGAGCCGCTGCAGGAGATCGCCGAGGCCAAGGGCGGCACCCTCGCCCAACTCGCGATCGCGTGGGTCGCGGCGCGGGGCGAGGACATCGTGCCGGTTGTCGGGGCGCGGCGCGTGCCGCAGGTCGAGTCCATGCTCGGCAGCAACGCGCTGATCCTCGGCGCCGACGATCTCGCCCGCATCGACGAGCTGGTCCCGGCGGGGGCCGCACGCGGGACGCGTTACCCCGAGTTCGCGATGGCGGACCTGGACAGCGAACGCTGACCAGACTGACCCGACTGGCCTGGCCGGGTCAGCCGGGTCAGGTCGTCCGACTCCATCGCCGCCAGCAGCTCGGGCCCGCGGCGCTCCAGGTACCGTCGCGTCAGCGGCGCCAGCCCGAGCAGCGCCGCCAGGCCGATGGCTGCGCCGAGAACCACAGGGACCGGCCAGAGTGAGCCGGCGCCGACCAGCTGAGTGAGGACGACCGGCACCACTGCGACGGCGATCACGGCGGCGAAGATCGTCCACTGGCCACCGGCCGGGTTCCCGGCGTGGCTGGACGGGGACACCCGCTCGCGGGCGTCAGCACCGATGGCCGGCATCATGGCGCCGAACAGCGGGGCGCACGCGCACGCAGCCCCCGTCGCTGCCAGCGTCATCCCGAGCGCAACCGCCCACAGGGGCGAACCGCTGACCAGGCACAGCAGGACAGTCAACGCGAGGACCGGTAGGCCGAACAGCTGCAACCAGGCGAGGTACCTGCCGCGGACATCGGCGCGGACGGCTCCGGGAACGGTCAGCAGCTGCCACAGCGCGGTGCCGTCCAGGGCGTAGGTGTTGACCGCGACCATCGCCCCCAGCACCGCCGCCATGACGCCGATGAACGGCAGCGCCCAGTCCCAGGTGGTCGGCGCGACCAGGGCGATCATGAGCAGCGGGGTGAGCCAGGCGTGACCCAGGCCGAGTTTGCGGTGCGGGTCCCGGAACCACGTGGTGAGTTCCCGGCTTGTGACCGCCCGAACGGGGCCGCCGCCGGGGGACCGGGAGAACCCGGCGCGCTTCGCCGTGACGTTGCTCTGCGCCCGGGCGGGTGGCCGGCGCAGCGTGTACGCGGTGAGGGCGATCCACAGCATCCGAAGCCCGGTCCCGACGGCGAACAGGCCCACGACCGGCAATAGGACGGCGAGGAGCGAGGCCGACGACGTCACCGCCTCGAGGGCGGCCAGGCTCCAGCCGGTCGGCAGCACCAGCAGCACCCGCTCAACGGCCACGGGCACCGCACCGCCGACCGCCGGAGTGACGATCTCGGCGCTGCCCTCGCCCATGTCCGGCAGCACGAGCGCCACGATCGGCACCCAGCCGGCGAAGGAGATCGCCAGCAGCACGGACATCTGCAACGCCGTCAGCCACATCCCGACGCTCGTGCGGAGCATGCGAGCGACGGCGGCGCTCGCGCACCGGCCGAGCCACAGCAAGAAGTGCAGCTGCGCCAGCGCTGCCACGACGGCGACGACGACGGCGCCCGCCCCGTGCGGTGCGGCGAGCACGACGAGCCCGGCAAGCGCGACGGCCGTGACGACGGTCCCCACGCTGATCGCCTCGCTCGGCGCCATCTCGCGGGTGATCACGGCCGGCCGCCGTGGCAGGGTGCGGAACCACTGCGGATCCAGGACCGGTGCGGAACCGGGCAACAGCACCGGACCGAGCAGCCACATGAGGCCGAACGCGGAGACCGCCGCGGTCATCCAGCTCGGGTGCACCGTCCCGTCCCGGCCGAGCACGGCGAGGACGACGACGCCGGCCGCCGCCAGCAGTCCGGTGACCAACCCGAAGCCGCGCTCGTCGTTCGGCCCGTGCCGGATGATCCGCCATCGCAGTGCGGCGAACGCCGCGCGCATCCTCATTGCAGCCACGAGATCGGCCGCTGCGGCGCCGCGCCGACGAGGTCGACGAACGTGTCGTTCAACGTTCCGCCGGCGCGCACGTCGTCGATCGTGCCCTCGGTGAGGATCTTCCCGTCCTTGATGAGCGCCACGCGCTCGCAGGTGCGCTCGACGACGTCCATGATGTGGCTCGAGAGCAGGACGGTCCCGCCGCCGCGGACGTATTGGCTCAGCAGCCCCTCGATGGCACGGGCGGAGACCGGGTCGATGGCCTCGAACGGCTCGTCCAGGACCAGCACCCGCGGGCGGTGCAGCATGGCGACCGCCAGACCGATCTTCTTCCGCATGCCGGTGGAGTAGTCGACGATCAGCGTCGACGGCGCCCGGTCCAGCTCCAAGACCTCCAGCAGATCGGTCGCGCGTGAGCGCCACTCGCCCCCGATGCTGCGCAGTCGCGCGGTGTACTCCAGCAGCTCTGCACCGGTCAGCCGCTCGGGCAGCGACAACCCTTCCATCATGATGCCGAGCGCACCGAGCACGTCCTCGCGCTGGCCGGCGGCGTCGAACCCGGCGACCGTGACGGTGCCGGAGTCGGGAGTCAGCAGCCCGGCGATCATCGACAGCGTGGTGGACTTGCCCGCGCCGTTCGGCCCGACGATGCCGTAGAACATGCCGGCCGGGACGGTCAGGTCGATGGCGTCGACAGCAACGTGGTCGCCGAAGCGTTTGGTGAGCTGGGAGAGTTGGACGGCCGGGGTGCTGGACGCGCTCATGCGGACGTCGAACCGTCGGCGTCGGTGATCTCGCGGGTGGTGGGCCTTGCTGGAGCGGGGCTCCGGCGGGGATGGGGGCGCACGTATTCCTCCAGCGTCGTCCGCATCAGGAGTATCACGCCCCGGGCGAGGCCGTCGAGAGTCCGGCCCGCTCGAGCCGGCTCGCGTCAGGCCGCGGCGCGGTCGGCGGCAAGGCGGCGCCGCAACCCCACCTCCTGGATCGCCGGCGGCTGGTAGTCCTGGTCGAGCGTGCCGACGTCGGTTCCCGGCGGGACGATCTCGTCGATCCGGTCGAGGACGTCGTCCGGCAGCTCGACGTCTAGACCCTGGAGCAGGTCGTCGAGATGCGCCATGGTGCGTGGCCCCAGCAGGGCGCTGGTGATGCCCGGATGGGCGATGACGAAGGCCATGGCGAGGTGCGTCATCCGCAGCCCGGACTCCTCCGCGAGCGGGACGAGCTGCTCGACGGCGTCGAGTCGCCGTTCGTCGGTGAGGTGGCGGAAGACCTGGCCCCGTAGCAGGTCGTTCTCACCGCCCTTGCGGACGCGTCCGGTGAGCAGTCCCTGCCCGAACGGCCCCCAGGCCAGGGTGCCCATCCCGTACTGCTGCGCCAGCGGGAGGACGTCGCGCTCGCGGCCACGGTTGAGGATCGAGTACGGCGGCTGCTCGACCCGGAACCGCTGCAGCCCGGCCCGCTCGGCGACCCACTGTGCCTCGACGATGGTTGCCGGCGGCGTCGTCGACGAGCCGATCGCGCGGACCTTCCCGGCGCGGACGAGGTCCGTCAGGACCGAGAGCGTCTCCTCCAGGTCGGTGGCGGGATCCGGTCGCTGCAGCTGGTAGATGTCGATGTGGTCGGTGCCGAGTCGGCGCAGCGAGGCCTCGACGGCTCGGGTGATCCACCGACGCGAGGCTCCTTGCTGATTGGGGTCCTCGCCCATCGGCATGCCGACCTTCGTGGCCAGCACCACCTCGTCACGGCGGCCCTTGAGCGCCCGGCCGACGACCTCCTCCGCGTCGCCGTACCGGTCGGCGCAGTCGATGAGGTTGATGCCGGCGTCCAGTGCTCTGTTGATGATCCGGCCGGACTCGTCCGGGTCGTTACCCATCTGGCTGGCGAACATCAGGGTGCCGAGCGCGTACGGGCTCACGCGGATGCCGGTCTGGCCGAGGAGGCGGTACTTCATGGCGGGATCCTCACGGTGGGAGATGACATGCTAACCGGAACAACGTTCAGGAACTATACGGAACGCGGCTCCGGTTATCAACGGCTCCAGGCATACTGGACGGCATGACGACGGCGGAGCAGCGGACGGGCGAAGGCCGGCAGCGGCGGCGGCGCGTCGATGCCGAGCGGAATGTGCACGCCCTGCTCGAGTCCGCCAAGGCGGTGTTCGCCCGCTCCGGTGTCGACGCGCCGGCCCGTGAGATCACGGACGCGGCGGGTCTCGGCGTCGGCACGCTGTACCGGCACTTCCCGCGGCGTGCCGACCTCATCCTCGGCGTGCTGCAGCACGAGATCGACGCGTGCGCCGACGCCGCCCTGGCCATGCGCTCCGACGAGGCGCCGTACGCGGCGCTGCGCGCGTGGGTCGAGCAGTACGTCGAGCTGGTCGCCACCAAGCGGGGTCTCGCCGGTGCGTTGCACTCCGCGGATCCGGCGTTCGAAGGCCTGCACGACCGCGTCACCGAACGCCTCGAGCCGGCGGCCGCGGCGCTCCTGGCGGATGCGCACGCCGCGGGCGAGATCACCGGTGACGTCAGCGCTCGGGAGCTGCTGTACGCCGTCGGGTTGCTGTGTCAGCCCGTCCCCGCTGCCGACTTCGGCCTGGCCGAGAACCGTCGGATGGTCGAGGTGTTCGTGGGCGGGCTCCGGAGCGGCTGAGAGCTCGTACTCGCGTGCACGGCGCCGAGCCGGTGGGGTGAATCCCAGCCCGAACCCGCGCTTGCGGAGTGCTAGCATCGAGGCGTGCCGACGCTCTACATACGTCACGTCCCCGACGACGTCGCTGAGACGCTGAAGGAGCGCGCCGCGGCCGAGGGGAAGTCGTTGTCGGCCTACGTGGCCGCGGAGCTGGGTCGACTCGCCGCCCGTCCCACCAACGCCGAGGTCGTGGCCCGGCTACGACGGCGAGACCGCACCGAGGGGCCCAGCGCCGCAGAGATCGTCGACGTCCTGCGGGAGTCCCGGCGGTGATCGTCATCGACGCCTCGGCGATGGTCGAGGCGCTGATCGGCCGCGACGTCGACGGCGGGCTGCTCGAGGCGATGAGCGCGGAGGTCGCCGCCCCGCACCTGCTGGATGTCGAGGTCCTGTCGGTCCTGCGAGGGCTGGTTCTTGGCGGCAAGCTGCAGTCCGACGTCGCAGAGGCCGCACGTGCGGACCACTTCGAGCTGGCCGTCGACAGGTATGACACGGCCTCCGTGGCGGAACGGCTATGGGACCTGCGCCATCGCTACACCAGCTACGACGCGGCCTACCTCGCCCTGGCGGAGACCCTCGACGTCCCGCTGCACACGTGCGACACGAAGCTCGACAGCGGGGGGCACGACGTGACGGTGCGCGTCCACGCTCGTACGCACTGAGTCACCGGTCGGCCGTCAGTCCCGGCCGGTGACCGCCCGGCGGATCTGCTCGATAGGCACCTTCGGGGTGCGGTCGGCGGTGAGCAGGCCGTTGGTCTCCTGCATGGTGTCGGTGAGCTGGGTGTAGCAGGAGCCGGTGAGGAAGGAGCTGGCGCGGATCGCGTCGTACAGGGCGGTGATCCGGGCGATCCAGTCCTCGCCGTCGGCCGCCGTGGTGTACCCCCAGGCGTCCTCGCGGGCGGTGCCCGGCTGGTAGTTGACCCCACCGAACTCGGTGAGCATCACCGGCTGGCCGTGGTCGACGGCGTCGCCGACGAGGATTCGCCGGCCGGCCGGTCCGAACCCGACCATGAGTCGTGCCCGTGCGTCCTCGTCCGCGTAGGTCGTCGCCAGCACCGCGCCGTCGCCCTCGTAGTCGTGGACGGTGATGATGTCGGTGTTCTGCAACTCCCAACCGTCGTTGGAGACCACCGGTCGCGAGGGGTCGAGCGCGCGGGTGAGGTCGGTCAGTGCGCGGGAGTACGCCTGGTGCGCCGGGTCGTCGGCGACGTGCTGGATGCCCCAGGACTCGTTGAACGGCACCCAGGTGACGATGGAGGGGTGGGAGGCGTCGCGCTCGACGGCGTCCATCCATTCCCGGGTCAGTCGCTGGACGGCCGTCGCGGAGAACTCGTACGCCCCGGGCGTCTCGCCCCAGACGAGAATGCCGAGCCGGTCCGCCCAGTACAGGAACCGGGGATCCTCGACCTTCTGGTGGATCCGGCACGCGTTGAAGCCGAGTTCCTTGATGAGCTCGACCTCGCGCCGCAGCGCCTCGCGGGACGGAGCCGCGATGTGGCTCTCGGGCCAGTAGCCCTGATTGAGAACGGAACGCACGTGGTACGGGCGGCCGTTGAGCAGGAACGCGTCCCGGTCGGTCGCGGTGGTGCGCACACCGAGGTAGGAGCTGACGGCGTCGAGCGTGGCGCCTGCCGCGTCGGTCAGACGCACGGTCGTGTCCACCAGCCGCGGATGCTCGGGGGACCAGGTCAGCTCGTCCGCGGCTTGCCCGTTGCGCTGGCGGGCGATCGGCACGGTCAACTCCACCTCGGTCCTGGTGCGCGGAACCTCCACCTCGACCGTGCCGAAGTCCTCGTCGCGCTCGTCGAACCGCAGGTGCACGCCGATGCGGCTCCCGGCGGGCGCCGCGCCGCGCAGCCGGACGGTGAGGTCGACGGCGTGCGGTCCGGCGGGCAGCCACCTGAGATCGGCGATGCTCGCCTCCGGGACCGCCTCCAACCACACGGTCTGCCAGATGCCGGTGGTCCGCCGGTACCAGATCGCGTGGGCGCGCTCGTGCCAGTCCTGCTTCCCGCGCGGCTGGGTGAGGTCGTGCGGGTCGTCCTCGGCCCGCACCACCAGCGTGTGCTCGCTCTCCTGATCCAGCAGGTGGGTCACGTCGAACGTGAACGGGGTGTGCCCGCCCTCGTGCTCGCCGACGAACGCGCCGTCGATCCACACCGAGGCCCGGTAGTCGACCGCGCCGAAGTGCAGCAGAACCCTCGGCGAACGCTCGGACACCCCGGCCCCGGCCAGGTCCGCCCGGGTGATGCTCCGCTGGTACCAGACCACGGGGTGGAAGCCGGGCTCGTCGACGCCGGAGGCGACCGACTCCGGCGGGAACGGCACCCGGATCTCCCGGCTCGTGGGCAGCCCCGCGGCCCATCCCTCCGTGAGGCCGGTGTTGTCGTCGTCGTGCTGGAAGGCCCACACGCCGTCGAGGTCGGCCCAGGCGGCGCGCATGAGCTGGGGCCGCGGGTAGCTGCCGTCCTGCCGGCTGGCGAGCGGGAGGCCGCCGGGAGCGGGCGCGGTCTGGGCACGGGTCGCGTCGGAGGTCATACGGGCGAGCCTACCGATCATTCCAGCGCTGTAAAGCGGCGTCCGCGGCCGATACGGTAAGCCCGTGAAGAGGGTGACCCTGCAGGACGTCGCGGACCACGCCGGGGTGTCGATGAAGACCGTCTCCAACGTGGTGCGGAACTACCGGCACGTGAGCCCGGCGATGCGGGCGCGCGTGCAGGCCGCGATCGATGAACTCGGCTATCGACCCGACGTGCGGGGCCGTAACCTCGCCACCGGCCGGTCGGGGATGCTGGCGCTCGCGTTCCCGGACCTTCGGCGGCCCTACTTCGCCGAGCTGGCCCACACCTTCGCGCGGGTGAGCGTGGCCCGCGGGTACCGCCTGCTGCTCGAGGAGACCGGCGCCGACCCTGACGGCGAGCGCGCCGCGCTGCGCGACCGTGACGCCGGCCTGGTGGACGGCCTGATCGTCCACCCGCAGGCCTTGTCCGCCGCGGAGCTGAGCGAGCTGAGCCAGGACACGCCGGTGGTCTTCCTCGGCGAGGACGAGCAGCCGGCGGGCGCCGACCAGGTCGCCATCGACAACGTGGCCGCCGCCGACGACGCCGTCACCCATCTGGTCCGTGCCGGTCGGACCCGCATCGGGTTCCTCGGACACGAGACGGGCGCCCTGTCACGAACCTCGCAGCTGCGACTCGAGGGGTTCCGCCGGGGACTGGAACGGGCCGGCAGGCCCCTCGAAGAGACCCTGCTCATCGACCGCGACGAGGGAGACGCGGTCGGCGGTGAGCACGCACTCGCCGCCGCCCTCGACGGCGGTCTCGAGGTGGACGGGCTGGTCTGCCGCGACGACCTCGCCGCCGTCGGGGCGCTGCGGGCCCTGCGGCTGCGCGGGATCTCGGTACCGCAGGAGGTTGCCGTTGTCGGTTGGGACGACATCGAGCTCACGGCCAGTACAGTTCCCTCGCTGACCACGGTCGCGCCGGACGTGGATGCACTTGCCGAGCGTGCGCTCGACCTGTTGGTGGAGCGGATCGACGGCTCGGACGCGCCGGGTCGGAACGTGACCGTGCCGTACCAGCTCGTTGTCCGTGAGAGCGCGCCCGGGTAGTCAGCCCTTGGGCGCCGCCTCAGTTCGCCGTCGGCGCCGGCGGGTTCTGCCGGGTGATGCCGATGCTCGCCGCGACGACGCACGCCAGCGCCGCCCACTGCGCGAGGCCGAGATGCTCGGCGACGAAGAGGAAGCCGGCCAGCGCGGCGAATGCCGGCTCCAGGCTCATCAGGATCCCGAAGACGCCGGGCCGTAGTGACCGCAGGGCGACGAGCTCAGCGCTGTACGGGATCACCGAGCTCATCAGCGCCACCACGGCGCCGACGGCGAGCAGATGCAGCGAGGCGAGCTCGCCGGCGTGCCCGATCAGCTGTACCGGCGCGATCCCGACGGCGCCGACGAGCGAGGCGATGGCGAGTCCGTCGAGGCCGCGCCACCGTGCACCGGTGGACTTGCTGAGCAGGATGTAGCACGCCCACGCCGCTCCGGCCAGGAGGGCGAAGCCCACGCCGGGCGCCGTGATGTCGCCGGGCTCCAGCCCGAGCAGCAGGACTCCAACCGCGGCGAGTAGCACCCAGATCAGGTCCCGCGCTCGGCGCGAGCCGAGCAGGGCGACGGTCAGCGGGCCGATGAATTCGATGGTGACCGCGATGCCGATCGGGATGCGGGCGAAGGACTGGTAGATCGACCAGTTCATCAGCCCCAGGGCCGCGCCGAAGCCGAGGACCACGAGCCAGTCCTGCCGGCTGCGGCCTCGCAGGCGGGGCCGGGTGATCGCCAGCAGGATCAGCGTCGAGAAGGCCAGCCGGAGCCAGACCAGCGTGGTGGGGGAGGCCTCGTCGAAGAGCGTCTTGGCGATCCCGGCGCCGAACTGGACGGAGCAGATGCCGATCAGGACGAGCAGGACGGGGGCCCGGGCGGCCGACCGTGGCGACAGGCGAGGGATCACCGGGCCAGGCTATGTCGGCCGCGCGTCGACTTCGCCGTCGGCCTAGCCGGGCAGCAGGTCGAGGGTCGACAGCGCCGCCGCGAGAGCGGCCGCGACGGCGAGGACCGTGACGGGCACGATGACGATCGCCCGCTGACGTTGCCTGGTCCGGATGTCCGACGTGGCCATGGGTTTCTCCCGTTCCGTGGTGTCGAAGGCCGACGGCGCACCGGACGAACCGGCGCGGTAGCTGATGCAGGCGACCCTACGGAGCTCCTGATGGCGCCGTCGTCGGCCGCAGGGATGGTTGCGGTGCCGGTGCGGTCATTCCGTGGTCGGATATCGCCGCGGGTACCTTCCCTGCCGGTCACCCGGGGCGCGATGCTGAAGGCGGCCCGGGAGGACGCCGATGGATCACCACGGGAAGCCGGCCGCGAGTGCGGCACAGATGGACGCCGACGCGATCGTCGTCGGCAGCGGATTCGGCGGCGCCGTGGCCGCCGCGCGGCTCGCGCAGGCCGGGTTCTCGGTGCTCGTCCTGGAACGTGGTCGGCGGTGGCACGCCGGCACCTTCCCACGCGAGCCACGCCTCGAGGCCGGATGGCTTTGGCAGCTCGAGCAGGGCCTGTACGAGATCCGCTGGCTCGGCCGGATGGCCAGCGTCCACGGCGCAGGCTGGGGCGGTGGCTCGTTGGTGTACGCCAACGTCTTCGCGCGGCCGTACGACGCCGCACTGGATCCGCGTTGGCCCCGTCACCTCCGGCGGCACGCGCTCGACCCGTACTACGACCTCGCGGCGCACATGCTCGGTGTCGGCCCGGTGGCGGACGACCCCAGGACGGGCCGCCCACCGGCGCGGACCTCAATCATGGAGCATCTGGTCGACGACATGGGCATCGCTCCCGGGACGGTCCGCCCGAACGTCGCCGTGACGTTCGGCGAGACCGAACGGTGGCGACCGAACAGGCACGGCGCCGCGCGTCGCGGTTGCGCCTTCGTCGGTGAGTGCGTGCTCGGATGCAATCACGGCGCGAAGAACACCCTCGATGTGACCTACCTTCACGCCGCCGAGAAGGCCGGTGCCCGCGGCGTCACCGACACCGAGGTCCGGCGGATCGAGCAGGTCGAGGGCGGCTATCGCGTCATCGCCACGCGCCCGTCGGACCCGCGCTCACCGGATCGCGCATGGCAGGCCCCGCGACTGGTGCTGGCCGCGGGGGCCGTGGCCACCACGGAGCTACTGCTGCGCGCCCGCGACCTCGACCGGACCCTTCCTGACCTGTCACCTCGGCTGGGCGAGGGCTTCTCCGGGAACGGCGACTTCCTCACCCTCGGGGAGCTGCCCCAGCCGCCGGGCGACATGACCACAGGGCCCACCATCACCACCACGACGGTGCTCGACGTGCCCGAGGGCCGGACCACGGTCTGGTTCCAGGTCCAGGACGGCGCCTACCCGGTACCGCTGCGCGACCTGGCCGACGCCGTCCTCCCGGCACGTCGGTTGCGGGCCCTGGTCCGCAGGTGGCGCAAGACGGACCCGCGGCACGGGTTCGCCGTCCTCGCCATGGGCAAGGACTCTGCGGGCGGCCGCCTCCACCTCGGGCGCAACGGCCGCGCGAGGCTGCGCTGGCGCAACCGTTGGCAGGGCCACCTCTACCGGTCCCAGCGGCGCGTCGGTCCGCTCCTGGCCCGAGAGCTGCGTGCCCGCCTCTACAACCCGGTGACGTGGTCGGTGCTGCGCCGCACGGTCACCGTGCACCCGCTCGGTGGTGTCCCCGTCGGCCCGGACAAGGCGAGCGGTGTCGTGGACGAGGCCGGTGAGGTCCACGGCTACCCCGGCCTGTCCGTGATGGATGGATCGGTGCTGCCCGCGGCGACCGGTGTCAATCCCTCCGCCACGATCCTGGCGGTCGCGGAACGGTCGATCGAGACCGCCATCCGACGGTCGGGCCGGGAGCAGTGGCGGGCACCGGAGTGGGCCGAGGTGAAGCCAGTGCCGGTCCCGGAGGACGCCGCGTTCGCGTACCGGGCCGGCGTGCGAGCGGCGACGGCGGGTGACGGCGTCAGGTTCGACGAGCAGATGCGCTCGCGCCCGGGGCGGCGGCCGCACGTGACGATGTCGCTGCACGCGGACCTGCCGAGCCTGGACCGATTCCTCGCCGACCCGGACCACGCCATCGCCATGGACGGGCACATCGACATCGATGGGCTCGCCGTCGGCGCCGCGATCAGCGGCACACTCTCCCTCTTCCCGGACGGGCGCGCCGTGGCGATGCGCTACGACCTGCATTTCGAGGACGACGGCGGCCGGCCCTGGCACCTGAGCGGCGGCAAGAGTGTGCGGCGCCGGACGCCGGCTGGTCTGTTGACCGGCCTGACCCGCCTGCACACCGAGATTGGCCCGGACGACGGCGGCACAGGGGGAGGCCGCGTGCGGTTGGAGATCAGTGCCTCCGGCGTCGTCGGCCTGCTCCGCTCGATCCGGGGGGTGGGCTTCACCCGTCTCCGGCGGGTGCGGGCGGTGGTCCGGTTCGGTGCCTTCTTCGTGGCATCCGCACGACGGCGGCGTGAGGCGGCCTGACAGCTTTACCTTCCGGTTGGTAAAGTGCGTGGTATGGCCCCCACCACCCGCGAACGGATCCTGCACGCGGCGAAGGAACTTGCCGAGGAACATCGGTCCGTCACCGGCGTCACGATCTCGCTCGAGTCCGTCTCGGAGAGGTCGGGCCTGACCAAGCCCGGTCTGATGTACCACTTCGCCTCCAAGGAGGCGCTCATGGTCGGCCTCGTCGAGCAAGCGGCCGAAGAGTGGGACCGACGAATCCGCAACGCAGCCGGAGCCGACCCGGCCGACCTGTCCCCGTTCGACCGCCACCGCGGCTACGTCCGCACGGCGATGACCGCGGAACTCTCCCGCGCCGACTACTGGATCTTCGCCGATGCGCTCTACCAACCGAGCCTGGCGAGGCCCTGGCAGGAGCGGCTCGCGTCCTGGTTCGAGACCGATGGCGTAGGGCAGCAGGCGCGCGCCCTGCTCACCGCCGCCCGGTTCTGCGCCGATGGGGCCTGGGCCGCCGAGGCGACCGGTGTCTTCCCCGCTGAGGATCTGGCCGCCGTGTGCGAGCGCGCCCTGGGCCTGGTCGACGCCGCGGAGTTCGGGCAAGGCGAGGCGACCGCGTGAACCGCTGGGGCCTGCTCGCCGGCGCGATCCTCGCGGAGGTGGCAGGGACAATGGCGCTGCGTGCCAGCGTCGACCATGCCGGGTGGGCGCCCGTCGTCGTGGTGGGGTACGCCGCGGCCTATACCCTCCTCGGGCTCTCGCTGCGCAGCGGCCTGACGATCGGTGTCGCCTACGGCATCTGGGGCGCGTGCGGTGTGGCCCTGACCGCCGTGCTGGGCACGGTGCTCTTCGGCGAGGTCCTGAGTGGGGTGGCGATCCTCGGCCTCGGCCTCATCATCGTCGGCGTCGTCCTCATCGAGACCGGGGCACGCCACACCGAGCGCGCGGCGACGCAGGAGGTGAGGTCATGAGTTGGGTGTGGCTGGCCGTCGCGATCGCCGCCGAGATCCTCGCCACGCTGAGCCTGCGAGCCTCGGACGGGCTCCGCCGTCGCCGTTGGCTGATCCCCGTCGTGGCCGGGTATGCCGTGGCATTCGTCTGTCTCGCCCGTGCGCTCGCAGCTGGCATGGCCGTCGGCGTGGCCTACGGGATCTGGACGGCCGTCGGCATCGCCCTGGTGGCGCTGTTCGCGAGGGCGATCTGGAACGAGCCGCTGACCCGGCGGATGATCGCGGGCATCGCCGTGATCACGCTCGGCGTCGTCCTGGTCGAGGTGGGATAGCGGCAGGCGGCCCCGGGTGGACGCGGCGGCCAAGCGTGCCGGGCCGGACAAGGCGACGGGTTCGTGAGTCGCATCCTGTTCGAGGTGCTGCTTCCCCTCGCGACCCGCGCCGTCCGCCCATGCTCGAGGCGCGCGTCGGATCTGACCGGTCGCCACGCGGTCACCGGGTCGATCTGGCCGGCTCCGGTGTAATCTGCCGCGGCCGGACCACCAAGACCACGACGACGTTGGCGAGGACCATGCCGCCGGCGATGACCAGGGCCATCGCCGTTGCCCCGGTGCCCAGGATGCCGACCAGCGGCGCGGTCAGGGCCCCGACACCGAACTGGACCGCTCCGAGCAGCGCCGCGGCGGTGCCGGCGGCCTCGCCATGCCGCGACAGCGCCAGCGCGGGGGCGTTCGGCAGGGCCAGGCCCGCGGAGGCCAGCACCAGCCACAGTGGGATCAGGAGGCCGAACATCCCGGCGGTCTCGGTGGCGGCGAGCAGGAGGAGGACCAATCCGGCGACGGCACCGGCGGCCAGGGCACCGGTGAGGATCTGGGCCGGCGCGAAGCGCCGTAACAGGCGGACGTTGAACTGTGTGGCCGCGATCAGGCCGATCGCCCCCGCGCCGAAGACGAACCCGTACTCCTGCTCGCTCAACCCGTACTGCTCCTGGAACACGAACGAGGACCCGGAGACGTAGGCGAACATCGCCGCCATCGCCAGGCCGGCGACGAGGATCAGCCCGACGTAGGTCCGGTCTGTCAGGAGCCGACCGTAGACTCGGATGGTCCCGAGCGTGCCGCCGCTGCGGCGGGCAGATTTCGGCAGCGACTCCGGCAGGGCGAGCGCGGTGATGGTCAGGATCGCGACGCCGAGGACGGCGAGGACGACGAAGACGCCGCGCCACGAGGTCACGCCGAGGACGACTCCGCCCAGCGTCGGCGCGAGCACGGGTGCGGCACCCATGACGAGCATGAGCCGGGAGAGTGTCTTGGCCGCCGCCAGTCCGGTGAACAGATCGCGGACCACGGCCATGGCGACCACCGTTGCGGCGGCGGCGCCCAGACCCTGCAGCACGCGCAGCACGCCGAGTGTCGCGAGGTTCGGTGCGACGGCGCAGGCGAGTGAGGCCAGGACGTGCACGCAGACTCCGGCGAGCAACGGCGGGCGGCGGCCGACGGCGTCCGAGACCGGCCCGACGAGCAACTGGCCCAACGCCAGGCCGACCAGCGTCCCGGTCAGCGTGAGCTGGGCCGAGGCAGCCGTGGTCATCAGATCGTCGGTGATGGTCGGCAGCGCCGGCAGATACATGTCCACCGTCAGCGGGCCGATCGCGATGAGCACACCGAGAGTGAGGACGAGCCGCAGCCGCTCGCCGGACGTCATGCGTTCCCCGGGTGTGAGCGCCGGCCGCTCCGGGTCGTCATAATCTGGAGCTGGCCGGGCCGGCGCCTCCTGCTGCATCGGCGACGTCGTCACACGATCCTCATCCCCGTGCGTCATTCGCACGACTCCCTTCGCTCGACCGATGCCCGACGTCGCCAGCGTCCGGAAGCGTGCCGGAATTCCCGGCCCACTGCCGGCGGGTGCGCAGCCTCCTGCGCCGTCCCGACGCTGCGTCTCACACGTTCACGCCCGCAGGATCACCAACTGCTGAGTCGCTCGCGTCATGGCGACGTACTGGTCGACCGCGCCGGTGACACCGGCACCGAAGGACGCCGGCTCGATAAGGATCACGAGGTCGAACTCGAGTCCTTTGACCATGGCCGGACTCAACGAGCGCACCCGGTCGGTCGCGACGAACGTCGGGTCGCCGACGACGCAGGCCGTGCCGGCGGCATGCTCGGACAGCCACTCTTCGAGGATCGTCCCGAGCTCGTCCGAAGATCCGTACCTGACGGGCAGGCCGGTGCTCCGCACGGAGCTCGGCACGTTCGCGTCCGCGACGGCTGTGCGGATCACCGGTTCCGCCGCCGTCATGACCTCCTCAGGTGTGCGGTAGTTGACGCTCAGCGACGAGACGCGGACCTGGCCGAATCCGATGCGGGTCAGCCGCTCGGTCCACGGCTCGCCGAATCCGTGCCGGGCCTGCGCCCGGTCGCCGACGATGGTGAAACTGCGGGACGGGCAGCGCGCCAGCAGCATCTGCCACTCGGCGTCGGTCAGCTCCTGGGCCTCGTCGACGACGATGTGCGCGAACGGGCCGGCGAGCAGGTCTCGGGCCGTCCGCGGCAGCGCCGCCTCCTCGGTCAGTGCCTGCTGCATATCCGTGCCACGTAGCATCCGCATGAGCAGCAGATCGCTGTCGTCGGCATGGACGAGATCCTCGATGACGTCGGCCCGGCGTTGCCGTTCGAGTGTCGCTGCCGCCTCCTCACTGCGCCGGCGTCCCTGCGGGGTCCGATCGCCGAGGCGTCGGCGGGCGGCGTCCAGCAGGGGAAGGTCCGCGTCGGTCCAAGCTCGTGGGTCCGGACGGCGCAGCAGTCGGCGCTCGTCGCTGCTCAACCACGGTGCACACAGGCGCAGATAGGCGGGCACCTCCCACAGATCCGCCACGAGATCGCTCGCTTCCAGCATGGGCCACGCACGGTTCAGGGCCTCGGCCAGCTCCCGGTTCCGCCGCACCGAGGCGCTGACCTGCTCGACCGGGACCTCGGCCTCGTGACGTTCGGCGACGACGGCGACCACCTCGTCCCAGATCGTCTCGCGCGCCTCGTTGTGGGGTGTCCCCGGCTCGGGAGCCTCGAAGGCCCGCGCCCAGTCGTCCGCGTCGAACCAGACGTCCTCCCACGGTGTCTCGACCACGAGGCCGTCGGTCGGCGGCTCCCCGTAGATCGCGACCGCGGAATCGATGGCAGACACCATGTCCGCGGTCGACTTCAACCGCGCCACCGTGGGGTCCGCCTCGTGCCGGGCCTCGGCTCCCTCCGGGACGAGGTCGCGCAGCGTGCACGCCTGGACTCCCTCCTCGCCCAGGCTGGGTAGGACGTCCGCGATGTAGTTCAGGTACGGCCGGTGCGGGCCGACGAACAGCACCCCGCCGCGCCGGTGCCCGAGCTGGGGATCGGAGTAGACGAGGTAAGCGGCACGGTGCAGCGCGACGACGGTCTTGCCCGTCCCGGGTCCACCGTCGACCACGAGCGCACCGCCGGAGCCGGCGCGGATGATCGCGTCCTGGTCCGCCTGGATCGTGCCGAGCACGTCGCGCATTCGCGGTGACCGGCTGCTGCCGAGGCTGGCGATGAACGCCGACTGGTCGTCGAGCGCCGCGTGTGCGTCGAGTTCGTCGGGTGTGAACACCTCGTCCCAGTAGTCAGTGATCCGCCCACGGGACCAGCGGTACCGCCGTCTGCTCGCCAGACCCATGGGCTCGCCGTGCGTGGCGGCGAAGAACGGCTCCGCCGCCGGTGAGCGCCAGTCGACAAGGAGTCGACGGCCGGTAGCGTCGGTCAGTCCGAGCCGGCCGACGTAGACCGGGTCCGCGCCGCCGTCCGGCACCATGCGTCCTAGGCACAGGTCGAGCCCGAAGCGCCGCAGCGTGCGTAGCCGGGCGCTCATCCGGTGGATCTGCTGGTCGCGCTCGAGTGCGGCCGTCCCCGACCGCCCGGGTGATCTGCGTGCGGCCGCCAGACGGTCGGACGTCTCGACGATCGACTCCTCGAGCGTGCGGGCGATCGCCGAGAAGTGCCGCTCGTCGTCGGCGATGAGGGTCGGGTCCGCCTTGGCGGCGAGACGGGCCGGCAGGTCAAAGGCGCTCGTGGTGGCAGCGGTCACGGTCAGCTCCCGTGGCAGGCGGCGGGTGGACCGGCGATTCTGCGGCACCACGGGGGTCTTGCGGCAAGACCCCCCATGAGCTATAGCTTGAAACTGGCGGGGTACGGCGCCCTCACCCCTGGGCAGTGAGCGCGAGTGGTTGCCGCGGTCGCGCGGCCCCGGCGGCGAACGCCGCCACCACCAGCAGTGCGACGACGACGAGCATCGCCAGGCGCAGCCCGAGATGCTCGCCCACGAAACCGAGCAGGGGCGGCCCGACGAGGAAGGCCAGGTAGCCACTGGTCGCTACGGCACTGACGCGCTCCGAGGCCCGGTCGGGGTCGTCGCCGGCCGCGGAGATCGCCACCGGGAACCCCAATGAGGCACCGAGACCCCACAGGACGACGGCGACGCCCGCGGCCACGGCCGACGGCACGAAGACGACGACCGCGATGCCCGCCACCGCCAGGACGGCGCTCGCCCGCAGCACCGGCGCCCGACCGAGCCGCTCGACGACCGGGCCACCGGTGAACCGTCCGAGTGTCATCGCCGCCGCGAACCCGGCGTAGACCAGGGATCCGCTCGTCGCCGAGACGCCGTGCCCGTCCACCATGAGCAGGGGGAGCCAGTCGTTCGCGGCCCCCTCGGCGAAGGCCATGGCGAGGACGACGGCGCCGATGAGGAGCAGCCGTGAGTCGCGCCAGACGCTCGTGCGTGTCCCGGCCGCCTCCGGCACCGACCCGGCCGTCGCGTCGTCGGTGGCCGGGCGGACCGCACGTCCCGTGCCGGTGGGCAGTCCCGGTAGCGCCCAGGCCGCCAGGGCGGCCATCACGGCCGCCGCGGCGAGCAGGTGCCACGCCGGCGGGAACGCGATTCCGGTCAGCCCGATGCCGACCAGTGCCCCGATCACGGTGCCGAGACTGAAGCAGCCGTGCAGCACCGGAAGGACCTGTCGCCCGGTCTGTCGTTCCACCGCGGCACCTTCGATGTTGAGCCCGATCTCGCCGAGCCCGCCCCCGATGCCGAACGCGAGCAGGCCGGCGAAGACGCCGGGAGCGGACGAGGCCGCGCTCGCGATCCCGACCGACGCCGTGCCCACGAGGATGGCGATCGTGCCTGCGACGACGACCGGCCGTGCGCCCCAGCGCCGAACCAGCGGACCAGCGGAGAGGACGCCCGTCATCGAACCCACGGACAGGCCGAAGAGCACCAGGCCCATCTCGGCGGTGGAGGCGCCGACCGCGTCACGTACCGCCGGGGTGCGCGTCACCCAGGAGGACAGGCCGATGCCGACGAGCAGCGTGAGGGCGAACAGCGAGAGGCGACGGCGTCGCAGGTCGGTCACCGCGCCATCTTAGCCTCGATGTGTACGATCGTACACATGAGATCTCGGCCGCTGAGCACCGCGGAGGCCGCGCGTGCCTACTTTGCCGACGACGCGCGCAGCAACCACGAGCGCATGCTGGCCGGCGACCTGTATCTCTCCGACGACCCCACGATCGCCCAGCGCCAGGCCGACGCCGTCCGGGCGGTCGCTCACTTCGAGTCCGCCTACCGGGAGGACCCGGCGGGCGCCCAGGAGCTGCTCCGGGACCTGCTCGGCTCCGTCGGAGCGGAGGCGTTCCTGCGCGCACCGCTGTACCTGGATTACGGCAGCAACATCCATATCGGCGCGCGGACCTTCGTCAACAACGGCCTCACGGCCGCCGATGTCGCCGAGATCAGGATCGGTGACGATTGCCAGATCGGCCCCCACGTCCAGCTGCTCACCCCGACGCACCCGATCGACCCGCAGCAGCGGCTCGACAAGCTCGAGGCCGCTGAACCGATCACGATCGGCGACAACGTCTGGCTCGGCGGCGGCGTCATCGTCTGCCCCGGCGTGAGCATCGGCCGCGACTCGGTCGTCGGTGCCGGATCGGTGGTCACCCGCGACGTGCCTGCGGGCGTCGTCGCCGTCGGGAATCCGGCGCGCGTCATCCGCACGATCTGAGCTGTGCCCACCACCGAGCCGCCAGATCGCAAGACACCGGTTCGGCCGGCCCGCCGCCGGTACGACCCGGACCGGCGCGAGCGCATCGTCGAGGCCTGTCTCGACGTGATCGCCGCCGCCGGTGTCTCCGGGACATCCCACCGGCGGGTGGCTGCCGCCGCAGGGGTGCCGCTCGGTTCCATGACCTATCACTTCGACGGCATGGACGACCTGCTGCGCGCGGCGTTCACCCGATTCGCCGACGACGTGGCAGACGAGTTCGAACGTCGTATGCGGGCGGCCGGCAGCCGGCGCGAGGCCGCCGACGCCGTCGTCGCCCTCATTACCGGTGACGTCTTCAGCACCCGGCGCGAGCTCGTCCTCGTTCACGAGCTGTATGTGCTCGCCGTCCGCGACCCCGGCTACCGCACCGTGACGGCCGCGTGGATGAACCGCAGCCACCGGGCGCTCGAGCGGCACTTCGATCCCGCCACGGCCCGGATGCTCGACGCCCTCATCGAGGGACTGACCATTCAGCGCGCGCTGGAGACCGGTCACGAGGAGGCCGCCGACGTCGCCGAGGCTGTGCGCCGGATCGCCATGGCAGGATGAGCCGGTGAGCGTGGCGGCACCGGTCCGAGGTTTCTTCCGGGGGCGCCGCACACTTCCGCGCAGCGTCCTCGTGCTGGCGTCGATCTCCTTCACCGTGGCCGTCGGCTACGGCGTGATGCTCCCGGTCCTGCCCGTCTTCGCCTCGAGTTTCGGGGTGACCACCTTCGCGGCCTCCGCCGTCGTCTCCGCGTTCGCCTTCGCCCGGCTGGTGACTGCTCCCGGGGTCGGCCCGCTGCTCAACCGGATCGGCGAGCGTCCGGTGCTCGTCGCCGGGATCCTCATCGTCGCCGCCTCCAGCGCGGCGAGCGCGCTCGCCGCCAGCTATCTCCAGCTCCTGGTCTTCCGCGGACTCGGCGGTATCGGGTCGGCGATGTTCACGGTCTCGGGCATGACCCTGCTGCTGAACTCGGTGGCTCCGGAGGTCCGCGGACGTGCCTCGAGTCTGTACATGGGCGGGTTCCTGCTCGGAGGCATGGCCGGCCCGGCGGTCGGCGGCGCGCTCGCGGCCATCTCCCTGACGGCGCCGTTCTACTTCTACGCGGCCGCCCTCGTGGTCGCCGGAGCGATCGGCGCCCTGCTGCTGCGCTCCTCGGGCCGCGGCCGTGAGGAGGACGGTGCGGACGTGCGCCAGTTCCGGCTCGTGGCACGCGACCCGCGGTTCCAGGCGGCGGCCGTTGCCGGGCTCGGCCAGGGGTGGACGGCGTTCGGTGTCCGCTCCTCGCTGGTGCCGATCATGGTGGTCGAGGTGCTTCACCGCGAGCCGACGTGGACCGCCGTGGCGTTCACCGTCTCCTCCGTGGTGCAGGCGATCGCGCTGGGCCCGGCGGGGCGGTTCGTCGACTCCGTAGGGCGCCGCCCGGCCCTCATCGCCGCGGGCCTCCTCGGTGCGGTCGCCGTCGTCGGCGCGTCGTTCGCCACGGACATCTGGGTGCTGACCGCGGCGCTGTCCGTGTACGGCATCGCGGCCGCCTTCCTCTCCACCGCGCCCGCGGCGTCGGTGGGCGACGCGGCGGGCGCGCGGTCGGGGACGCCGGTCGCGGTCTTCTCGATGATCACCGACGTCGGCGCCATCTGCGGCCCGCTCGTGGCGGGATGGATCGCCGACGAGGGCTCCTACCCGCTGGCGTTCGGCGTCGGCGCCGTCATCATGGTCGCCGGCTCCGCGCTCGCGCTCCGGATGCCGAGCGGCCGGCCCGAGACCGGCGCGCGGGGGTAGCCCACGAGAGCCACAGGCTCACGCCGCGACCGCGAGCACACCGGGCATGACGAAGGCCGGGCGACGTCGTCGCCCGGCCTTCGCGGTCATGCTCAGTGACGCAGGATCACTCCAGCGGCTCGACCGCGTCGGGGTGCTCCTCGAGGAACGTCTCGGCGCCGGCGGCCGGGTCGTCCTCGTTGTCGACGGCGACGGTCTGCTCGAGCGCGCCGTAGGTGTCGTCGTCGAGGTGGATGCCGCCGATCCACTCGGCGACCTCCGGGAACTCCTCGCTGAAGCCGTCGCGCGCGAGGAAGTGCAGACCCTCGGACTCGCCGAGCGAGCCCTGCGGGTCCTCGAGGTCCTTCACCGGGTACTCGGCGTTGGCCCAGAACGGACGCCACAGCGTGACGAGGATGTCCTCCTCGTTGTTGGTGGCCTGCTCGAGCTCGGTGATCATCGCCGACGTCGAGGAGGTCTCCAGGGTGAAGCCGGCCTCATCGAGTCCGTAGTCGGGGATGACGTTGTCCTGCACGGCCTCGGTCAGGCCGGCACCGGCCTCGATGCCGACGATGCGGCCGTCGAACATGTCGACGTTGTCCGGCAGCTCCTCGATGGAGTCGATGTCGGTGTACTCCGGCACCGCAAGCGTGAGCTTGGCGTTGTCGTAGTAGGTGCCGATGTCCTCGATCGAGTCGGAGTACTGCTCCATGTAGGAGGCGTGGGTGACCTCTGGCCACGCCGAGGGGTAGATGTCGACGTCACCCTGCGACAGACCCGTGTAGAGCACGCCCGGGTCGTTGATCTCCTCGTGCTCGACCGTGTAGCCGGCTTCGGTGAGCATCTGGTCGAGCAGGTACGCGGTGCTCAGGCCGTCGGTCCAGGACGGGATGTAGCCGAGGGTGATGGTGCCGCCCCCACCGTCGCCACCATCCCCGCCGTCTCCGCTGCCGCCGCCGGTGTCGTCGCCGCCGCTGTCGTTACAGGCGGCGAGGGCGAGCCCGAGGGCGGCCGCGCCCGCTACGACGGCGGTCCGCCGACGGCGATGGCTCATCGTGCGGTGGGTTCTCATAGAGGTTCCTTCCCTTTCCGTTGGAAGTTCGTTCGTTCAGGAAGCCACGCCGGCCGACACGGCCGACTGTGCCTTGGCGGCGTTGTCGGCGCGCCGCCGCTTGACCATGGCGCCGAGGGACTTCTCGGTCGGCTGTCCGATCGCCCCGGTGAGGCGGTCGAGGAAGATCGCCAGGATGACGACGGCCAGACCGGCCTCGAATCCTTGGGCGACGTCGACTCGGGAGATGGCCTGCACGACCTCGTTCCCGAGACCGCCGGCGCCGACGAGTCCGGCGATGACGGCCATGGACAGGGCGAGCATGATGACCTGGTTGACGCCGGCCATGATGGTCGGCAGACCCAGCGGGAGCTGGATGCCGCGGAGGATCTGGCCGGGTGTGCCGCCGAACGCCTCGCCGGCCTCGACGGTCTCCTTGTCGACCTGGCGGATACCGAGTTCGGTCAGGCGTACTCCGGGTGCCATCGCGAACACGATCGTCGCGCAGACACCCGCTGCGACGCCGATGCCGAAGAAGATCACCACCGGCACCAGGTAGACGAAGCCCGGCATCGTCTGCATGAAGTCGAGGATGGGCTTGACGACGGTGCTGACCGCGGTGTTCCGCGCGGCCAGAATGCCGACGGGGATGGCGATGACGAGCGCGATCACGGTCGCGACGAGCACCAGGGAGAGCGTCTCCATGGCGGGTTCCCACATCTCCATGCTGGCCACCAGCAGCATGGCGATCAGGGAGAAGATCGCGAAGTTCCAGGAACGCACCACCAGGGCGAGGAGGGTGAAGATCGCGATCATCACGAGCTCGATGGGTGCGAGTAGCACGTCCGCCAGGCCGTCGACGAGGAACCGCAGCAGGTCGCTGATGAAATCGAGCAGCCAACCGAGGTTCGCGGTGATCCAGTCGATAGCACTGTCGACGGCGTCACCGATGGGAATACGTGGCAGGTTCATCAGAGCGCTCCGGCGGGGGCAAAGCGGGTGTCGTCGCCGGAGTCTGCGCCGGCGTCACCGTGGTTTCCGTTGGACTGGTGGGGTGAGAGCGCGCTGAGCAGCGTGACCCGCGGGATGATGCCCTCCAGGCGCCCCGCCTGGTTGACCACCGCCAGCGGCGCGCGGCTGGCGGCCGCGTGATGGAACAGCTCGGCCAGCGCGGTGTCCGGCGAGACGCGGATGACGTCGTCGCTCTTGATCGGCAGGGCCTCGGAGCCCTGGCGGACGGCGTCCGCGACGTCGTCCTCCCAGATCAGGCCGTGCACGGTGCGGTCTCGGCTGACCACGAGCAGCGAGGAGACCTGGTGCTCGCGCATGAGCTTGTGTGCGGCGCGCGGTCCGCTGTCCGGTCCGACGACGGCGACCGGCCGCTCCATCACCGTGCCGGCGGTCAGCACCTTCGTGCGGTCGACGTCCGCGACGAACTGCGCCACGTAGTCGGTCGCCGGCTCGTTGAGGATCTGCTCGGCGGTGCCGGACTGCACGATGCGGCCGTCGCGCATCATCGCGACGTGGTCACCCAGCCGCATCGCCTCGTTGAGGTCATGGGTGATGAACAGGATCGTCTTGCCCAGCTCGGACTGCAGCTCCAGGAGCTGGTCCTGCATCTCCTTGCGGATCAACGGGTCGAGTGCGCTGAACGCCTCGTCCATCAGCATGATGTCGGTACCGGCCGCGAGCGCGCGGGCGAGCCCCACGCGCTGGCGCATACCGCCGGAGAGCTGCGAGGGCAGGGAGTCACCCCAGCCGCCGAGGCCGACCATGCCGAGCGCCTCCTGGGCGCGCTGCTCGCGCTCGGCGCGGGAGACTCCGCGTAGTTCGAGCGCGTACGCGGCGTTCTCGCCGACGGTGCGGTGGGGCAGCAGGGCGAAGTGCTGGAACACCATGCTGACCTTGTTGCGCCGCACGTCGCGCAAGCCGGCGTCGGACAGGTTCGTGACTTCCTGGCCGTCGATGGTCAGGCTGCCGGCGGTCGGCTCGAGCAGCCCGTTGACCATGCGGATCAGGGTGGACTTGCCGGAGCCGGACAGGCCCATGACGACGAAGATCTCACCTGGCTTGACCTCGAAGGTGGCGTCGATCACCGCGGCGGTCAGCCCTTCACGTTGCAGCTGTTCGCGGTCGGCTCCCTCACGAAGCATCCGGACGCCCCGCTGCGGGCGGCGCCCGAAGACCTTCGTCAAGCCGGATGCCTCAATGGCTGGCACGGTTCTCCCGGGAGGGTCGGAAATTGGATTGTGGCCGGGCAGCACGGAGGGCCGCCCGAGCGCGGGAGTGTCGCTCGCGCCTTAATACCCTATCCACCGATCACGGAGATTGTGCCCAATCCACATCACGACGGCGTCACGGTCGTGTCAAGAAGAGGTATCGACTCCGGCCATGGGCCTGGCCAACGGTGGTGCCGGCCGCGAGAGCACGTTCTCCAGGTCGGAGTCGTCCACGAGCGGGTCGTCGAGGTCGACGGTGAGGCGTGAGTGCGCCATGAGGCGCGCACTGCCGGTGATCGTCGAGTGCAGGGCGGCGTAACTGCCGACCTGCGTGGGTTCACCGGCGGTGCCGACGAACCGGTTGCCGCGCGGTGAGATCGTCTCCAGCGACTCGCCCGGGCGGATGAGGCCGTGGCGGGCCATGAGCGCGAGCCGGGCCGAGGTCCCGGTCCCGGTGGGACTGCGGCAGAGCACACCGGGGTGGACGTAGGTCGCCGACCGCGCGGTGAACCGGCCGCGGCCGACGTCCTCGACCGGGCCCATGAAGTGGGCGAAGGGCAGCGGGCCGAGCGCTCCGAGCGCCGGGTGATCCTCGCGCAAACCCGGCCGTGCGGCTCGGACGAACGCGTCACCGAACGCGGTCAGGGCGATCTGTTCCTCGGCCACCAGGCAGAACCCGTGCGCCGAGGCGTCGATCATCGCGTAGTAGGCGCCGGACCACACCAGATCGAACTCCACCGTGCCGTAGTGCGGCACGTCCACGCTCAGGCCCTCGTCGGCGACATAGGCGGGCTCGCCGCGGGTGGTGACCGACCGCACACGCCCGTCGGTCACCAGCGCGGTGATCCGGGCCAGGCCGGCCGGGGACTCGAGGACGACGTGCTGCAGACCCTCCTGCATCGGGATCGCACCGCTCTGCAGCAGGGCTGTCGCGGTACAGATGGTGTTCGATCCCGAGTACAGGGGATAGCCCATCGCTTCCATGATGATGTAGCCCGCCTGCGCCTCCGGGTGGTTCGGCTCCACGATCAGGTCGACCGACATCGCGGGATCGCCGTACGGCTCGGAGAGCAGCAACCGTCGCAGTCCGTCGCCGTCCCGCTGGAGGTAGCGGGCCTTGTCGAGGACGGTCGCGCCGGGCAGCGGCTCGACACCGGCCGTCACGATCCGGCTGACGTCCCCGCCGGACTGGGTGTCGATGAGCTCGAGTGTGCGTTCACGGTGCGACATGGGGTGCTCCGACGGTGTCCCAGTGCCGGTCGGGAACCACGACCAGCTTGCCGATGTAGGTCTTGTGCATGAACGCGCGCTGCGCTGCGTGGAACTCGGACAACCGATAGGTGCGATCGAGCAGCGGCCGTACGGACCCGGACTCGATGTAGCCCACGATACGGCGGAAGTCTGTGCGGGTGCCCTGCGACGAACCGTGCAGCTGGAGCTGCTTGAGGTACATGGTCCGCAGATCGAGCTGCACCACGGCGCCTCCGATCGCTCCAGCGGTGGTGTAGCGGCCCTCCGGCCGCAGGATGCGCAGCAGGTCGTTGAACATCGGCCCGGCCACCAGGTCCGCGACCACGTCCACCGGCCCGTCGACGACCCGCTCCACCTCTGCGACCAGGTCACCGGCGTCACGCAGGATCACCGCCTCGGCGCCGATGTCGAGCAGCGCCTGCTCCTTCCCCGCGCTGGAGACCGCGTAGGGGATCGCACCACGCACACGGGCCAGCTGGAGGATCGCCGAGCCCACACCACCGGATGCGCCGGTGACCAGCACTCGCTCGCCTGCGCCCAGCTGGGCCCGCTCGAGCATCTGCTCGGCGGTCAGGTAGGCGCAGCAGAACGTGGCCAGCTCCGCGTCGGAGATGTCGGCGGCGACCTCGTGGGCGTTCTCGGCCGGCACCACCTGATACTCGGCGTAACCGCCGTCGCGGCCGTGGCCGATGTAGTCGATGTCCGCGAGGCTGTCGTCGCCCTCCGGACGGTTGTAGATGCTGAAGTCGACCATGACCCGCTGGCCGACCCGGTCCTCGGACACGCCGTCGCCGACGGCGACGATCTCACCGACGGAGTCCGTGCCCTGGATACGCGGGAACGTCAGCGTCGAGCGGCCGCGTCGCCAGGTGGAGACCGATCCCGGGTCGGTCTCGGTGCCGTAAGCCCCCTCCCGGACCCAGACGTCGGTGTTGTTCATGCCGCACGCATGCACGTCGATGAGCACCTCGCCGGGGGCCGGCACCGGGGTGGGCACGTCGCGGTGGACCAGCTGATCGAGGCCTCCGTGGCCGAGGAGCTGGACCGCCTTCATCACCCGAGGAATCGCCGCCATCTCCGCATGCTAGGGCGTGCGATGTTTCCGGTGGTTTACGGCGCGATCACGCCTCGGCCGCACCCTGTTGCCTAGGCTGGGGTGCGATGTCGAGAGCCCGCCGAACCGACGCCCAGCGGCGGCACTGATGCGCGTCCTCGTCCCCGACGCGCGACTGGTCGCGGCACTCGCTCCGGCCGGTGCGGACCATCCCGATCTCGACGTCGTCGTGTGGCACGTGGACTCCGATGCCGAGCCGCCCGCCGCCGAGGTGCTGGTCACCGAACGCCCGTCCGCACGCGAGCGGTTCGACCGTCCGGCGCGCATCCACCGCCTACGGCACATCCACCTCCTCTCGATCGGATACGAGTGGGTGCTGCCGCACCTGCGCCCGGATGTGGGGCTGAGCAACTCCCGCGGCGCCGTCGAGGACGCCACCGCCGAGTTCGCGCTCACGTTGCTGCTCGCATCCCTGCGCGATCTGCCTCGCGCCCACGTCCAGCAGCGTGAGCAGCGGTGGTCCGGATACACGACCCGGTCCCTGCACGGCGCCCGTGTGCTCGTGCTCGGCCACGGCGGCGTCGGCTCCGCCGTGGTCCGCCGCATCGAGGCGTTCGCCCCCGCAGCGGTGACCGTGGTGGCCGGCCGGGACCGGACCGAGGACGACGGCCGGCATGTCCACGGTGCGGCCGACCTGCCCGCGCTGGTCGCCGACGCGGACGTCGTCGTGGTGACGCTTCCGCACACTCCCCAGACCGAGCGAATCGTCGACGCCGACGTCATGCGCCGCATGCGCGACGGCGCGCTGCTGGTCAACGTCGGACGCGGCGCCGTCGTGGACACCGAGGCGCTCGTCGCCGAACTGCGCGCCGGACGGTTGCGTGCCGCGCTCGACGTCGTCGACCCCGAACCGCTGCCGCCCGGGCACCCGCTGTGGGACCTGCCCGGTTGCCTTCTCGCGCCGCACAACGGCGGTTCTACCGAGGAGTTCTGGCGGATCGCCACCGACCTGGCCCTCGCGCAGGTGCGGCGCCTGGCGTCCGGGCAGGTGCCGCTGAACCTCATCCGGGCCGAGGGCGGCGCCTGGGGATGAACCGGCCTGGCACGACGGCGGCACGCCGGTTGCTCGCCTGCGGCGCGGCGTCCGGGCCGGTCTTCCTGGGGAGCTTGCTCGCCCAGGCCGTGTGGCGCCCCGGGTTCGAGCTCGGCGAACACGCCATCTCGCTGCTCAGCCGCGGCGAGCACGGATGGACGCAGATCACCGCGTTCGTCCTCTCCGGCGCCCTGGTGCTGGCGGGAGCGCTCGGGGTGCGCGGGACGTTGCCACGCCTCGTCGGCACCTGGACCGGTGTGCTGCTCGGCCTCGTCGGCACCGGCATGGTGGTGATGGGGGTCTTCGTCGTCGACCCGGGTGTCGGGTTCCCGCCGGACGGGGAGCCGCCGGCCACCAGCTGGTCCGTCATCGGCGTGGTGCACAACCTCGGCACCGCCGTCGCGGTCAACGCCGCCGTCGTGGCCGCACTAGTCCTCGGTTGGCACGGTGCCCGTACCGGTGCCTGGGCCGCGGCCCTGGTCTGCCTGACCGTCGCCGCGACCGTAGGCGCCTGCGCGTGGCAGACCGGCCCGGGAGTGCCGGTCCGGATGAGCGTCGTCGCCGTCGTCCTCGGGTTGTTCCTCACCGGGGTGTTCCTGGTGCTGCGCCGCCGCTGCACCGTTGCGCCGGCCGCGCCGAACGACTCGCCCGGGGCGTGAGCCGATCCTGCGCCGCGCCACCCGCACGAGCGCGCGTCTCGGGGGCGGCGTGACCAACCGCATGCCGCTGCGCAGTTGCCGACAGCGGGGGACGAGTTGAGATTCTGGGACCGCACGCGCCCCATGCCCTGCGGTCTCCCGCCGTCGGGCTGACGGAAAGGGATCCAATTGTCAGGCATCTTCGCGCAGGCCGGGCCGCTGGCCGACTGGTTCTCGACCCGGGCCGGTGACCTGCTCTCGGGCCTGATCAACGTCGTCGTCATCATCCTGGTGGCGCTGGTGCTCCGCGCCGTCCTCGGGCGGGTCATCATGCGGGTGGTCGACAAGATCGTCCACTCCCAGCGCAAGCTCGGCCAGGCCCGCGCCACGGCGGGCCGCCTGGTCACCAAGCAGGTCGACGACAACGACGTGCGCCAGAAGCGTCAGGAGCAGCGCGCTCAGACCATCGGGTCGGTGCTGCGCTCGATCGCCTCGTTCGTCATCTTCGGGATGGCGTTCCTCATGATCCTCGGCGAGTTCGGCATCAACCTCGGGCCGGTCATCGCCAGCGCCGGTGTCCTCGGTCTCGCGATCGGCTTCGGCGCGCAAAGCCTCGTCCAGGACTTCCTCTCTGGCATCTTCCTCATGAGCGAGGACCAATTCGGCGTCGGTGACGTGGTCGACGTCGGGGACGCCGTCGGCACGGTCGAGTCCATGACCATGCGGATCACCAAGATCCGGGATCTCGACGGCAACCTCTGGTACGTGCGCAACGGCGAGATCCTGCGCGTGTGCAACATGAACCAGGACTGGGCGAACGCGGTCATCGAGATCCCGCTCGACTACTCGGTGGACATCCCGCGCGCCAAGGAGGTCATGGAACAGGGACTCGCGGACTTCGCGGCGGACCCGGAGTTCGCTCCCGAGCTGCTCGACCAGCCGATGGTGGCCGGCGTGACGGCCATCGGCAACGGCGCGGTGACCATGCGCGTGATGATCAAGACCAAGCCCGGCTCGCAGTTCGGCATCGGCCGCGCGGCCCGCGCCCGCCTCAAGGAACGGCTCGACCGCGAGGGCCTCAAGGTCGCCCTGCCGGTCTTCCCCGCCGCCGGCTCCGGAGCCACCGCCTCGGGCTGAGATCGCGGACCGATGTTTCGGTGCGATGACGCCGAAACAGCTCTGCAACAGAAGCGCTTGACCCCCGCGCCTCAAGGGTTCATATTCGCTACATGGCGTGACCCTGGCACGTGCTGAACGTGCCCCGTCCTGAGGGGGTCGATGATGGATCGCTGGTCCACCGTCGTCGAGGGATCCGACGCGCGCCGTCGCGCGCTGGCCCCGGGAACCGCCTGCGGGTCCGACACCGGGATCGCCGTGCGCCTGCCGCGCCGCCGCCGGGGCGCTCCCTCCTCCTCGCTCTACCGACATCGACGCCGCGCCGGGGTGTGAGACAGCCGGCGTGGCGCGTGACGGCCTGCCTCGAGGCAGCCGCAGCGCCCCCGCATCCCGGGGAGGAGTGACCACCTGAGGGCGACGTCGTCGTCCTCGGGCCCACTCATCCCTGAAACGCACCCCGACACCCGATCCGGCCGGCCCACCGGCCGCTGAAGGAGTTCACCACCCGCATGTAGAACCACGAGAAAGGTGCCGGCCATGGACACCAGTCCCTTCGAGGAGCGCGAGTCCGCCGTCCGCGGCTACTGCCGTGCGTATCCCACCGTGTTCGCCTCCGCGTCCAACGCGCGGCAGGTCGATGAGGACGGCAGGTCCTACATCGACTTCTTCGCCGGCGCCGGAGTGCTGAACTTCGGGCACAACAACCCCAGGATGAAGGAAGCGATGATCGCCTTCCTCCAGGCCGACGGCGTCGCCCACAGCCTCGACACGTACACGACGACGAAGCGGGACTTCGTCGAGAAGTTCCGGGACGTCGTGCTCGTGCCGCGAGGCATGGACCACCGCATGCAGTTCATGGGTCCGACCGGCACCAACGCCGTCGAGGCGGCGCTGAAGCTCGCTCGGCTCGCCACCGGCCGGCGGGAGGTCGTCGCCTTCAGTCACGGCTTCCACGGCATGACGCTCGGCTCGTTGGCCGCGACCGCCAACCAGGCGTTCCGGCAGTGGGCCGGCGTGCCGCTGACCGACGTCGTCCGACTCCCGTACGAGACGGCACCGGGCGGGCCGACCGCGATCGCCGAGTACCGCGAGGCGTTGCGTGACCCGTCCAGCGGCCAGCTGCCGCCGGCGGCGTTCCTCGTCGAGGTGCTGCAGGCCGAGGGCGGCGTCAACGCCGCCTCCGCGGAATGGCTACACGAGGTCCAGGACCTCGCCCGCGAGGTCGGCGCCCTCTTCATCATCGACGACATCCAGGCCGGCTGCGGCCGCACCGGGTCCTACTTCTCCTTCGACGGCATGGGCCTGGATCCGGACATCATCACCCTCGCCAAAGGGCTCGGTGGTTTCGGGACACCGATCGCGATGAACCTCAACAAGCCGTGGGTCGACGACCACTGGTCACCCGGCGCGCACACCGGCACCTTCCGTGGGCAGGGACTGTCCTTCGTAGCCGGCGCCGTCGCCCTCGACTACTTCACCGACGACGTCCTCATGCGAGAGGTGACCGCGAAGGGCGAACGGATGCGCGAGCGGCTCGAGCGGATCGCCGCCGCGCACCCCGACCGGGGCTGGGAGGTCCGCGGCCGCGGCATGATGCAGGCCCTGGACACCGGCGACGGCGCGTTCGCTGCCCAGGTCCAGCGTGCGGCGTTCGAGGCCGGTCTGCTCATCGGCCCGTGCGGCAGCGGTGGCCGCGTCATCAAGCTCATCCCGCCGCTGACCATCCCGGACGAGGACCTCGCCGAGGGCCTCGACCTGCTCGAGCAGGCGATCACCACGGTGGCGGACCGCGACAGCGCGGCGGCGACGGCGGAGGTGCACTGATGCGGATCCGTGACGACATGACCTTCCCACCGGCCGAGTACGAGCGCCGGCTGAACGAGCTGCGCCACCGGATGGCCGAGCGGCGGCTCGACGCGGTGGTCATCACCGACCCCGAGAACCTCATGTACCTCACCGACCACCAGACGACGGGGTACTCGTTCTTCCAGGCTCTGGTGGTGCCTCTCGAGGACGAGCCGTTCATGATCACCCGGGCGATGGAGGAGTCCAACGTCATCGAACGGACCTGGGTCGAGCACAGCCGGGCCTACCCGGACACCGGCGACGCGATCCAGGAGCTCGTCCTCGCGCTGAACCAGGCCGGTCTCGGGAACAAGCGGGTCGGCTACGAGCGCAACAGCTACTACTTCCCGGCCTACCAGCAGGACCGCATCCACACCTCGTTCCAGCACGGGGTGCTGATGGACTGCTTCGGCATCGTCGAAGCCGGCCGGATGCGCAAGTCCGACGTCGAGATCGAGGTGATGCGCAAGGCCGCCCGGGCAGCCGAGGCCGGGATGGCCGCGGGCCTCGAGGCCGCGGTGCCGGGCGCCACGGAGAACGAGGTCGCGGCGGCGATCTCCTCGGCCATGTTCCGGGCAGGCGGTGAGTTCCCGGCCGTCATGCCGTACGTCGCCTCCGGGCCGCGCACCATGATCGGCCACTCCACCTGGGAGGGCCGGACGATCCAGCCGGACGAGCCGGTCTTCCTCGAGGTCGGCGGGTGCTTCCGGCGGTATCACGCGGCGCTGATGCGCACCGTCTACACCGGTGAGCTCACCGAGTCCCTCGTCAGCGCGCAGGAGCGGATGAAGCTCGCGCTCGCCGAGCTCAAGAGCCTCATGGGGCCGGGTATGACCGTCTCCGACGCCGACTCGATCGTCCGGCGGATCATCTCCGACAACGAGGTGGGCGCCCGGCTCGTCACCCGGTCCGGGTACTCGATCGGCATCGCGTTCCCGCCGGCCTGGGACGAGGGGTACATCCTCTCGCTCAACCCCGGCGACTTCACCGTCCTCGAGCCGGGCATGACCTTCCACGTCATCCCGTGGATGTGGGGCGTCGACGGGGACAAGACCGTCGGCATCTCGGACACCATCCGCATCACCGAGGACGGCTGCGAGTCGTTCTTCACCCTGGACGAGGACTTCGTGGTCCATGACGGCGCCGGTGCCACGCTGACGCCGGTGGCCGACTTGGAACCGTCCGCCGAGGAGCGCGAGGCTCACGCCGAGGCCGAATCCGGGAGCGCCGCGGCCGGCGCCGAGATGCGCTGAGGAGGCACATCATGACTGTCACGACCGAGACCCTCGCCGCCGTCGACCCCAGCACCGGCGAGGTGGTCCGCGAGGTGCCCGCCGCCGGCCCGGACGAGATCACCGCCACGATCGACCGCGCACACCAGGCGTACCGCAGCTGGCGCGAGACCAGCTTCGCTGAGCGCGCGGAGGTGCTTCGGGCGGTGGCGAGGTACATGCGCGAACACACCGAAGAACTCGCCCCGCTGATGACCGAGGAGATGGGCAAGCCGATCACCGAGGCGCGCGGTGAGGTGGCGAAGGCGGCCTGGGCGGCCGAGCACTACGCCACTCATGCCGAGGAGTACCTCGCACCGGAGACGCTGGGCTCGGACGCCACCTCCAGCTACGTGCAGTACCTCCCGCTCGGACCCGTCCTCGGCGTGCTGCCGTGGAACGCCCCGTTCTGGCTGGCGTTCCGCTTCTGTGCGCCCGCCCTGATGGCCGGCAACACCTGCGTGATGAAGCACGACCCGCATGTGCCGGGGTGTGCTGCCGCGATCGCGCAGGTGTTCGACGCCGTCGGTGCGCCGGCCGGGATTTTCCAGGCGCTGCAGGCCCGCACCGCGGATGTGGAGCAGGCCGTCCGGGACCCGCGTATCCAGGCCGTCTCGTTCACTGGGTCGGACCGGGCCGGATCGGTCGTCGCCTCGATCGCGGCGAGTGAGATCAAGCCGGCGGTCCTCGAGCTCGGCGGCTCGGACCCGTGCCTGATCCTGGCGGACGCCGATCTGCGCCAGGCGGCGGACGTCGTCGCCCTGTCCCGGATCATCAACGCGGGCCAGTCCTGCATCGCGGCCAAGCGGATCATCGTCGAGCGGTCGGTGCACGAGGAGTTCGTCGAGCTCCTCTCCGAGCGCCTGGCCGCTCTCGTCGTCGGCGACCCCCGGGAGGAGACCACGCAGGTGGGGCCGATCGCCCGTGCGGACCTGCGGGAGAACCTGCACCGGCAGGTCACCGAGTCGGTCGCGGCGGGCGCCACGTGCGTCCTCGGCGGGGAGCTGCCCGACGGCCCGGGCTACTACTACCCGGTGACCCTGCTCACCGACGTCACACCCGGGATGAAAGCATGCACCGAGGAGACGTTCGGGCCGGTCGCCGTCGTCATGGCGGCCGAGGACGCCGAGGAGGCGATCGCCCTCGCCAACGACACCCCGTACGGCCTCGCCGCCGGCGTGTGGACGACGGCGGAGCGCGGCGAGGCCATGGCCCGCCGGATCGAGGCCGGCCAGGTGGCGGTCAACGGCATCGTCAAGACCGATCCTCGGCTGCCCAGCGGCGGGATCAAGCGCTCCGGGTACGGACGCGAGCTCGGCCCGCACGGCATCAAGGAGTTCGTCAACGCCCAGCAGGTGTGGGTCGGCCCGAAGGTCGAGTGAGTCCGTCGGACGGTGGCGATCGACAGCGACAGGGCCGCTCCCGTCGCCGGGAGCGGCCCTGTTCTGTGTCAGGCGTTCAGCCCGTCAGGCTGCGGCTGATCTGTCAGACGCGGTCTGCGATGAGCTGTCGCCGGGTACGCAGCAGCACCGCACCACCGGCGACGAACCCGAGGGCGATGAGCCCGAGCAGCGCGTGCTCGGCACCGGTCTCGGGCAGCGAACCCTCGCCCGCGCCGGCCTCGTCGTCACCGTTCTCCTGACCGGAGCCGGCCTCGTCACCCGAGCCCGCCTCGTCGTCACCGGAGCCGGAGCCCGGGTCCTGACCCGAGTCGTCCCCGTTGTCACCGTTGCCGGCGGCGACCACGGTCGCGGTGGTCTCGGCCGTGGCACCGGAGACGTCGGTCATACGCACGCCGTAGGTGCCCGGCTCGAGCTCCTCGGGGACCACGAGGTCCTGGGAGAAGGCGCCGTCGGCGTCGGCCTCGGCGGTGAACTCGTTCAGGGCGTTGCCCTCGGCGTCCAGGGTCTCGCCCTGGATGGTCGAGTTGGGGGTGTAGCCCTCGCCGGAGAGGGTGAACGCGTCACCCGGCGCGAGCTCGTCCGGCTCGATGCTGACGCTCGGGTCGAGCGTCTCCTCGACGTAGGTGACGGTGGTCTCCGCGGTCGCGCCGGAGGGGTCGGTCATGCGGATCACGTACTCGCCCGGCTCCAGCTCGATGGCCGAGCTGCGTGCGGTGAAGGCGCCGTTCGCGTCCGTCTGCACGGTCGACTCGCCGACGACGTTGCCGTCCGCGTCCAGCGTCTCGCCCTGCACGTCGGCGTTCGGCGTGTACCCCTCACCGGAGAGGGTGACCTCCTGGCCCGGGGTCAGCTCGCTCGGATCGACGCTCACGCTCGGGTTGAGCGAGTCGTCGAGGACCGTCGCGGTGGTCTCGGCCGTGGCGCCGCCGGCGTCGGTCATGCGCACGCCGTAGGTGCCCGGCTCGAGGTCGGCCGGGACCTCGAGGTCCTGGGAGAAGGCGCCGTCGGCGTCGGCCTCGGCGGTGAACTCGTTCAGGGCGTTGCCCTCGGCGTCCAGGGTCTCGCCCTGGATGGTCGAGTTGGGGGTGTAGCCCTCGCCGGAGAGGGTGAACGGGTCACCGGGGAAGAGCTGGTTCGGCTCGATGGTCACGCTCGGGTCGACGGACGCGTCCACGATCGTGACGTCGTCCTGCGCGGTGGCGCCGCTGACGTCGGTCAGCTGGACCACGTACTGGCCCGGGGTGAGCTGGTCCGGGACGATCAGGCCGCTCTCGGAGATCGCACCGGCGCTGTTCGCCTCGAAGCTCGCCTCGCCGACCACGTTCCCGTCGGAGTCGAGCGTCTGACCTTCGACGGTCGAGTCGGGCGTGTATCCCACACCCGACACGCTGAACTCGTCACCGACTGCCAGCTCGGAGGGGTCCACCACCACGGTGGGCTCCGGCGGGTCCACAGCGGCGGCGGCCGGCGCGGCGAGCCCCAGCGAGGCCAGCGCGGCGGCGGCCACCGCGGTCAGCCCGCGCCGGACGCGCGCACCCGCGGGTGCGGAGTGTCCTGAAACGGTCGTCATATCGCCTCTTTAGTTCGTCAACGTTCGGGCGCCCGCGCACACGGACGCCAACCATCCATGACATCGGCGGACGCTGACCGACCGCTTTCCGTTCGCTTACCGTCGTGGCTCACCCGCGCGCTGCCGGCGGGGCACCGGCGCCCTCGAGCGACGCAAGGGCCTCGCGCGCCCGGGTGTCGACGAGCCGGAGGCCGGACCGCTCGGCCAGGAGCAGGGCCCGCTCGAGGTGTCCTCGTGCCCGGTCGAGCTCACCGAGATCGCCGAGCGCCCGACCGGCCTCGATCTGCGCGCGCGCCTCGATGCCCCACATACCGGTCCTCGCCATCGTGTCCAAGGCACGCTCGGCCTCGGCCGACGCGGCCGCGGGGTCACCGAGGCCCCGGTGCGCGGCAGCCAGACCGCAGCGGATCGAGACCTCGCCGAACCGGAAGCCGATCGCCTGCGCCGTGGCCAGCGCCGCGCGGTAGTCCTCGAGGACCCCGTCGGTCCGTCCGCTGCGGAACCGTGCGGTGGCGAGCACCTCGACGGCGCCGACCTCGTGCCGGGGCTCGCCCAGGCGGCGGCCGAGCTGCAACGCCTGCTCACCCGCCTCCAGCGCCAGGTCGTACTCGCCGGTGTCGCAGCGCGTCTCCCCGAGGCAGATCAGCGCGTTGGCCTCCATGCCGCGGTTGCCGAGACGCCGCGCGATCTCGAGGCACTCGACGTACCGCGCGACGGCCGTCTCCAGTTCGCCGCGGTAGAGGGCCGCGTTCCCGAGCGCGCCGAGGATCCGCGCGCGGACGGAGTCGTTGTCCCCGGCGAGCGCCAGCGCGCGCCGGTGCTCCTCCAGGGCCAGGTCCGCCCGCCCCGCGGCGAGCCGGGCCACGCCGATGTAGTTGGTGTTCAGCGCCTGGGCGTCACGGTCACCGAGCTCGCGGGCCAGTTCCAACGCCTGCTCGTGGTACTCGGCGCTGCGCTCCGCGGGGCCGAGCTGCCCGGTGACCCGACCCAGGTGGTACAGCGAAGAGAGCTCTTCCTCGCGGTCGCCGATCTCCCGGCTGATCTCCCAGGCGCACAGGTGGGACGGTTCGGCGTCCTGGAATCGGCTCAGGGCGAACTGAGTCAGCCCGGTGAGGTTGAGGACCCGTGCCTCGGCCCGCCGGTCACCCTGTGCGCGGGCCGCCGCCAGGGCCGCCTCGCAGACCGTCAACCCCTCGGCGCCGTGCCCCCGCGTCCAGAAGTAGCCGCCGAGCGCGTCGGCGATGAGCCAGGCGTACCGGTTCCGTCCGCGGCGACCGGCGGCCAGCACCATCGCCACGAGGGTCGACCGTTCCTGGTCCAGCCACTCCAACGCCGCGGCCTCGTCTCCGGGGAACGGCGAGCCGCGGCGTCCGGTCGCCGGCGGCACCCGCCGCACGTCCGGGTGGACGACGTCGGCGGCGGCCCGGGCGGTGTCCAGGAAGTGATCCCAGAGCCGGTCCTCCGCCTCTCGAGTCTCCGGGTCCTCATCGGCTCGCGAGCGCGCGTACTCGCGGACGAGGTCGTGCAGCCGGAACCGGCCCGGCTCGCCGGCCGTCAGCAGATTGGCCGCGAGCAGGTCGTCGAGATGCTCGGCAGCGGTGACCGTGTCGCACCCGGCCAGTGCCGCGGCCGCGTCCGTGGTGACGTCGGGGCCCGGCACCACGCCGAGGAGCCGGAACAGTCGCGCGACGTCCGGGGCGAGCCGGGCGTAGGACAGGTCGAACGCCGCGCGGACCGCGGCCTGCTCGTCCCCCGGCACGCGCAGGTGGGCGAGCCGGCCGTGCCGGCGCATGGCGCTCACGTGGTCCGCGAGGCTCCGTCCCGGGTGGGCGCGCACGTTGGCGGCGGCGATGCGCAGCGCGAGCGGGAGTCCGGCGCACAGGGTCGCGAGCTCGGCGGCCGCGTCCGGCTCGGCCGCGAGCCGGCGAGCCGGGATCACGCCCGCGAGGACCTCCCGCGAGGTCGCCTGGTCCATCGGCTCGAGGACGACTTCCTCCGCACCGTCGAGCGCGACCAGCCCACGCAGTTCGTTCCGGCTCGTCACGAGAGCTGCACATCCCGTCCGTCCCGGCAGCAACGGGCGCACCTGGTCCGGGCCCGCCGCGTTGTCCAGCACCACGAGGACGCGGCGGTCCGCGAGCAGGGAGCGGTAGAGCGCGATCTGATCGGCCGGATCGGCGGGGAGTTGGCTGCCGACTACGCCGAGCGCCCGCAGGAATCGCTGCAGCACCGCCCCGCACGGCGACGGCCCGCCGGTGGAATGTCCGCCGAGGTCCGCGTACAGCTGGCCGTCCGGGAAGTGCGCCCGCACGGCATGGGCCACGTGGACGGCGAAGGCCGTCTTGCCCACGCCCGGCGGCCCGCACACGATCGTCGGTGGCGCGGACCCGGAACGGAGCCGGGCGGTCACCTCGGCGACGTGGGCGGTTCGGCCGGCGAAGCGCCGACTGTCCGGCGGAAGCTGCGCGGGCCGGACCGCCGGTGCCGTCGCCTCGTCCGCGGCACCGCCCTCGCCCGGTGCGCCGTCGTCCGCGCCGGCCAGGGCCTCGGCGTGCAACTGCCGGATCTCCTCCCCGGGCTCGATACCCAGTTCGTCGCGCAGGTGGCGCCACAGATCCTGGTAGACCTCGAGGGCCTCGGCACGCCGGCCCGTGTGCAGCAGGGCGCGCATCTGCAGGGTCCGGAAGCGCTCCCGGGCAGGGTGATTCGTGGTCAGGCCGGCGAGCTCGCCGAGCACCTCGCGCCCCCGGCCCAACTCGAGATCGACCTCGACGCGGCGCTCCAGCGCTTGCAGCCGGTCCTCCACGAGTCGGGGCACCACGGTGTGCTGCAACGCCTCCGAGTCGACGTCGGCGAGCGGCGTGCCACGCCACAGGTCCAACGCCGTGGTGAGGAGCTGCGACTCGCCGGCGATGTCCCCACTCGCTTGTGCCTGCCGCGCGCGGCGCACGCCGTCGGCGAAACGCGCGACATCGACCTGATCGCGGTCGACGTCGAGGAGGTACCCGTTCGGACGGGTGTGCAGCACGCGGAACTCGGGCCCGTCGTCCCCGAGGAGCCGGCGCAGACGGTTCGCGTAGACGTGCACCGTGGAGCGCGCCGACGACGGCGGGTCCGCGCCCCACAGTGCGTCCACGAGCCTGCCGTACGGCACGGTCCGGCCGACGTCGAGCAGCAGCGTGGCGAGCAGGATCCGCAGCGTGCTCCGACCCACCGGGATCCGCTCGGACCCGCGCCGGACCTCGAGTTCGCCCAGCAGCCCGAACCACAGCCGAGACGTCACGCTGCTGCGTTCCCCCCTGAAACCGATGACGTGCCCCGACGTCGAATCTAGTCCATGCGCGATTCCGCGCCGCGGCCGGTAGGTTTCCCCGGGGGTGCGCGCGGGTTGTGCGAGGGCCGGCGCGCCGGATCACGCTTCCTGGACGAAGGGCACGAAGACGATGAGTGACCGCGGACTCGAGCTGGCACGCGAGAAGATGACCGACGCCGGCGTGGCACCGGCGGCGATCGAGACGTTCACCCGGTTCTACCGGATTCTGGAGTCCGGCGAATCCGGTCTCATCCGCGAGGACGACGTCGAGCCGCTGCGGGACATCCCGCGCCACGCGGACCTGGACATCGCGGACGCGGACGCCGCCGCTGCGCTGGACCGCACCGCGATCATCAAGCTCAACGGGGGGCTCGGCACCTCGATGGGCATGGACAAGGCCAAGTCCCTGCTGCCGGTGCGTGCGTCCGGCGGCGAGATGCTCAGCTTCCTCGACGTCATCGCCGGCCAGGTCCGTGCCGCACGCGCTGCCACCGGGGCACGCCTGCCGCTCATCCTCATGAACTCCTTCCGCACGCGGGAGGACTCGCTCTCCGCACTCGCTCGTGCCGGCGACCTCGCCGTCGACGGGCTGCCGCTGGACTTCCTGCAGAACCGGGAGCCCAAGCTGCGCGCCGACACCCTGGAGCCGGTCGAGTGGCCGGCGGCTCCGGACCTCGAGTGGTGCCCACCCGGCCACGGCGACCTGTACCCGGCACTGCACGCCTCCGGCGTCGTCAAGGCCCTGCTGGAGGCGGGCTTCCGGTACGCCAGCGTGTCCAACGCGGACAACCTCGGGGCAGCGCCGGACGGCCGGATCGCCGCGTGGTTCGCCGCCTCGGGCGCGCCGTACGCCGCAGAGATGTCCCTCAAGACACCCGCGGACGTCAAGGGCGGACAGCTCGTGATCCGCAGGTCCGACGGACGGATCATCCAGCGCGAGACCGCGCAGACGCATCCCGATGACCTCGACATCGCCCTCGATCCGGAGCGGCACCGCTACTTCCACACCAACAACCTGTGGTTCGACCTCGAGGCGCTCGACGCTGAGTTGGAACGCACCGGCGGGGTGCTGGAACTGCCGCTCATCCGCAACGAGAAGACGGTGGACCCGACCGATCCCGACTCGCCTGCCGTGATCCAGATCGAGTCGGCGATGGGAGCCGCCGTAGCGGTGTTCGAGGGCGCGCAGGTCATCGAGGTGGGCCGGGAACGATTCCTCCCGGTGAAGACGACCAACGACCTGCTGCTCCTGCGCTCGGACGTCTACGACCTCACCGAGGACTACCGTCTGCGCGCCACGGCGACCCCACCACTGGTCAAGCTGTCCAAGACCTACAAGACGATCGGCGACTTCGATGCGAGGTTCCCGGCCGGTGCACCGTCGCTGCGGTCCGCCACGGCGCTGACGGTCGAGGGGGACTGGACGTTCGGCGCGGGTGTCACGGTCGAGGGTGACGCCGCGCTGCCCGACCGCGCGGAGCCCGCGAGAGTGCCGGACGGAGCGCGGGTCACCGCCGAGGGCGTCAGCGGCTGATCACCTCGCCGGGGACGTCGCCGCACGCCCGCGGGAGCGGCCGCGACCACCACGGCGCCGTCGGCCACGGCCGGATCCGCCGGGCTTCCCGGACGGAGCGCCGGCACCACCGCGAGCGGGTGCGGCCGTTGGGGATTCCGGTGCCGTCCAGGGCCCCGGGCGGCTGCGCTCGCCGGGTGCGAGCTCACGCAGCACCGGATGGTCGACCGTCCCGACGGACGTCGTGGCCGGCTTGATCCGCGCAGCCCGCATGAGGGCGCGCACGTCGCGGAGCTGGTCCTCGGTGGCCAGCGTGACGACCGTCCCGGCGGCACCGGCGCGCGCCGTGCGACCGGAGCGGTGCAGGTACGCCTTGTGCTCGGCCGGCGGGTCGGCGTGCACCACCAGGGCGACGTCGTCGACGTGGATACCGCGAGCGGCGATGTCGGTGGCCACCAGGGCGGTCGCCGTGCCGTCGTGGAACGCCGCGAGATTGCGGGTGCGGGCGTTCTGGCTGAGGTTGCCGTGCAGGTCGACGGCCGGGACGCCCTGGCCGTTGAGCTTCCGGGCGAGCGCCTTGGCGCCGTGCTTGGTCCGCGTGAACAGCACCGTCCGGCCGGGCGCGCTGGCCAGGTCCACGAGGACCGGGAGCCGTAGATCGCGCGGCAGCGTCAGCAGGTGGTGGTCCATCGCGGCCACGGGGGACTGGGCCGAGTCGGCTTGGTGCACTCGCGGGTCGGTGAGGTAGCGCCGGACGAGCACGTCGATGGCGTTGTCGAGAGTCGCCGAGAACAGCATGCGCTGGCCCCGCCTCGGCGTCGCGTCGAGAAGCCGGCGCACGGCGGGCAGGAACCCGAGGTCAGCCATGTGGTCGGCCTCGTCCAGCACCGTGATCTCGACCTCGGTCAGCGAGCAGTGCCCCTGACCGATGAGGTCCTCGAGGCGGCCGGGGCAGGCGATGAGGAGGTCGACGCCGCGGCGCAGTGCCTCGACCTGCGGTTGCTGGCCGACGCCGCCGAAGACGGTGGTGATCCGCAGCCCTGCCGCCTGGGCGAGCGGGCGGACGGCCTGCTCGATCTGGGCGGCCAGCTCCCGGGTCGGGGCGAGGACGAGTGCGCGCGGCCGACGCGCCTGCGGGCGGCGACCTGAACGGCGCAGCCGGGTCAGCAGCGGCAGGGCGAAGGCGAGCGTCTTGCCGGAGCCCGTCCGGCCACGTCCGAGGACGTCGCGGCCGGCGAGGGAGTCGGGCAGTGTCGCGGCCTGGATGGGGGTGGGGACGGTGATCCCGGCGTCGTGCAGGACGGCGGCCATGTCGCCGGGAAGGCCGAGGTCGGTGAAGGTGGACAGGGAAGGGCTGACTGAAGCAGCAGAAGTCACAGAGAATCTTTCGGTCGGCGTCTCGCCGCGGAGGTCCCCGCCGGCCGGCGGGATCGCGGAAGCGGAGCCCGCGATGGCGCGACATGTGCATCGCGCAGGGCCGGGGCAAGACCAGCCGGCCGCGAACCAGTCTACACGCGCGCCGCTCAGGAGCCGGTGAGGGCGGCGTCGTCCAGCTCGACGGCGGCCACCCACTCGCGCTTCAGGGCTCGCCACCGCTCGTCGTCGACCCCGCGGCGCCAGTACCCGGACGCGGACAGCTGCTCGCGGCTGACGCCCAGCTCGGCGCGCGCCCAGCGTCGCAGCACCCGCACGCAGTTGGCCTCGCCGTGGAGGAAGGCATGCGGAGCGCCGGCGGGCAGCTCACCGCGCTCGTGCGCGCCGATGACCGCCTCCTCCAAGGATTCGGTCCCGCGGATCACCCAGCTGATCCGGGTATCGGCCGGCGCCTGGAGGTCCTGCCGGTCCGCCTCGCTGGGCACCTCGACGAACGCGCGGGCGACGGCGTCGTGCGGCATGGCCTCGAGCGCGGCAGCGATCGCCGGCAGCGCGGCGTCGTCCCCGGCGAGTAGGTGCCAGCGAGCCTGCGGGTCGGGAGCGTAACCGCCACCGGGCCCGAGGAAGGTCACCTGATCGCCCGGCCGGACCCGCTGCGCCCAGGGACCGCCGTACCCCTCGTCGCCGTGCACCACGATGTCGATGTCCCAGGCGTCCTCCCGGACGTCGCGGATCGTGTAGGTGCGCAGGGTGGGACGTCCGTCCGGTTCCTCGGGCTCGGCCATGACCAGCTTGATGTACCGATCCGTGTACGAGGTCGGGTCCACGCGCGCGAGCTCGTCACCGGTCAGGGTCACCCGCACGAGATTCGGCGTGACGCGCCACGCAGCCGCGACGTCGACCGTGTGCGGTACCCGCTTGCGCTTCGGTGTCTCCGTCATGGTTAGGCAAGCCTAACCTCCGGACGGCCGTGGATGTCAGGACCGAGTGACTCAGCTCACGTCGGCTGCCTCGCCGGCGCCGAGCACGGCCCACCCGCGAGGGGGCACGGTCACGGTGGCGGCGTGCTCGTCGAGCTCACCGGACCCGGCGAGCAGCACGGTCGCGTCCGCGGCCGGAAGCCGCGCCCCGTCGTCGGCGATGTTGAGGGCCGTGACGACCGCCGCGCCGTCGGTCCCGGTGCGCAGTACCAGCCAGGTGTGAGCGACGTCGACGACGTCGGTGGCCGCCTCGTGCAGCCACGGGTTCCGGCGCCGGACGGCGATCAGGTCGCGGTGGGCTCGCCAGATCGGGTGGTCCGCCAGATCCCCCGGGCCGGGCGGCTGGGCCGGGAACGCCGGCCGGACGGCGTCGTCGCCGCCGAGCCGGTCCTCCTTCACGCCCGTCATGCCGAGCTCGTCGCCGGCGTAGACGGCGGGGGTACCGGCCACGGTCAGCAGGATGGCGACGGCGTGCGGGACCAGATCCTCGCCGACGGCGGAGGCGATCCGGGTGACGTCGTGGTTGCCGACGAAGGTGGCGGGGACGAACGTCTCGAGCATGCCGCGGTGGCGACCGAGGGCGTGCTCGGTCTCGAAGAGGTTGCGGTCCGCGATCCCGTGCCAGATGCCCTGCCACAGCTCGTACTGGGTGACGGTGTCCATCCCAGACCCGGCCACCAGCTGGGAGTAGTCGCCGTGGATGACCTCGCCGAGGAACCAGGCGTCCGGGTGGCGTTCGCGCACACGCGGCAGCACGGCCTGCCAGAACTGCGGCGGCACCGCGTAGGCCGCGTCGAGGCGCCAGCCGTCGATGCCCCGCTCGAGCCAGTACGTCATCACGTCGGTGACCTCGTCCACGACGGCCGGGGAAGAGTGGTCGAGCTCGACGAGGGCCTCGTGCCCCTCGAACACGTCGGCGGGGACCGGCCCGCCGGGTTCGTAGGAGTCCCAGTGGATCCGGAACAGGTTGGCCGTGGCGGCGTCACGGCCGTGGGCCTCGACCTCGGCGAACGCGGGATGGATGCGGGCCACGTGGTTGAAGACGCCGTCGAACAGGAGTCGGATTCCGCGCTCGCGGCACGCGGCGACCAGGCGGTCCACGTCGGCCTCGTCGCCCAGGCGCGGATCGAGGCGATAGTGATCGACCGTGTCGTAGCCGTGCGTCTCGGAGGCGAAGACCGGACCGAGCAGCAGGCCGTTGAGGCCGAGATCGACGAGGTGATCGAGCCACGGCTCGAGGTGGCGCAGCCGGTGGGCCGGGGCGCGCTCATCGTCCGTGGCCGGGCGGACGGGGGCGCCGGTGAAGCCGAGCGGGTACACGTGCCACCACAGGGCGTGGCGAACCCATTCCGGCTCGTCACGGGTCATGCGTCGGCCCTCCGCACGGTCAGGCGCCATCGATCGTCAGGCACCGTCGGTCGGTTCAGCTTCCCATGTGGCCGACGGATGCGAACGCGATGCAACTCCTGGCGTGGCCTGTCCGTTGGCCAGGGGTGGGAGGAGATGTCGCATGCACGAGCAGGACGACGCAGTGATCACTGACCGCCGGGCCGAAATGGCCGCCGAGCGGGCGCTCGTCGAGGCCGAGCGCGAGTTCTGGGATCGCATGGCGCGGGCGGGCCTCGACGAGGACACGGCCGAGGCTGATCCGGTGCTCAGGTCGACGGCTCGCGACGCAGGGTGACCCGGACCGCACCCGGTGTCGACCACCTGGGACGATGCTGACTCCGGTGATCGAGAGGAGGCGGCCCGATGAGTGTGGCGGAGCAGCCGGCGCGGACCGTGAAGTCCGCGGGGCGAGCACTGGAGCTCGTGGACCTCGTGGCCGAACGCGGCAGCGTGACCTTCCAGGACGTCGTCGACTCCGGCATCCCCAAGTCGAGCGCTCACGGCCTGCTCAGCACCCTGGTCCGCTCCGGGTGGCTCGAGCACTCACCGCAGGCGCGCCGGTACCGCCTCGGGCTGCATGCCTGGCAGGTGGGGCAGGCCTATGACGGTCACCGCACACTGCTGGAGTCCTCGCAGGCCGTCATGGACGACGTTCGTGACCGGGTCGGGGAGACCGTCCAACTCGCGCGGCTGGAAGGGATCGAGAACGTCTACATCGCGATCCGCCCGTCACCCAAGCCGATGCGGATGGCGTCCTCGGTCGGCATGCGGCTACACGCGCACGCCACCGGCATCGGCAAGGCGCTGCTCGGCACGCTCGACCCGGCCGAGGCGCGCCGGCGCCTGTCCGCCGTCGCGCTGCCGCGGTTGACGGAGAACACGGTGACCGACGTCGGCGCACTGATGCGGGTGATCACCCGCGCCCGCGAGGCGGGTTTCGCCGTCGACGACGAGGAGTTCATCGAGGGGTGCCGCTGCGTGGCCGTTCCCGTGACCACGGAGGCGGAGACGGGCGTCTGTGCCGCGCTGAGCATCACCATGCCGACCTCGCGCACGGCGGAGCGGTGGCCGCACTCGCTGTACCCCGTGCTCCGTGATGCCGCCGGGAGGATCCGCGCGGCCATGGGGGTGCCCGGATCGCTCTCGCCGTGAATCGGCCACGGCCGAGCATGGCTTGAACCATCACGGCGCCGCCTGCCATACTCCCGCGATTTCACGACCAGGAACCAAGGTTCACACATGTGAACCACCGGTTCGAAGGAGAATCGCGTGACGTATCCGGACGCCCCATGGCGGGGCGCAACCCTGGCAGGCGCCCGATGAAGGCCCTGCGCATGGCCGACGTCGGCCGCATGGACATCGTCGACCTGCCGGACCCGCACCCGGGTCCGGGCGAGGTCCTCATCCGGGTGATCGCCACCGGCATCTGCGGCTCGGACCTGCACGGCTTCACCGGTGAGAACGGCCGCCGGGTGCCGGGTCAGGTCATGGGGCATGAGTCGGTCGGGACCGTCGCAGCGGTCGGTGACGGTGTCACCGGGTTCCGTGTCGGAGCCCCGGTGACGTTCAACCCCGTCGTCGTCCCGGAGGCCGACGTCGAGGCGTACGCGGGACGCGAGCAGCTCAGCCCGAACAAGACGGTGGTCGGCGTCGCCCCCGACGTGGTCGCCTCCTTCGCGCAGTTCGTCGCCCTGCCGGCCCGCAACGTCGTGCTGCTCGAGGAGACGATGCCCCTCGAGTTCGGTGCGCTGGTCGAGCCGCTCGCGGTGGCCGTGCACGCGGTGCGGTGCGCCGGCGCCGGCTCCGAGGACGCCGTCCTCGTCACCGGTGCGGGGCCGATCGGTCAGTCCGTTGTCCTCGCGCTGCAGATGCACGGGGTGAGCCGGATCGCCGTGACCGAGGTGATGGCCTCGCGGCGCGAGCTCGTCGCCCAGCTCGGCGTGGCCGCCATCGACGCGACCCGCGCGGATGCCGGCGACGCCGTGGCCGCGGCGTTGGGTGGCCCGGCCGACCGGGCGATCGACGCCGTCGGCATCGAACCGACGCTGCGCTCGGCGCTGACCGCCACGCGCATCGGCGGCACCGTGTGCCTGGTCGGGATGGGCGCGCCGCAGCTGGCCCTCGACGCGTTCGCGATCAGCACGGGTGAGCGCGCGCTCGTCGGGTCCTTCACCTACTCCGCGCAGGACTTCGCCGACGCCGCCGCCTGGATCGGCACCGCGCCGGACCAGGCGCGCGCGCTCATCTCCCGGCAGGTGCCCCTCTCGGAAGGTCCGCAGGCCTTCACCGACCTCGCGGCCGGTGCCGACGTGCCCGGCAAGATCCTCGTCCGCCTCGACCAGGAGGGCTGAAGGTGGCCACCGCATCCGCCACGACACCTACGATCGCCCAGGTCCGCGCCTACACCGTCCGCGGCAAGGGCGCCGACTACCACGACCAGTCGGGCTACCACTGGATCGACGACCACATCGCGACGCCGATGTCGATCTACCCCGAGTACCGGCGGTCCCGGCAGAGCTTCGGCATCAACGTCCTCGGCACCCTCGTCGTCGAGATCGAGGCCGACGACGGCACCGTCGGATTCGCGGTCACGACGGCCGGCGAGATCGGCGCCTGGATCGTCGAGAAGCACCTCGCCCGGTTCCTCGAGGGCCGCCCGGTCACCGACCTCGAGCGCATCTGGGACCAGATGTACCGCTCGACCCTCTACTACGGCCGGCGCGGCGTGGTCCTCAACGCCATCAGTGGCGTCGACCTCGCCCTCTACGACCTGCTCGGGCGTCTGCGCGAGGAGCCGGTCTACGCCCTGCTCGGCGGTCCCGTGCGCGACGAGCTGCAGTTCTACGCCACCGGCGCCCGGCCCGACGTCGCGAAGGAGCTCGGGTTCATCGGCGGCAAGATGCCGCTGCATCACGGGCCCGCCGAGGGGGAGGAAGGCCTGCGGAAGAACCTCGACGCGCTCGCGGACATGCGCAGCCGGGTCGGCGAGGGCTTCTGGCTCATGTGGGACTGCTGGATGTCCCTCGACGTCGACTACGCCACCCGGTTGGCCGGCCGCGCCGCCGAGTACGGGCTGCGGTGGATCGAAGAGGCGCTCATCCCCGACGACTACTGGGGCTACGCGCAGCTCAAGCGCCAGGTCCCGGCAGGGATGCTGGTCACCACGGGCGAGCACGAAGCCACCCGCTGGGGATTCCGGCAGCTGCTGGAGACCGGTATCGACATCATCCAGCCCGACGTCGGCTGGTGCGGCGGCATCACGGAGCTGCTCAAGATCTCGGCGATGGCGGACGCCCACGGGACGATGGTCGTCCCGCACGGCTCGTCGGTGTACTCGTACCACTTCGTCGTCACGCGCACGAACAGCCCGTTCGCGGAGTTCCTCATGATGCACGAGACCGCGGAAGAGATCGTGCCCATGTTCGCCCCGCTGCTCCTCGGTGAGCCGGTGCCCGAGAACGGGCGGTTGCGCGTGCCGGACACGCCCGGCTTCGGCGTCGAGCTCAACCCCGAGGTCGAGCGCACCCGGCCGTTCACCCACTGACCCCGCCACCACCGGCCGAGAGCACCGGCGTGCCCCGGGATCACCGGCCACCCGAGTCCAAGGACGGACCATGATCGACATTCTCTGGCTCGCGCTCAGCATCGCGGTCATCGTGCTGCTGATCATCAAGGTCAAGCTGCACCCCGCCATCTCGCTCGTCCTCGGGACCCTGCTGCTCGGCACCCTGACGCAGGTCTCGACGGGTGAGCTGGTCGGCGTCGTCACCGGAGGTTTCGGTGAGCTCATGGCCGGCATCGGCCTGTCGGTCGGCTTCGGCATCATCCTCGGCCAGCTCATGTCCGACTCCGGCGGTGCGCGGGTGATCGCCCGGACGTTGGTGGGAGCGACGTCGGACCGGTTCGCGATGTTCGGGCTGGCCGGAGCGGCGTTCCTGCTCTCCATCCCGGTCTTCTACGACGTCACGTTCGTCATCCTCGTGCCGTTGGCGATCGCCATCGCGAAGGAAGCCCGCAAGCCGATGCCGCTGGCTGTTGGCTCGGTGGCGCTCGGCGCCGGCACCGCGCACACGATGGTGCCGCCGACGCCGAACCCGCTGGCGGCGGGCGAGATCATGAACTTCGACGTCGGCATCATGCTGCTGGTCGGCGGCATCGGCGGGTTCGTCTCGGTGCTCGGTGGTGTCGCCCTGTACTCGATGATCCTGCCCCGGGTGTGGCGGCCCGCCGGTGACGTCGACGGTGAGCCCGCCATGGTCGAACACGCAGGCGTGCGGCGCGAGCCCGGGTTCGTGCTGGCGCTGCTGCCGCTGCTGGTCCCGATCGCCATCATCCTCACCGGCACCGTGTGGTCGGCGACGGTCGAGGAGCTGCCCGGCTGGGCGGCGTTCGTGACCGACAAGACGATCGCGTTGCTGATCGGTGCCCTGGTGGCGTACCTCGTCGCCGCCCGCGGGATGAACCGGGACGAGATGAACGAGTCGGCGGGGACCGCGGTGCAGAGCGCCGGCCTCGTGCTTCTGGTGACCGGTGCCGGCGGCGCGTTCGGTGCGGTCATCGAGGCGGCCGGCATCGGTGACCTCATCGCCGAGTCGGTTTCCGCCTTCGGGGGCAACTTCTTCGTGGCGCTGCTCGCGTGCTACCTGGTGGGCATGGCGTTCCGCGTGGCGGTCGGCTCCGGCACGGTCGCGTCGATCACGACGATGACGATCATGGCCTCACTCGCGCCGGTGATCGGGGTCCACCCGGTGTGGGTCGCGATGGCGTGCCTGTCCGGGGCGCTGAGCCTCGGCCACCTCAACGACAGCGGGTTCTGGGTCACCGCCAAGATCCCGAACTTCTCCGTCACCGGTGGCCTGAAGGTCTACACGCTGCCGGAGTTCCTCGCCTCCGTCGTGGCGTTGGCGTTTACGCTCGTCGGCGCCACCGTGTTCCCGATGGGTTAGCGTGGCGGAATCGAGCACGGTCAGGCACGGTCCCCGAGGGCGGCGATGTGATCGGGCAGTCGCTCATGACTGCCGTACATGAAGTGGTGCTGCATCCGCTCCGAGTACCGGCTCGCCTCGGTGGTGCGGCCGACAGCCTCGGCCACCTCGCGGATCAGCATCGGTGAGGCGCCGCAGCAGACTCCGAGGTAGTTGACGCCGAGTGCCGCAGCCTCCCGGGCGAAGGCGCCGATCTCGTACCGGTTCGTCTGGAGCGGGTCCAGGGCCGTGGGGAAGGTGCGGCCGTGCGGAGAGGGCACCCTCGCGCCGTCGTCGGAGAGGTTGAAGAAGGTCGGTTCCTTCGCCGTCGTGCGGTAAGGGACGGGAAGAGCCCCGACGTGGCAGGAGACGGCGGCGCGAATCCGCCGGAGCCAGGGCAGCATCGTGTCCGGTCCGCGGAAGCAGTTCAGGCCGACGACGTCGGCCCCGGCCTGTTCGAGTCGCTGGCACGTCTCGACGATCCCGACGCCGTCGGCCATCTCGTCCATGGCCATGGGGGCGAGCGTCAGCACGATCGGGAGACCGGAGGCCCGCGCCGCCTCGAGTGCAGCGAGGGCTTCGCCGGCGTAATAGAACGTCTCGCCGATGATGAGGTCGGCGCCGGCCTCGACGGCCCAGCCGACCATCTCCTCGAACATGGCACGGACCTCGGTCTGCCGTGCGGTGTCGGCGGGATCCCAGACGTTGGTGTTGGAGATGTTGCCGGCCATGAGGTCACCCGGTCGGCGGTCGGCGACCTCGCGCGCGATGGCGAGTGCGGACCGGTTGAGCGGCTCCAGGAGATCTTCCTTGCCGATGACGCGCATCTTCTCGCGGTGGCCGTTGTAGGTGAACGCCTCGACGATGTCCGACCCGGCACGTTGGAAGTCGACGTGCAGGGCCCGGAGGGCCTCCGGATGGTCGAGCGCGACCTCGGGAACGAACTCGCCGGCGCTGAGGTAGCCCCGCCGTTCGAGCTCGAAGAGGAACCCCTCGGCGCAGATGACGGGGCCGGCGTCGAGGCGCCGGCTCAGCGTACGGTCGGTGGTCACGGCGAGCTCCTCGGTGGTGCGGGCGGTCGGTGGCGGCCATGCTGGCAAGCGCCCGGCTGGGAGTGGCGGCCGTCGGGGCGCCTGTTCGCATAGCGGACACCAGGCGGATCTCGTGAGGCGGCGTTCTCGATGCGTGGAGCGCGCGGCGCGTCATTGTCCGACGCGGTAGGCCGATCTCGGTGCTTCCGCGGAAGCGCACTGAGCCTCGGCGGCGCTCGCGCTTCAGCGGAAGCGTCTCGGGTATGGCGAACTGCCTGACCGTGCCGTTCGGCCGACCTGCCAGGTTCGCTGCCCGCCGGAACCGCCCCATGAGCTGGTCGGCCGAAATGTCAGCGGCGCCCCGTAGCGTACGAACACGCGTTCGAATCCCTGCGTGATCGTGAGATGGAGGCGAGAGCCATGACGACGACGTCGGACCCCGTCGCTGCAACAGAACCTGGGACCGGCCAGCCTGCCGGCGCCCAGCCTGCGCCGACGAGTCCGCTGATGAGAGCACGGCGGAACGGCCCTTGGAGGAGGTCGAGCTGGAACTGAGCACCTTGGCCGCCCAACTGGCGTCCGCAACATGCCGGTTCCTGCAGCTGGTCGCCGAGTTCGATGCCCGCCAGGGCTGGTCGCAGGTTCACGGGATCGTCTCGACGGCGCAATGGCTGTCCTGGCGATGCGGGCTCTCGGCCGGGACGGCGCGCGAGCAGGTGCGAGTGGCCCGTGCCCTTGCCGATCTGCCCGAGATCACCGCGGCATTCGCGGCCGGACAGCTGAGCTACTCGAAGGTGCGCGCGATCTCCCGCGTTGCCACGGCCGAGACCGAGCACGACCTTCTCCAGATCGCCGAGGCGGCGACGGCGAATCAGCTCGATCGGTTCTGTGCTGGCGTTCGGACCGCGTCCACCGTCGAGGGCGTCAACGAGCGGCACAGCGACCGGCGCCTGACATTCCGTACCGAGTGGGACGGGTCCGTGGCCTTCAGCGGCCGGTGCTCGCCGGAGGACGGGGCGGTCATCGTGGAGGCGCTGCGACGGGTGCAGGACCAGCTCGAGGCCGGCACCGCGCACACCAGCGACTCTCCGGCACCCCGGGCGAGGAGTCCAAGGTCGCCGCGGGCCGCGCCTTGATCGACGCATTGGTGCTGTTGTGCGAGCACGGCGTGCTCGGGCCCGCTGTGCCCGTCGAGAATCTCGAGAGCATCGATGCTGCCGACACCGTCGATGCCCCCGATGTGGACAGCTCCGGGGACACCGGACCGATCGATACCGGACAGAGCGAGGACCCATGCGCCTCGACCGGCCCGCGGATGCCCGGCGTCGCACGTGGATCGAGGCGCTCGGAAACGATCCTGCACGTGACCCTGGACGACCTCGCCGAGACACGGGTGGCTCCGGCCGAGACGTCGGCAAACCGCCGGCTGATCGGACCACGGCTCGAGTTCGGGCCGGCGCTCCACCCCGAGACCGCGCGTCGCCTGACCTGTGACACCGGGGTCGTTCTGCACATCCACGAGGCCGAGCAGGCGCCACCTGCTGACCCGCCCCGCCGTGTCCGACGCGCGAAGCAGCGTTTCCGGGTCACTCCGAGTGCGCGGTCCGGTCGGACGGTCGACCTCGGCCGGCGCCGTCGGACAGCGAGTGCGGCGCAGTTCCGTGCCCTGTGGGAGAGGGATCAGGGATGCCGATTTCCGGGCTGCGAACGGCGCCGGTACCTGCATGCTCACCACATCATTCACTGGGCCGACGGCGGCCCGACCGACCTGGACAACCTCGTGCTGCTGTGCGGCGAGCACCACCGCCTCCTGCACGAAGGCGGCTTCGTCATCGTCGCCGACGCCGACGCGGAGCTGACGTTCCAGTCGCCGGACGGCGTGGTCGTCGAGCCTGTGCCGGCATCGCCGACGGTCGACCTTGGTGCCGCGCTGCCGCTCGCGCTCGCCGGGCCGGTGCCGGCGAGCGACGATCCCCACCCGCTGGCGCCGACCGGGGGTGGCAGCAGGCTCGACCTCGACTATGCGCTCTCCATCGTCATGGGGAACTGGGACATCGCCCGACGGCGGGCGGAACGCGACCGCAGCGGTCCCGACTCGGCGCACAATTCCGAGTGTGCCGCGTGACGACGCGGCGGCCCGGCGGATCGTCCACGCTTCAGCGGAAGCGGACGATGAGCCGCTGGGGTGATCCGGACTCTCGGTGCGTCACTCGGGCCCGGTGCTCTCGCCGGCTCGTGCGTCCTCGAGCGCGGCGATGAGCGTGCGTGCGTCGTGTGACCCGCGGTGCCGGACGCCGTTGAGAAAGAACGTCGGTGTCCCCCGCGCCCCGCTGGCCCGCGCGCTGAGCATGTCTGCCCGAACCCGCGCGATGACGGACTCGTCGGCGACGTCGTCGTCGAAGCGGGACATGTCCAGCCCGAGGTCGACCGCATATCCGCGCAGATCGTCGGGCTCGAGCTGGGACTGATTGGCGAACAGCACGTCGTGCAGATCCCAGAACCGCCCCTGCCGCGCGGCCGCCTCCGCGGCGACTGCCGCACCGAACGCCCGGGGGTGCACGTCCTCGAGCGGCAGGTGCCGTACCACGTATCGGATGCGGTCACCGAAGTGGTGGCGCAGATCCGCCCACATCCCGGTGACGCGCGCGCAGAACGGACACTCGAAGTCCAGGTACTCGACCACGGTGATCGGCGCGTCGTCGTCACCGTGGATGTGATCCCGCCCGGGATCGACCTCCGGCGTGAGCACCGTCGGAAGGTCGGCGCTCGTCTCGCCCTTACGACGTGCCGTGGTGAACATCGCCAGGCCGATGAGCGAGGCGGCCACGATCGCGAGAAGCACGCCCACCGTGGCCGCTTGAGCCTGAGCGGGATCGGTGAAAGCCAGATCGATGATCAGCAGCGAGACCGTGAAGCCGATACCCGAGAGCGCCGCGCCACCGGCCACGCTTCCGGGCCCCACGCCGTCGGGGAGTCGGCCCAGCCCCAACCGGACCGCCAGCCCGGAACCGACCGTGATCCCGGCGAGCTTGCCGAGCACCAGACCGCCCGCGACGGCCCACATGATTGCCGACCCGAGCGCGGCCACGAGAGCCCCACCCCGCAGGTCGATCCCTGCGTTGGCGAGCACGAAGACCGGGACCACGACGAGCGAGACCGGCGTGCTGAGCGCCAGATGAAGCCGCTCGTTCACCGAGATCGACCGCGCGAGGCCAAGCTGCACGCTGCGCGCCGGGCCGGCTCCGGGGGACTGCCAGTAGTCACGGAAGAGGTACTTCGCACGGAGCACGTCGTGCCGCTCCGGCTCTCGGGACGGCACCAGCAGTCCCGCCGCCATGCCGGCCAGCGAGGGGTGCACCCCGGCAAGCACGGTGGCACCCCACAGCACGACGACGGCGAGGACGTACGGACCGCTTCGCCACTCGCGCGTGCGGCCGAGCAGCCACAGTGCAGCCAGGCAGGCGAGCGCCACCACGAGCGGCATCACCTCGACCGCCTCGGAGTAGACGACGCCGATGATGGCGACCGCGAGGAAGTCGTCCACCACGGACAACGTCAGCAGGAAGACGCGCAGCTGACTCGACATCCGCGGGCCGACGATCGCCAGGACTCCGAGTAGGAAGGCGGTGTCTGTCCCGACGACGACGCCCCACCCCTCCGGGGCCTCGGCCCCGGCGATCACCAGGTAGATCAGGGCAGGAGCCGCCACCCCGGCGGTTCCGGCCACGAGCGGGACGAGTCGGCTGCGGCGGTGCCGCAACGACCCGACCGAGAGCTCCTGGCGGACCTCGAGCCCCACGAGGAAGAAGAAGGCCACCATGAGGCCGTCGTTGACCCAGTGGTGCAGGTCCATGTCGAACCGCAGATCGCCGATCTCGAGGTTGATCCGCAGCTGCCAGAGCGCCTCATAGCTCGCGGACAGGGGCGAGTTCGCCCACACGAGCGCGACCACTGCCGCGCCGAGGAGCAGCAGTGCGCTACCGGTCTCGGACCGCAGTCGATCGAGGAGTGTCCGCAGGGGGCCGGGCCCCGGACTGTCCATGGCGGGAAGCCTAGGCCCGCCCGGGTCGACCGTCTCGATCAGGAGCGGAACTCCTCGGCGGAGCGGACATCCTCGCTCGGGCCGGGGTGCCCGGTGAGGTTGTGCTCGGTCACGTCGCGTCGGGCCACGTTCTCGCGGACTTGTGCCCTCTCGGTGTCGAGCCGCGCCTCGGCGTCCTGCGTCGCCGCCCAGGAAGCGAGCATCGCGAGCCCGTCCGCGGTGGGGGAGCCGGCTGGTGCGGTGTAGACGTTGAGCACCAGACCGGGCTCCGACGGCAGGTCCATGGACTCGAAATCGAGGTCGAGCTGGCCGACGACCGGATGCCGGACGCGCTTCACGCCGCTGCGGTGCAGGCTCACATCGTGAGAAGCCCAGCGCTGGCGGAAGAGTTCGCTCTGGGTCGAGAGCTCACCGACCAGTTTGATGAGGGCGCGATCGTGCGGATTACGCCCGGCCTCCAGGTGGAGCACCGCGGCGGCGTCGTTGGCGATCTGGTCGTAGTCGACGAAGAACTCCCGCGCGGCCTCGGGATACAGGTACACGAACCGTGTGGCGTTCGCCGGCCGGTGCGGATCGATGAGCACCGGTGCGTACAGCGCCCGGGCCAGCTGATTCATCGCCACGATGTCTTGGCGGCCGTTGCGCACCCATGCCGGGGCGCCCGTGATGGCGTCGAGGACCTGCTGGACGGCCGGGCGTACCGTCGTGGCCTGCCGAGGACGGCCGCGGCGCGCGGACGGTCCGGCCACCCGGGCCAGGGACATCAGATGCTCGCGTTCGGCCTCGTCGAGCTGGAGTGCGCGGGCGAGTGCGTCGAGCACGCCGTCCGAGGCGCCGGCGAGGTTCCCGCGTTCCATGCGCACGTAGTAGTCGACCGAGACCCCGGCGAGCATGGCGACCTCTTCCCGGCGCAGGCCGGTCACGCGGCGGTTCCCACCGTAGGCGGGCAGGCCTGCCTGATCCGGGGTGAGTCGCGCACGACGGGAGCTGAGGAACTCACGGACCTCGGCGCGATGGTCGATGTGTCCCATGCGGCCCCACGTTAGGCCGTGCCGCGCCGCGGAGGGAGGTCCTGCGAGTACCCGGATGGGTCGGCACTCCCAGCTGGCGCCGGCGCGCAGCAGGCTGGAGACCGCTCCCTCACCGACCGGAAGGAGAGCCTCGTGCTTCAGCAGTTCACCAACCTGCCGAGCCGACCGCGTGCCCGGCGAGTCGACTGCCCGACCTGCTCCGGGCTCGGGTTGGTCCGTGCCGGCCGGACGACGCCGGGCCCCACCGGACTTCCCGGACTACAAGTCCGAGGTCCTCGAGTGCCCCGCCTGCCACGGCCGGGGCTGGACCTCGCTCAGACCCGGACGAGCGGCGCGCAGAGGTGCTCGGCGAGGCGCTCGCGCAGCCGCGCGTCCACCTGTTCGTCCGTGAACGCCTCGAGGAACCACAGACCGTCCGCGCTGAGCCGCGTCACCATCCGGTCCAGGACGCCGTCGTCCGCGTCCCGGGTGACCGGGGGCGTCCACCGTGCCAGCAGGCGCGCCCACGGCGCGCGGAAGGCGGGGTGAGTGGCGGCGTCGAGCATGAGGAGGAGCTCCGAACGGGTGGAGCTGCGCGCCGAGGTCCGGACGTACGCACCGAGCCGCTCGTCGTCGCTGGCCTCCTCGTACGGCTTGGCGAGCTCCTGCAGGAGCGCCCGCTCCCACTGAGCGGCGACGTGTTCGTGCAGCGCGAGCAGCAGATCGTCCTTGGAGTGGAAGTGGTAGACGAGTCCGCCCTTCGTCAGGCCCGCCTCGTTCGCCACCGCCTCGAACGTGATGGCGGTCAGCCCGCGGGTCTCGAGCACCCGCTGGGCGGCGTCCAGAATGGGCAGGCGATGGGATTCGCGCATCGAACGACTCCGTCGTGAAACTCTCAGGGCGGCCCCAAGCCTCCCACGCTCCGCGCGTGGGTCGGACCAGCTGCCGCGTGTGGCGACCTCAGGGAACGGTGTAACCCGCCGCGCGGAAGAGCTCGTACCACTCGGCCCGGGTGAGCGGGAGCTCCGACCCCGCCGCGGCGCCCGCCACCCGCTCCGGCGTCGTGGTGCCGAGGACAACCTGCATCTGTGCGGGATGACGGGTGATCCACGCCGTGGCGACGGCGATGGCCGGGACGTCGTACTGCGCAGCCAGCCGGTCGATCACCGCGTTGAGCTCCGGGTACTCCGGTGAGCCGAGGAAGGGACCGGTGAAGAATCCGGCCTGGAACGGCGACCACGCCTGCACGGTGATGTCGTTGAGGCGGCAGTAGTCCAGCAGGCCGGCGTCCCGGCCGATCGACTGGTCGAGGTTGGCCATGTTGGCCGCCACGCCCTGCGCCACCAGCGGAGCGTGCGTGATCGACAGCTGCAGCTGATTCGCGACGATCGGCTGCCGAACCGATCGCTTGAGCAGCTCGATCTGGCCCGGGGTGTGGTTCGAGACCCCGAAGGCGCGAACCTTCCCCGCGGCGGCGAGCTCGTCGAAGGCGCGCGCGACCTCGTCCGGCTCGACCAGGGCGTCGGGTCGGTGCAGCAGCAAGATGTCGATGTAGTCGGTCCCCAGGGCCGCCAGCGAGCCGTTCACCGACTCGACGAGGTGCTCGTAGGAGAAGTCGAAGTACGGCCCGTCCTTCACGATGCCGGCCTTCGTCTGGATGACGAGCTTCTCGCGGTCGGCGGAGCTGAGCTGCATCGCCTCGGCGAAGCGGCGCTCGCAGCCGTGCGGCTCGGAGCCGTAGACGTCGGCGTGGTCGAGGAACGTGATGCCGGCGTCCATTGCGGTCCGCAGCAGTGTGCGGACCTCCTCGTCGGACTTGTCCTGGATGCGCATCAGGCCGAGAACGACGTTCGGGACGGTCAGGTCCGTGCCGGGCAGCGTGAAGGTCTTCATGGGTCCTTGGGTCTCGTCTCGTGCGTGCGGTCGCGACGCCCGGCTTCACCCTAGACCTGCTGGCCGGTCCCGTCCGTCGTCGCCGCCGTGCGGGCGGCGAGCCACCACGCCGCAAGGGGCCGCATGTTCAGCGGCGCCCTGAAGTGTCCGTCTCGATCGACGGCGGCCGGGGTCCGGAATTGCAGACCGGACCCGCCGTAGAGCACCTCACGTAGGCCGCCGGCGACGTGGTCAGCCTGTGCCGGAAGTCCGTAGTGGCGCAGCATCGCTGCGAACATCCACCCCGAACCGATGAGAACCTCGTTGACCTGCAGCTCCTCGCCGCCGTCGCGGTCGTAGCGCCGCAGCTCCCGCTCACCGATGAGCAACGGCCCGACGCGTCCGCCGTCGTAACCGAGATGGCAGATCTCGTACGCCGCGTCGAGATGTCCTTGGATGCGCTCGAGCGCTACGCCGGTCGACGCGCCGCAGACGTCGGCGTAGTACAGGCCCCAAACGGAGTCGGGCATGACGGCGTCGACATACTTTCCCTCGGACGCTGCGCGGAAGAATTCGCCGTTCCACAGCCGGCCCAGGACCTCCGCGGCGGCGTCACGGCGTGCGAGGAACAGCCCGGGATCCTCTGCGCGCCGTTCGGCTTCGCGCGCCGCGGCCGCCCACATCCCGGTGTGCAGCGCTGCGGTGTACGTCGAATGCCCCCGCAGCGCGAGGTTGTCCCAGGTGGTGTCCCCGAACTCGTCATGCCGGGGCACGGCGGCATCGAGCCGTTCGAGAGCCTCCCGCAGGCGCCGCCACGACTCGCCCGGCAGCTCCCGGTCGGTGAGCCGGGCGTGGGCCAGGCGCGCGAGGACATGCGCGGGCGTGGCATCGCGCCAGGTGTTGGGGTCGTCGCGCATCACATAACCGTTGAGTCGAACGAACGGATCCTCCGGGGCGCTACCGAGGTCGTGCGGGAGGTGCCCGGCACGGAGCATCCTGCGGTGCTCCGCGACTCGGTAGACCGGTCGCTCCCGCTGGTCCGCGCCGATCAACGCCTCCTCGAGGTCACCGAAGACGAGGTCGGCCAGTCGGGGCCAGGTCAGGCTCAGCGCCGGGAACGCGTAGTGCCACAGGTCGGTGGTGTCGTAGTAGTAGTAGCCCTCATCGAGCCCTTCGAGCAGACCGAGATGCTCGGAATCGGTGAGCAGTCCGTCAGGCGCCGGGTTGGCGCCGTCGATCCAGGCTGTCCCGAGCGAGGTGACGAGGCCAAGTTCGTTGATGACACACCCGGCGACTTCCCGCGACCAGCCGGCGCGGGTGAGCCGGGCCGACGTCGTCTCGTGCCAGGCGTCGATACGGGCGAGCCAGGCGTCGGCCTCAGAGTGCGCGCGCCCGGCCAGTTCGGTCGCGTCTGGGCGCGTGGTGGCGGCGTACCGACGCCGCCACGTCCGCCCGGAGCCGAACGTCACCTCGGGCCAGTCCATCGAAACGGCGAAACGCACCTGCGCGCTCGTACGCCCCGGCGCCAGGTGTGCGGCGACTGCGGAGCCGATCGGTTCGTGCCAGTGCGCGGGCCAACTTCCGTCGGGCGTCACACCAAGGCGGCCGGTGGTCGCGAAGGCGTGCCGGACCGCACCGAGCGTGAAGGCCTGCTCGTGGTCGGGAACGCCGGTCGCGTTCTGGTCCGTCTTGAACTCGACCTGGCGACTGAATTCCTCTGCTTCTCCGCTGACGCTGACGCAGGTCTCCGGAGCGAGCCGCCCAGGGAGGACCTCACGGGTCTGCCGTACAGCGGTTCCGGCGTCCGGTACGGTCGCCGGGCCGTTGCGGTTGCCGGCATGGTGGTGGCCCGGCCAGGCGCGGTCGCCGCGCTCATCGGTGGTGACCCAGGACGGGCACCAGCCCGCCAAGTTGGGCCAGAAGAGCGCGACGTCGACCCGCGGCAGCCGTTCGCCCGGGACCGCATGCACCTCGACGTCGAACACGACGACCGGCAGACCGGCCAGCTCCTCCTCGTCCGGCAGGACGGGGGAGAAGGCCGTCAGGGTCACCGTGAATGGCATGTCCGGGGCGGTGAGCCGTTCGAGACTCAGCGGAAACAGCGCGGCCACCTCGTGCCGTACGCCGGCCTGTGCGCGCAGGGTGCGGAAGTGGTGCCGCCCACCTAGCTCGTAATGCACCGCGAGGAACGCAGGCTCGACGTCCTGGACGAGGTGTGTGCCGGGGTGGAGGTGCCAGCGGCTGAACCGCCCGGTCAGATCGCGCGAGAAAGCGGGGCCGCCGATCGGACCGAGGAACAACCCGTGCCCGGGTCCGTCGTCGTGGCTGCGTGGCTTGGCGGTGAACGCGGCCTCGGGCGCGCCGCAGGTGGCAAAGGCGGTCCGGGCGCGCTCCCACCGCGTCATGCTGGTCTCAGGCATCTCGTCGATCAGTCGGAATCAGTGGTCAGGACCTCAACGCCGGCGCTCGCGAACGCGCGCGCCGTGCCCGCCTCGAGGGGTCGGTCGGTCACCAGCACGTCGATCCGGTCCAGCGGTCCGAGGCGAACCGGGGCTGCCACCTCGAACTTCGAGTGATCTGCCATGAGCACCACTCGGTTGGCGCTGCTGACCAGCGCCTGTTTGGTCGGCCGCTCGAGATCGGTGGCCACGAAGGTCCCGGAGCTGCGGACCGCGGCGGCGCCGAGGAAGAGGATGTCGGCGTACAGCCCGGCGAGCGCATCGATGGTCTGCTGGCCGATGAACGCCTGACTGGCGGCGAGGAGTTCGCCGCCCAGGCCGATGACCTGGGCGGCGGACAGGCTGAGGGCATGCTGCAGCACGGGAACCGAGTGGCTGATCACGCAGCCGTCGAACGAGCTCGGTAGAGCGGCCGCCACCTCGAAGGTGGTCGTCCCGGCGTCGACCGCGACGGTGGCACCCGGTTCGACGAGCTCGACGGCTCGGCGCGCCATGCGGCGCTTCGCCTCTCGTGCCTGCGCCCCGCGACTGGTGAAGTCGGCCGTTCGAAGCGTGCCGTGCGGCAGGCTCGCCCCGCCGTGCACCACACGGAGTTCGCCGGCCGCGGACAACTTGTGCAGATCGCGCCGGACCGTCATGTCCGAGACCTCGAGCAGATCCGCCAGCTGTGCGACGGACTGGAAGCCGTGGATCTGCAGCAGCCGGATGATCTCCGCGCGTCGCGCGTTCGCAGCGCGTGGGCGGGCCGACTCCCCCATCGCCACCTCCTTCGACGTGTTGTTAGTGGAGCATACTATGTTGACATTCAAACACCAGCGTGTTTACTAGGCACCAGCAAAACGCAGTCAGAGCTCAGGAGTTCACATATGGCCACGGCTACGGCGCCAGACCTGGTCTTCGTCGGGGCTCTCACGCTGGACGCGATCGCCCTCGTCGAGTCGAACCCGGTGCCCGACTCACGGCAGGTCGCTCTCGACGTCGCGCACGCCGGCGGTGGACCCGCCGCCACGGCGGCAGTTGCGGCCGCACGCCTGGGTGCCCGTACGGCCGTCGTCGGCACGGTGGGCCGTGACGCCGAAGGGGAACGCGTGCTCGCCGAACTCCGCGCGGAAGGTGTGGACACCGGCGGCATCCGTGTGGAGCCTGGTCGGCGTACCGGGGCGAGCGTGATCCTCGTCGACGCCGCGCACGGCACCCGTGCCATCGCGACCCGACCCGTCCCCGAGGTGGTCCTCGACGCTGCCGGTGCGGCGCTCGTCGACCGCGCCGCGTGGGTGCATGTCGACCACCTCGGGTGGCGCCCGGTTCGTGACCACCTCGCCGACTCCGGTGCTCCGGCGCGGTTGTCCGTCGACGGAGGGAACCCGATCGACGGGTTTACTGCGGCGGGTACGGACCTGTACGCGCCGACGGTCCCTGCGCTGCGTGAGCGCTTCGGACAGCATCCGGTCGAGCACCTGCTCTCCCTGGCGCTCGAGGAGGGCGCGCGCTCCGTCGTCGCCACGCTCGGCTCGGACGGCTCCGTCGCACGTGACGCCTCCGGTCGCCACCACTGGGCCGCGGGCCACCCGGTCGACGTGGTCAGCACCCTCGGTGCCGGGGACGTGTTCCACGGGGCGCTGCTGGTCGCGACCGCGAGCGGTATGCCTCTGCAGGACGCCTTGCCCTACGCCAATGTCGCCGCCGCGCTGTCCTGCCGCGGCCTCGACGGACGCAGCGCCGTTCCCACCGATCCCGAGGTCCGCGCCGTGCTCGGCGCGGCCTCGGCGACCGCAACCCGACCCGCCGAGGAGGCCCGATGAGCACGGCGACACCATCGCCCGCCACCCCTGACCTGACAGCCCTGCAACGCGCGTCGGGGGGTTACGCCATGCTCGCCGTCGACCAACGTGAGGCGATGAGGAACATGTTCGCCGACCATCAGGACGACCCGGTCAGCGACGAACAGGTGACCGCGTTCAAGGTGGCGGCCACGCGGCTCCTCACGCCGCACGCCTCGGCCGTGCTGGTGGACCGCCAGTTCGCATGGGACGCCGTGGTCGAACAGGACGTCGTCGCGGACGGGTGCGGCCTCATCGCCGCCGCCGACCGTTTCGCGCCCGCGCACGGCGAGCTCGTCGGAGAGGTGACGATCGACCCGGACGTGGTTCCCGAGCGTGTCCGCAGCCAGGGGGCTGTCGCCATGAAGCTGCTCGTCCTGTACCGACCCGACTCGGACCCGGCCGAACGGATCACCATGGTCGAGGAGTTCGTGGACCGCTGCCGTGGGGCCGGGCTCATCAGCATCATCGAGCCGGTCTCTCGCGCGCCCCTGGCGGGGGGCAGTTGGGATCACGACGCCGGCGTGCTCGCGGCGGCGCGGGAACTCGGCAGCCGCGGTGCCGACCTCTACAAGGCCGAGGTGCCGATGCGCGGCGAGGGCAAGCCGGACGAGATTCGTCGCCGCTGCGCGCAGATCAGTGAGGCGGTCGCGTCACCTTGGGTCGTGCTGTCCAGCGGAGTCCGCGAGCAGGACTTCCCCTCCGCGGTGGAGCATGCCTGCCGCGAAGGTGCCTCCGGCTTTCTCGCCGGACGGGCGGTCTGGGCCTCGTGCATCGGGTCCGACGATGTCGAGGCCGAGCTGCGCACCGCCGCGGTCGAGCGGTTGCGTCGCCTCGGCGAGATCGTCGACGCAACGGTAGGGCGGTGACAACCGTGCGCGTCGCCGTCATCCCTACCGCACGCCCGACCTTCGTGGTGGACGTCGCCCGCCGGCGTGCCGAGGACGCTCGCGACACGCTGCGGGATCTCGGCGCCGAGGTGGTCGGTCCCGGCGATCTCGTCATGACTCCCGAGGATGTCGAGCACGCTGCAGACACCTTGCAGGAGGACGTCGACCTCGTCGTCCACGTGTGCGCGTCCTTCTCCGACGCCAATCCCGCGCTCGAGCTCTACGCGGACCGGGACGAGCCGATCTTGCTGTGGTCGTTCCGGGAGCCGGGGCCGGTCGGCGATCGGTTGTGGCTGAACTCGCTGTGCGGCGCCAACCTCATCGGGCACGCACTCGTCCGCGCCGGCGCCGCGGTGCGCCTCGTGTACGGCGACCCCGACGAGCCGCAGGTACGTGAGACGTTGCGACGCGCACTCGGCGGCGAGTTGCCGCCGGCGCCGGACCTTCCGGCCGGGCACCGTGCACGCGCAGACGTGGACGAGGTGCGGGAGTCGCTCGACAGGTTGCGCGGCTCGACGATCGGGACCGTCGGTGACGCTCCCCCTGGGTTCACGCCGAGTGAGTACGACCCGGAGGTGCTCGAGCGCCTGCTCGGCCTGCGGGTCGAGCCTCTGAGCATCGACGAGACGTTCGCGAGGATCCGCGCCGTTCCGGACGAGGAGCAGCGGGCCGAGGTCGCCGACGCCACGGCCGCTCGACCCAGCCTGGCCGATCTGGATCCGCAGGAGGTCTCCCGGCACGCCGCCGTGACGACGGCGCTGCGCGATCACTCGGCCAGTCAGGCTGTCGCGGCGCTCGCGGTCCGCTGCTGGCCGGAGTTCCCCAGTCAGCTGGGCGTCTGCCCGTGCTCGTCGCTCTCCCGTCTCGCGGACGAGGGGCTGCCCACGCAGTGTGAGCGCGACGTGTACGGCGCCGCCACCATGCTGCTGCTCGGGGCTCTCGGGGGCGGGCCCACGTACCTGGTGGACACCGTTGACCTCGACGCCGAGCGCAACATCGTCCGGGTATGGCACTGCGGGTCTGCTGCCACCGAACTCGCCGCCGAACCTCGGAACGCCACGCAGTTCGTCCACTGCAACCGCAAGATCGGCGTCGCCGGGAACTTCCCGCTCCGCACCGGCCCGGTGGTGATGGCTCGGTTGACCGAGGATCCCGAGGACTCGAACCGCCTACGTCTGCTCATCGCCTCCGGTGAGTCGATCCTTGCCCCGAACCGCTTTCAGGGCAACAGCGCCGACGTCCACCTCGACGCCGACGCCACGCAGTTCGTCCACGGCCTCGTCACGGGTGGCTTCCCGCATCACACCGTCCTCGCCTGGACCGATGTGCGCCCTGCACTGCGCACCGCCGCCGACCTGCTCGGCATTCCCGTCATCGAATGGTGAACCGCACGTTCAAGGGAGAACACCGATGAATCACAACTCTGCACTGCCTCGCCGCCGCGCCCTCCAGCTCTTCGGTGTCGGTGGTCTGACCGCTGTCGCGACGGCCTGCGCCGGCCCTGGGTCCGGCGGGGGCTCGGACGCCGCCGAACAGGGCTCGGGGCCGGCGACCGACGGTCCGATCGAGGGCGACGTCTCCTTCGCCCATTGGCGGGCCGAGGACCAAGCGGTGTTCGCGGACCTCATCGACGCCTTCACCGCCGAGCACGGCGAGGTGAGCATCGCTCAGGAGATCTCGCCGTCGAACGACTACCAGACCACTGCGCTGCAGCGGATCCGTGGTGGGAACATCGGGGACCTGTTCGTGGCGTTCCGGGGCGCCCAGTTCGTCGACATGGTCAGCGCCGGTCTGTACGCGGACCTCACCGATACCGACGTCCTCGACAAGTACACCCCCGACCTCATCACCGCCGGCGAACAGGACGGCGTCCAGTACGGCTTGCCCTACCAGTTCGTCTTCAATCAGCCGATCACGAACCAGGACCTTCTCGAATCGGTGGGCGTGACGGAGCCGCCGACGGACTGGGACGGGTGGCTGGCCATGTGTGAGGCCGTCCTCTCGGCGGGCAAGGTTCCGATGGCATGGCCCGGTGGCGAGATCGGCAACGCAGGCCACCTCTTCAACGCCATGGTCATGAACAACGCGCCGAGCGACGACATGTGCACCAAGATCGAGACCGGCGAGTACGCCTGCACCGACGACTGGTTTCTCACCACGCTGCGGCAGTACGAGGAGCTGCGGCCGTACTTCCAGAACAACCCCACCGGCACCGCCGTCGAGCCCGCCGAGCAGATGTTCGCGCAGGGAGAGGCCGCGTTGCTCGCCACCGGTTCGTTCCACATGACCGCGGTCCGTGAGCTGGGCGCCGAATTCCCGATCGGCATGATGGCGCCGATCACCGTTGCCGCTGACGAGGCCAGGTACGAAGGTGTCTCGAACGCGACCTTCATCCTCGGGGTGAACACCGCGTCCGAGAACCAGGCCGCCGCGTACGCCTTCCTGAACTTCCTCTCCGACCCGGAGAACGCGGGCACCTACGCCAACGCCACGGCTCAGCACGTCACCGTGTCCGACGTCGAGTACGACGACGACGACCTCGCGGCCACCTCGGAGTGGCTCGAGAAGAACACGCTGCTGGCGCCGCGGTTCCAGTTCACCGACCTCGACATCCGCAATGCCGCCGAGCAGGCCTGCATCGACGTCGTCGGCGGCGCCACGCCGGAGCAGGCGGCCGAACGAGCCCAGGGCGTGATCGACCAACGCATCGAGAGCTGACCAGCGCACAAGGAGCTGTCATGACTGCGACCCACGCCGAGCCGGACGTCAGTGCTGCGCCCGGCCGGCCCGACCCGCGCCGGCGACGTCGCCGCGGATCTGCCCGGGTCCCGGCGCCGCTCTACCTCTTCCCGGTGCCGGCCCTCGCGATCTATGTGGTCTTCTTCGCCATCCCGGCGCTGCAGGCCATCCAGTACTCCGTCACCGACTGGGACGGGTTCAGCGCCGAGTACGACAGCGTGGGGCTGGGCAACTTCCAGCAGATCGCCGGCGGGGACAACCTCTTCGTCAACGCGCTGGGCAACAACCTGAAATTCATGCTCGTGGTGGTCGTCTTCCAGACGATCTTCGCGCTCCTGTTGGCCGTCCTCCTGGTACGCAACACCACTGGGTCGACCTTGTTGCGTGGGCTGTTCTTCTTCCCGACCGTTCTGTCCTCGGTCTCGGTCGCCTACATCTGGAAGTTCATCTACGACCCGAACTTCGGTCTCGCCAACAGCGTCCTCGAAGCTGTCGGCCTCGACAGCCTCACCAGCTCCTACCTGGGCAACGACGCGGCGGCGATCTACTGGGTCTCGATCGTGCAGGTGTGGTTCCACGCCGGCCAGATGATGGTCATCTTCATCGCGGGCCTGCAGTCCGTTCCCTCCGAGCTCTACGAGGCCGCCGAGCTGGACGGCGCGGGCAGGTGGAAGCAGTTCACCTCCATCACCTGGCCGATGATCGCCCCTGCCACCGCGATCGTCGTCGCCTATACGACGATCCAGTCCTTCAAGGCGTTCGACCTGATTCTCGGACTCGGCGGCAACCCGCCCAAGTCGAGCCTCGACATCCTCTCGACGCGGATCTACACCACGTTCGCCAACTCCGAGTTCGGTTACGCGGCGGCGGAGTCACTCATCTTCATGCTCTTCATCGCCGCCATTGTCGTCGCCCAGCGTCGCCTGCTGAAGCTGACGCAGAAAGACTTCTGAGGAGCTCGTGATGCGCGCCAATCCGGTGCGGGGCCTCGTCCTCGCCGTTTACGCCCTGCTCATCGTCGTCCCGGTGATCGTCGTGGTCATGGGCTCGTTCAAGAGCACCGAGGAACTCTTCGCCTCACCGTTCGGTCTGCCCGAGTCGTTCTCTTTCGCGAACTACGGCACGGTCCTCGGTGAGCAACAGCTCGACCAGGCCTTCCTGAACAGCGTCATGGTCACGCTGGCGTCCGTCCTGCTCACATTGTTGCTGGGCAGTCTCGCCGCGTACGGAACGGCGCGGATCCCGGGCTGGAAGGGGTGGTTGATCTTCGGGTTCCTCGTGCTGGGCATGTCGGTTCCGGCGCAAGCCAACATGATCCCGCAGTACGTGCTCTTCAATCAGCTGGGGCTGCTGGACAGCCGCATCGGCCTCGTCCTGATCAACGTCGTCGTCGGACTTCCGGTCTCCGTGTTCATCCTCGGTGGTTTCATGAAAACGCTGCCCCGCGAGGCCTACGAGGCCAGCTCGATCGACGGGGCAGGGCCGTTGCGGACCTACTGGTCTGTGGTGCTGCCCATGTCCGCGCCTTCGATCGCGGCCACGGCGATCTTCCTGTTCGTGATCCAGTGGAACGAGCTGCTCTATCCGCTGTTGTTCATCAGCTCGGACTCGAAGAAAACCATCCCGCTCGCCCTGTTGGACTTTCAAGGCGAGTTCCTCACCGACTATCCCTTGCTCTTCACCGGGGTCGTCATCGCGTCCGTGCCCATGGCGGTCGCCTACGTGCTCCTGCAGCGTTACTTCGTCGCCGGCATCACCGCGGGAGCCGTCAAGGGATGACCATCACGAAAGCCTTCATCCTCCGTCACGTGACCGGTGTCGCTCGCGAGGGTGACGCCGTCAGGCTGACAGTTCAGGCGTTACCCGCGATCGAACTGCCGGGCGCCCCAGGTTGGCTCACCGGCGAGGATCCGCTCGACCAGGGCATCGAGATCACGATGCCGAACCTTCCCCGTGACCTGACTCTGCCGCCGGTGGAACCGCGAGAGGTCGACGTCGTCATCACGATCGCGGAGCACGACGCGGCTCGCCTGGTCGTCGCACCGCCCGGAGCCCGCGTCCATCGGGAGCCCGCCTCCTGGCTCGGCATCGTCACCAATGACGCCATTGACCGACCGGACCTCAGCGAGGACCCGGGGACTGTCACCGTCCGCGGTGCGGAGGTCGAGGTGCGCGTCCGGCGCTCACCGTTCGCCGTCGAGATCCGTGACGGTGCCGGCCACACCGTGGCGCGCACCGCCGAACGGCTGCGTCAGGTCGCCGGGTTCCCGATGGCACCGGCGGTCATGCTCTACGACAACGGCCTGAGCCTGAACCTCGAGCTCGGCACGGACGAGGACATTCTGGGTTTCGGTGAGCAGTTCGGTCGGCTGGTCAAGAACGGGCAGCACCTGCGGCTGCGGACCGAGGACGCCCTCGGCACCGGAACGGGCATGGCCTACAAGCCGGTACCCGTGTGGCACTCGACGGCGGGATACACCGCGCTGGTCAACACGGGCGCGGTGGTTTCGGCCGACGTTGGACACAGTCGTCCGTCCGTGCTCGGAGTCCGGGTGGCGGACGAGGCCCTCGACCTCTACGTGATGACAGGAGCACATCCCCGTCGGCGACTGGGCGCCTACACCCGGCTGACCGGTCGGGCGCCACTGCCGCCGCTGTGGGCGTTCGGTTACTGGATGGGGCGGTGCCGGTACCGCTCGGCGCACGAGATGCTCGCCGTCGCCCGCACCATGCGCGAGCACGCGGTGCCGTGCGACGTGCTGCATCTCGATCCCGACTGGCTCGTGGTCGATCGGCTCAACACCGACTTCATCTGGAACACGGACCGCTTCGGAGACCGCCGGGAGTTCGTCAGCGCACTCGACGATCTCGGCTGCCGGTTGTCCGTCTGGGAGCTGCCGTACCTGGACCCGGCCTCTCCCCGGTACGCCGAGGCCCAGCAACGCGGCTATCTGGTGCGTGATGTGGACGGCGCGGTGGCGGAGCTGCGTGGTACGCCGACTCCCGACGGTCGCCATCGGGCGCTGATCGACTTCACCAATCCCGAGGCACGGAGCTGGTGGCAGCACCAGCACGACGTGTTCCTGGACGACGGTGTGGCTGTGTTCAAGACGGACTTCGGGGAGGGGCTGCCGGACGACGTCGCCCTCGCCGACGGGACGCCGCCCGTGCACGCCCACAACCTGTATCCGCTGCGCTACAACGCCGCCGTCTCCGATCACATCGCCGCGCACACCGGCCGCGCCCCCCTGGTGTGGGGCCGCTCGGGGTGGGCCGGCTCCCACCGTTACCCCGGGCAATGGGGCGGAGACGCGGAATCCACCGTCGCCGGGATGCAGGCCACGCTGCGCGGCGGCTTGTCGTACGCGATGAGTGCCCCCGGCTTCTGGAGCCACGACATCGGTGGGTTCTTCGGTCCCGAGCTCACCCCAGGGCTGTACGTCCGCTGGACGCAGTTCGGTGCCCTGTCCCCGCTCATGCGCGCGCACGGGTTGCGCCCACGAGAGCCGTGGGAGTTCGGCGAGGACGCCCTGACCGTCGCGCGGGAGTGGATCCGGCTGCGGTACTCGTTGCTTCCGTACCTGTGGCAGGCGGCCGGCGACTCCGCAGCGCTCGGTCTGCCGATGCTGCGCCCCTTGGCACTGGAGTTCCCCGACGACCCCGTCGCCGCCGGGATCGACGGCCAGTTCCTGCTCGGCAACGACCTCCTCGTGGTCCCGATCTTCGACGACGGCACGTCGCCGGTCATTCGGCGGTTCTACGTGCCCGACGGCGAGTGGCAGGACCTGCTCACGGGAGAGTCCGTCAGTGGGCCCGGATTCCGGAGCCAGGAGGTGCCGCTGGAACGCATGCCTGTGCTGGTGCGAGCCGGCGCAGTGATCCCGCGCGTGAACGTCGACGCTCACGTGCGGAATACCGATGACCTCCTCGGCCGGCCGTGGACGCTGCACACGTACGGCCGCGCCCCGGGAGAGTTCGACCTGCACGGCTTCGACGGCACGATCACCCGCGTCACGATCGCGAGGCGAAGGGTCAGCGCCGTCGGTTCGCAACCGATCGACGAGGTGGTCCGCCATCACTGATATCCCTCCCCTGGCCGGGCCCGGACCGGACCTGGACGAGAAGCTCGGCCGGCTCATGGCACATGTGCGCGAGCAGGACGGGGGCACCGTGGTGCTCCGTCACCAGGGCTCCTTGTCCTGGCTGCTCGGCGTGCGCTCACACGTGCCGCAGACCCTGGACGCGGCCTGCTTCGATCTCGTGGTCGAGGCACCGGCGGCGGAGGGGCCGGGAGGCGCTCGTCTGACGGTCGTGACGAACGCGATCGAGGCGCCGCGACTACGTGCGAGTGAACTGGCGGACCTGGACGCGGACTGGACCGTCGTGCCGTGGTGGGAGACACGGGAACCGGAGCTCCCGACCGGCCCTGACGTCCTGACCGACGTGGGGTACCCCGGTGCCCGGGTCGTCACGGGGCTCGGCGCGTTGCGGCGCAGCCTGACCCGCCATCAGGCCGAACAGCTCGAGACCGTCAGTCGGGACGCCGCTGCGGCGGCGACCGACACTGCCCGAGAGCTGACGCCGCGGACCACCGAGTACGCCGCCGCCGGACTCTTCAGCCGTGAGCTGCTGGCCCGCGGACTCGACCCGGTGGTGCTCCTCGTCGCCGGTGACACCCGGATCGGCCCGCATCGCCATCCGCTGCCCACGGGCGAAGCTCTCGGTCGCCGGGCGATGCTCGTTTGCTGTGCCCGGCGGCACGGCCTCATCGCCAGCGTCACCCGCACCGTGGCGTTCACTCCGCCTACGGCCGGCGAGCACGACGCCTACCACCGTCTGCTCGAGGTCGAGGGCGACTTCCTCGATGCGACGCGCCCGGGCCGGACCGTCGGGTCCGTCGTCGCTGCCGGGACCGCCGGATACGCCGTGCACGGCTTCGCACCCGAGGAGTGGCACCGCCACCATCAGGGCGGATTCTCCGGGTGGCAACCCCGCGAGTACCCCGCACATCCGGCGTCAACGGACGTCATTCCCGACGCCGCCGTGGTCGCCTGGAACCCCAGCGCGGCCGGATGGAAGGTCGAGGACACCTCGATCGTCTCCGACGCCGGGCCACGGCCGCTCGTCGTCGACCCGCGCTGGCCAACCCGCACGGTTCGCGGGCGCAGGCGGCCGGAACCGCTGATCCTCGACTGACCGACCCACGACGAAGGAGCCCTCATGGCCGCAACCCCGAAAGCCGACAACGGCACGATGCTCATCGACGGCCACTGGATCACCGCGACCGCACACGACGTACGTGCCCCCGCCGACGGCGCCGTCGTCGGCCACATCGACTGGGCGGGACCGGACGCCGCCACCTGTGCCGGCCGGGCAGCCGACGCAGCCGCCGACGCGTTCGCCGGCTGGGCGGACCGGCCCGCCCGCGAACGCGCCGACATTCTCCTGGAGGCCTCCCGGCTCATTGCTGAACGCAAGGAGGAGCTGGGCGCTCTCCTGGCGCGAGAGAGTGGCAAACGCCTACCCGAAGGAGTCGCGGAGCTCAACTTCTCCGCCGAGTACTTCCGGTGGTTCGCCGAGGAGGTCCGCCGGCCCCGGGGCCACCACCTCACGCCCGAGGCGCCTGGCCGTCACCACCTCACGACGCGGTGGCCCGCGGGCGTGGTCGCCAGCCTGACGCCATGGAACTTCCCGTGTTCCATCCAGGCGCGCAAGCTCGCGCCGGCGCTCGCCGCCGGGTGCACCGTCGTGGCCCGTGTGTCGGAGAAGGCGCCACTCGCTGTCACCGAGATGATCCGGTGCCTCACGGACGCCGGCGTCCCGGCCGGCGTCGTGAACCTGGTGCACGGCCCCGCCCGGGAGGTCACGACGGCACTGCTCGAGCACCGAGCGGTCCGCGTCGTGACCTTCACCGGTTCGACCGAGGTTGGCCGCCAGATCATGGCCACGGCCGCCGGGCGAGTAGTCCGGCCACTGCTCGAACTCGGCGGTGACGGTGCCTTCATCGTCTTCGACGACGCCGACCTCGACGCCGCCGTGGAGGGTGCAATGCTCGCCAAGTTCCGTAACAACGGGCAGTCGTGCGTCGCAGCCAACCGGTTCTTCGTCCAGGACGGTGTGTACGAGGAGTTCACCCGGCGACTGTCGGCACGCGTGGACGCCATGTCCGTCGGCGACCCACTGGCGTCCCAGACGCCCGACCTCGGTCCGCTGATCGACCAGGCCCGGGTCGAGGATGTGCACACGGTCGTCGAGGACGCGCTCGGCCGGGGTGCGCGGCGTCTCACCCGCGAGCACGAACTTCCGACCTCAGGGAGCTACTACGGCCCGGTGCTGCTCAGTGACGTGCCCGACGACGCACAGCTCGCCACGCGGGAGGTGTTCGGCCCCGCCGCAGGAGTCTTCCGGTTTACCGACGAAGATGACGTCGTCGCGCGCGCGAACGCCACCGAAATGGGGCTGGCCGGGTACGCCTTCACCCGGGACGCCGCCCGGTGCTGGCGCCTGAGCGAGCGGCTCGACGTCGGCATCCTCGGTGTCAACGATCCGTTGCCGTCCGTGGCCTACGCACCGATGGGCGGGACCAAGCAGTCCGGCCTTGGGCGCGAAGGGGCGGACCTCGGGCTCGAGGAGTTCCAGGAGCTGCGGTACGTCGCCTGGCGCGAAACCGCCTGACCGTGGCGCTCTCACCCGTCGACCTCGCCCTCGTCGCAGCCGCCGTGTTGCTCGGTGCGGGGACACAACGGGTGACCGGGCTGGGGTTCGGCCTGGTCAGCGCACCGTTCTTGGTGCTGTTGCTCGGCCCCTTCCACGGCGTCGTGCTTGCCAACGCCCTGGGCCTGTTCACCAGCGTGACGGTGCTGGTCCAGGTGTGGCGGCGGGTCGACCTCCGGCGCTTCGCGCTCCTGGCCGTGCCGGCGGCCGTGGCGATTGCGCCTGGGGCCTGGTTGGCCCTGACGGTCTCCGGTCCGGTGTTGTCCGTCGTCGTGGGCTCCGTCGCGTTCCTCGCCATTCTCGCCGTGGTCAGTTCGGAGCGGATGCGCGTCTTCCGGGGCCGTGGGGGAGGGGTCGCCGCCGGCGGCCTGTCCGGATTCATGAATGTCACCGCAGGGGTCGGAGGTCCGGCGATCACGTTGTACGCCCTGTCGACGGCGTGGGAGCACCGGTCGTTCGTCGCGACGGCCCAGTTGTACTTCGCCGTCGTCAGCGGGGCCTCGCTGCTGGCGAAGGGCTGGCCGGTGTTGGCGCCGACGGCGTGGGCAGTGGTGCTCGGTGGACTGGTCGTCGGCGTCGTCGCCGGGACGGCGTTGAGCTGGCGGATTCCCGCCAGCCGGGCTCAGAAGCTCGTGGCCGCGCTAGCGCTGGCGGGCTCACTGGCCACGGTGGCCAAAGGGGTCGTGGCGGTAGCGGCGTAGCGGTAGCCGCGCTTCTTCAGCGGTCGTCGTCGGGTTCCGGCTCGTCACCGACCAACTGTGCCAACGGTGTCCCGCACGCGTCACCGTTCCAGGCCTCGATACCCTCCCGGACCGCCCATGCGGCGATGATCAGCGCGGCCACCGGGTCGGCCCACCACCAGCCGAGTGTGCTGTTGAACGCCAGGCCGGCCAAGAGCACCGCCGAGAGCCAGGCGCAGACCAGGGTCTGGCGCGAATCAGCGACCGCGGACGCCGAACCCAGCTCGCGGCCGGTACGGCGCTCGAACCAGGACAACCCGGGCATGACCAGCAGACTGATGACGGCCAGCACCATCCCCACGGTCGAGTGGTCGGGCGCCGAGGCCGTCAGCAGGCTGCGCACGGCGTCGGCCGTCACGACGACGGCGAGCGCGAGGAAGGCGATCGCGACGGCTCGCATGGCCGTCTTCTCGCGCCGCTCGGGGGCGGGTGCGGAGAACTGCCAGGCGATCGCGGCGGCGGAGAGCACCTCGACCACCGAGTCCAGGCCGAAGCCGATCAGAGCTGAGGACGACGCCGCCCCGCCCGCGGCGAGGGCGATCACGGCCTCGGCCGCGTTGTAACTGATGGTCGCGGTGACGATCCAGCGGATCCGGCGCTGCAGGACCTGGCGTCGTGCACGGGGGAGCGGCGCAGCGGTCATTGGCACGTGCACTCCGGGCCGCAGCACTGGGGGTCCACGGCGAGGACAAGACCCAGGAGCTCGCCGAGGGCCGGTGCGAGGTGCGCGTCCGCGAGGCGGTACCACGTCCGGCGCCCCTCCTTCACGGACTGCACGAGACCACACCCACGCAGGCACGCGAGCTGATTGGAGACGACCTGCCGGCTGACGCCGAGGCCTTCTGCCAGGTCCGAGGGGCACGCCGGCGCCTCCCGCAGTGCGAGCAGGATCCGCGCACGCGTCGTGTCCGAGAGTGCGTACCCGAACCGCGACAGCGCTTCGGTGTGGGTCAGCGTCACGGTGGCCATGGGCCGACAGTACAGGGAATGCTGAACTGTCGGACGCGCTCGCGAGTGGGTCTGTCTACCCGCCGGCCACGAGTTCCGCCTCGACTCCCGGAACCTGTGCTCGCGCGCGGTCCAGCCGGACGCTGACCAACGCGAGGATGCAGCCCGTCGCCGCGAGCGCGGCGCCGACCCAGCCCGGTGCGAGGTACCCGAAGCCGCCGGCGATCACCAGCCCGCCGAGCCACGCCCCGAGCGAGTTCCCGACGTTGAACGCGGCGTGGTTCATCGCCGCACCGAGGAGCTCGGCATCCCCGGCGATCCGGATGATGCGTGACTGGATCGACGGGATGAGCGCCGATCCCGTCGCACCGACGCCGAAGACGAGGAGGAACAGCGCCACCGGCTGTGCGGCCAACGTCGCGTACAGCGCCATGATCACGATGTAGGTGCTGAACCCGAGCAGCAAGGTGCGGGTCAGGTCGCGGTCGCTGGCCCATCCGCCGATGACGTTGCCGACCGTCATCCCGACGCCGAGCGTCGCCAGGACCCACGGGACGGCGGACTCCGCCAGTCCTGCGCTGCGCGTGGTGACCTCGGCGATGTAGGAGTAGACGGCGAAGAAGCCGCCGAACCCGATCGCGCCGACGGCGAGCATCAACCACAGCCGTGGGTTCCGGAACGCGGCCAGCTCACGCAGCGCACCGCGGTCCGGATTGCCGGCCACCCGTGGCAGCGTGAGGAACGCGATCAGCAGGGCGACGGCGAAGATCACCGCGACGGCCACGTACGCCCAGCGCCATCCGGCGGTCTGCCCGAGGAGTGTGCCGAGGGGGACGCCCACGACGTTGGCGATGGTCAGCCCGGACAGGGCCAGCGCGACGCCGGCGCCCTGCTTGCCAGGGCCCATGAGTCGGGCCGCGAAGAGCGAGGCCACGCCGAAGTAGGCGCCGTGGGGCAACGCCGAGGCGAAGCGTGCGAGGGCCGTCAGCTCGAAGGTGGGCATGAGCGCGCTGGCGAGATTCGCCGTCGTGAAGGCTGCGGCCAGGATGAGGACCAGGGTGCGCTGTGAGAGTTTGGCCGCCACGACGGCGGTCACCGGAGCGCCGATCACCACACCGAGCGCGTAGACCGTGATGAGCCATCCGGCACGGGCGATCCCCGCCTGTGGGGCGGTGGCGAACCCGGGGATGAGCTCCTCTCCGATCTGCGGCAGCAGGCCCATCGAGACGAACTCGGTGGTGCCGATGCCGAACCCGCCGAGGGCGAGCGCGAAGAGGGCGAGATTGCGGCGGGTGGTGCTCAGCGGCGGCATGGTCTCCCTCGGACCGAGGCGGACAGGACCCGCGACGCTGCGCCGGACCAGTCTAGGAGCGCTCGGCGCCCGGCGGGAACGGCGCGCGGCGGGAACGGCGCCGACGGGAGCCGCGCAGGGGCGGGAACATCGGCGTGCCCTGGACCGTTGTGCTCGCGTCGGCCATCCCGCACCATGGAGGCCACCACGACCGCGCCCACGTGGGCGCCTGGCCGCGAACACACAGAGGACGATGGACGAGAGTTGTAGTACCAGCACCCAGGCCATGACCGAGCGCCTCCGCCGAGGGAGGACCGCCGGATGACCTGGGTGCTGACCTTACTGATCGGGATCCTCGTGATCCTTGCCGTCATTGCCGCGAACGGCTACTTCGTGGCGCAGGAGTTCGCCTACATGGCGGTCGACCGCTCTCGTTTGGGAGCCCGTGCCGAGGCCGGTGACCGCGCCGCTGCACGGGCCCTGACGATCACGCGGCGCACGTCGTTCATGCTCTCCGGGGCACAACTGGGCATCACCATCACCGGCCTGGTGGTCGGCTACGTCGCGGAGCCGTTGGTGGGCGAGTCGCTCGGGGAGGCCCTCGGCGGCGTCGGAGTACCGACCGCGGTCGGCGTGGGTGTCGGCACCGTGCTCGCGCTCGTGCTCTCAACCCTGGTGCAGATGCTCTTCGGTGAGCTGTTCCCGAAGAACCTCGCCATCGCCGCGCCGGAACGGGTCTCGCTCGCCCTGGCCGCGTCGACCGCGGTGTACCTCAAGGCGTTCGGCTGGCTCATCTGGGTCTTCGACAACGCCTCCAACGCCCTGCTGCGCCTGGTCCGGATCCAACCGGTGCACGACGTCGAACACTCGGCGACGGCGCGGGACCTCGAGTACATCGTGGCCGACTCCCGGGCCAGCGGGGACCTGCCCGCGGATCTGTCGGTCCTGCTCGACCGCATCCTCGACTTCCCGAACCAGGACGTCGAGCACGCGATGATCCCCCGCTCGCGGGCGGACAACGTCGGCCCGGACGAGACCCTCGCAGACATGCGCGCGCGGATGGCGCAGGGGCACACCCGTTACCCGGTGGTCGACGAAGACGACGTCGTCGGCGTCGTGCACATGACCGACCTGCTCGCCACGGAGCTGCCGGACGAGGCGCCGGTGACCGAGTTGATGCGTTCGCCACTCGTGCTGCCCACCACGATGGCGCTGCCGGACGCCTACCGGGAGCTGTCGGCCACCCGTAACGAGATGGCCTGCGTCGTCGACGAGTACGGCGGTTTCGCCGGTGTGCTCACCGTCGAGGACCTCGCCGAGGAGCTCGTCGGGGAGATCCAGGACGAGCACGACGCCCCCGAGCCCGCGGACCTGGAGCAGGCGGGCGAGAACAGCTGGCTGGTCGCCGGCGAGGTCCATGTCGACGAGATCGAGCGGGCGATCGGCCACGATCTGCCCGAGTCGGACGTCGAGACCATCGCCGGGCTGGCGATTGAGGCGCACGGCGCGCTGCCCGAGCCCGGGGACGTCGCCCGGGTCGAGCTGCCGCTCAAACCCTCGCTCCTCGCCCTGTCCGAGCCGCCCCCGCCGCCCGTGCTCGAGGTCGAGGTTCTCGACGTCGAGCGGCACGTGCCCGCGCGGCTGCGACTCACCGTGGTCGAGACCGACCCGGCCGACGGCGGCACGACTGACGGCGGTGGCGCCACCGACGGCGACCGGTCCGAGGAGGTCACCCGATGAGCGCGCCGACTGTGCTCGTGGCCACCGCCGCCATCATCGTGCTCAGCGCCTTCTTCGTCGCCGTCGAGTTCGCCACCCTCGGCGCCAAACGGCATCGCCTCGAGGCGAACGCGGCATCCAGTACCGCCTCCCGGGTGGCACTGCGTAACGCCAACGAACTCACCGTCCTCCTCGCCGGGTGCCAGCTCGGCATCACGGCCTGCACGCTGGCCCTCGGTCACGTGACCAAACCCGCGGTGCACCACTGGATCACCCCGGCCGCCGAGGCGCTCGGGGCACCGCGATGGACTGCCGACGTCGTCGGCTTCGTCCTCGCCCTGCTGCTGGTGACCTTCCTGCACCTGGTGGTGGGTGAGATGGCGCCGAAGTCTTGGGCGATCGCCCATCCGGAACGGTCCGCGACGATGCTCGCCCTGCCGATGCGCGCCGTCATGGTGGTCACCCGGCCGCTCCTGCTCGCCATCAACGAGGCCGCCAACTGGCTCGTCCGCCGCGCCGGGTTCGAGCCCGCGGAGGCCGTCGCCACCGGTCAGAACCAGGACGACCTGCGTCACCTCGTCGAGCACTCCGTGGAGGTCGGCACTCTCGACGGTGTCTCGTCGGCGCAGCTCCGGGGCGCCCTGGACCTGCAACGGCTCACGGTGGAGGAACTCACCGCGGGGCAACGCCGACCGATCAGCGTCCCCGAGACGGCGACGGCCGCGGACGTCCGCCGGGCGGCACGTGACTCCGGGCACCTGCGGATCCTCGTGGACCGCGCCGGCCGGACGACGGGAGTCGTCCATGTCCGCGACACGCTGCTGCTTCCCGGCGACGCGCCGATCACGGAGGTGACGCACCCGGTCTTCGAGCTCGACGCGGGCACGCCGCTGCACGCCGCCCTGTCCCGGATGCGGGAGGCGTCCAACCACCTGGCGCTGGTTCGCGCGACGGGTGGGGCCAAAGTCGTGACCATCTCGGACATCCTCGGGCGCGTCCTGCCCGCGGAGACCGAGCCGGCGGCCGCCGGCACCGACCAGGGACGCTAGGACTCGGCAGGCGGCGTCGGGCGGGAATCCGACGCCGCCGTTCCGGTCCACACCGACCCGGTAATGTGCGAGGCTTGCGGTGCTGGCGCAGACCGATCCCGCCCGCCCGCCGACCAGGCGCCGGTGGGCAAGGAGGCTGGTGAGACCCGTGCCGTCGACCCCCACGCGCACCCGGACCGGACGGCTCGCGCGAGCAGCTCTGCTCACCGGCGGCGCGCTGGCGGGCACGGCGGCCGCCGCCGTCGGGAGCTACGTCAGGCACAATCTCACCAGCCGTCGCCGGGAACTCGACGACGTCGCCGACGCCGGGTTCGTCGAGCGTCAGGTCGTCGTCGACGGCCGCCGCGTCAACTATGCCGAGGGCCCGGACAACGGCGCGCCCGTCGTGCTCCTGCACGGCCAGGGCTCGCGCTGGCAGGACGCGAGCCCGGTGCTGCCCGTCCTCGCCGAGGACCACCACGTCTTCGCCGTCGACGTCCCCGGTCACGGCGACTCCGACTGGCTGCCGGCGGAGGAGTACACCAACGCCCGGGTCGGCGAGATCCTCGCCGGTGCCCTCGAGGCCGCCGTCGGCGAACCGGCCATCGTTTCCGGGCACTCCTCCGGCGGGCTGCTCGCGCTGTGGATCGCCGCGCACCGCCCGGACCTGGTCAGCGGCCTGCTCCTCGAGGACCCGCCGCTGTTCTCCTCCGAGATGCCGCGCCTGCTGCGCACCACCGGCGGCACGCTCCCGCGCCTGGCCGAGGAGTATCTCGCCACGTCGGTGGTGGAGAGCTTCCAACGCTACTTCGTGGCCCGCGGCGACTACTTCGCCTTCTTCGGCCCCCTCGAGCAGCCGATCGTCGACTACTCGCTCCGGTGGCTCGACCGGCACCCGGACGAGCCGCTCCGGCTGTTCTTCCTGCCTCCGTTCGTGACCGTCTTCTTCGAGGGCCTCGTCCGGTACGACCCGGCCTTCGGCGCCGCATGGGTCCGGGATCTTTGGTACGAGGGTTTCGACACCGCAACCGCGTTGTCCGCCGTCGCCGCTCCCACCGTGCTCCTGCACACGAACTACTTCGACCATGCCCGTGGTTCGGCCTACCAGGACGGGATCCTCATGGCCGCCATGGACAGCGACGACGTTGAGCGCGCCCTCCGGCTGCTCCCGGGGGCCGATCTGTTGCAAGTGGCCTCCGGCCACCTCGTGCACGTCGAACGCCCGAACGCCTACCTCGACGCCCTGTTCGGGCTGTCCGAGGAGGTCAACGGCTGAGGGGTGGCCGGCGCCGGCGGCCTCCAACTCGGTTGCCAGCCGGTCCCGTGCGGCCCCAGGATGACTCGGCGTGGCCATGCACCAGGACGAGATCGACGTCGATGTCGCGACGGTCCGGCAACTCGTCGCCGACCAGCTCCCGCATCTGTCCCACCTGCCGGTGCGTGCCGTCGAGACCGCCGGCACGGTCAACGTGATCGTCCGGATCGGTGACCATCTCGCCGCACGCTTTCCCCGGCAAGCTGCAGACCCCGAGGCGCTACGCGAATCGCTGGAGGCCGAGGCGGCCGCAGCGCGTGAACTGGCGCACGTGAGCACGGTGCCCGCACCCGAGCCGGTTGCCGTCGGAAAGCCGGGCCGCGGCTACCCGCTGCCCTGGTCGGTCCAGACGTGGCTCGTGGGGACCGACGCGACCGAGTCCGATCCGGAGGCCTCGGACGCCTTCGCCCACGACCTCGCCGGTCTGCTCACCAGCCTGCGCGCCGCGGACACCCGCGGACGCCGATTCGGTGGCGCGGGTCGCGGCGGAGACCTGCGTGATCAGGACGCGTGGATGCAGACGTGCTTCGTGCGCAGCGAGAACCTGCTCGATGTGCCGCGTCTGCGCGGCGTGTGGGCCCGGCTGCGCGTCCTGCCCCGCACCGGGCCCGATGTCATGTCCCACCGTGACCTGATTCCGGGGAACGTCCTCGTCGAGAACGGGCGTCTCGCCGGGCTGCTCGACGGCGGGGACTTCGGCCCCGCTGATCCGGCCCTCGATCTGGTCTCGGCCTGGCACCTGCTCGACCGGCCGCGGCGGGCCCAGCTGCGCCGGCTGCTCGGCTCGGACGACGTCGAATGGGCCCGCGGCGCCGCCTGGGCGTTCGCCCAGGCCATGGGGCTCGTCTGGTACTACCTCGAGTCCAATCCGGTCATGGCCCGGGTCGGACGGCGGACGTTGAGCCGCGTGCTCGAGGAGTTCTGAGCCGGCGCGTTGACCCTGACACGGTGTCACCGGCTACTCCGGTCCCATGATCACCGCCACGGACCTCCTCCGTTACTACGCCGAGCCGGGCCCCATGACCCGGCTGCCCGACTCACGTCTGCTCGACGCTCTGCCCACCGACGCAGCGGAGCTCTGCCGGGTGAGCAGCGGTGTCATCGTCCACGAGATGCACGCCCGGCGGTACGGCGTCGACGACGCCGAAGACCGGCTCGAGGAGCTGGAGAACCGTCGCGCCGCCGACCTCGTTGCGCTGATCGACCGACGCGACCCGCAGCATCGACCGTTAGCGATGCGCCGCGCCCCACGGCGCCGGGTCATCGGCAACTGCCGCCAGCTCACCGTGCTGACCTGTGCTTTGCTGCGCCATGCCGGGATCCCGGCACGGGCGCGCGTCGGCTTCGCCTCGTACTTCGACGACCGGTGGGAGGACCACTGGATCGTCGAACGCTGGGATGCGTCCGCACGGCGGTGGGTCCGCTCCGACCCGCAGCTCGACGAGAACCACCGCGCGCTGCTCGGCTACGTGTTCGATCCGCTCGACCTGCCCCAGGGGACATTCCTCACCGGAGCCGAGGCCTGGCTGCGCTGCCGCCGCGGCGAGGAGGACCCGGCGATGTTCGGGATCTTCCAGTTCCGCGGCTGGGACCTCATCGCCGGCAACGTGCTGCGTGATCTTGCCGCCCTGCACAAGGTCGAGGTCATGCCCTGGGACGTGTGGGGCGTCATGCGCGAGGCGCCGGATGAGGAACTCATCGACGCGGTCGCCGTCGCCGTTGTGGCCGACGGCGTGGATGAGATGAGCCGGCTGTACCGGCGCGACGGAGTCCGGGTCCCTCCGGTGGTGCGCTCCCTGCGATTTCTGCGGGATGTCGATCTCCAGCTTTCGACGCGCGAGCTCGCGGGAGACTAGGGGCATGCTCGGCATCGGCGACTTCGCGCGCTATGGGCGCGTGTCCGTGCGCATGCTGCGGCACTACGACGCCCTCGGCCTGATGCGTCCCGCTCACATCGACGACAGCACTGGCTATCGGTACTACGAACCTGCCCAGCTCGCCCGGTTGAACCGGATCGTCGCGCTCAAGGATCTCGGGTTCACGCTGCAGCAGGTCGGCGAGATCCTCGAGGACAGGCTCACCGCCGACGAGCTGCGCGGCATGCTCCGGCTGCGGCGTGCGGAGCTCGAGCAGTCGATCGCCGCCGACCGGACTCGGCTCGCGGGTGTGGAGTCTCGCCTGGCCGGAATCGAGCAGGAAGGCCACCTGCCCCGGGACGAGGTGGTGGTCAAGGCGATCGCGCCGGTGCGGGTGGCCGAGGTGACCGGGACGGCACGGACGTTCGCGCCCGCGGACATCGGTCCGGTCCTGCGGCCGTTGTTCTCGGATCTGACGGGGCGGCTCGCGCAGGCCGGGGTGCCGGCGGTCGGCCCGGCGCTGGCGTACTACGACGACGGTCCGCGTGCCGGGGTGGCTGTGCACGCCGCGCTGCCGGTGAACGCAGGACCCGCCGACCCGGCTGCGATCGACGTGGACGTCGTCGATCTTCCCGCGATCCCGCGTGCCGCCACGGTCGTGCACCGCGGGCCGATGGACCGCGTCATCCCGACCACTCAGGCGCTCGCCGGTTGGATCGACGTCCACGGATACCGTTCCGCGGGCTATCACCGCGAGGTGTACCTGAGCTACGGAGTCGGCGACCCTTCTGAGTGGGCGACCGAACTGCAGGAACCGATCGCCCCGCACAGGTGACGGTTCCTCCGGAACCCGCCGAAGTCGGCACCGGCCCCGATCACCAGGGCAAGGCGCCGAGCGCTGCCTGCAGCCAGGGGGTGACGATGGCGACCGTCGGCACCGCGAGCACGGCGATCCCGAGGGTGTAGGTGCCCACGGTGAGCAGCCGCAGTCGTGTCCTGCGGGGCGTCCGGCCGGACAGGCGGCGCCGGAGCCGTCCGAGCCGCGCGCCGACCTCCTCCCCGGCCTCGGCCGTGGCGGCGAGCTTGGTCAGCGCGGAGTACAACGGCGCCGGATCGCGGTGCCGGGTGGCGGCGTCGTCGGCCAGCATCTCCAGCAGCCGGTTGACGGACTCGAGCGCCAGGCGACTGCGCACGAACTGCGGGAAGGCGATGTGCAGGGCGGTGAACGCCTCGACGACGAGGTCGTGACGTGCGCGCAGATGCGCCAGCTCGTGCGCCACCACCGCGTCCGTCTCGGCGGGCGTCAGAAGGTCGAGCGTCGCCTCGGTGAGCACCACCCGCCCGGGCCGGCCGGGGATGCAGTAGGCCAGCGGCAGGCGTGCCGCCAGCACGTGCAGGCGCGAGCGTTCGCGTGCCGCCCCCTCCAGGAGGTCGAGCATCTCGAGCTGGCGCCGGCGTCGCCGCCGCGTGTTCCACGCCAGCCGTGCCGTGACGACGGCGAGGCGGACCACGATCACCCCGGCCAGCACCAGCGCCAGCCCGGCACCGACGAACAGGGCCGGCCCTAGTGGGACGCGACCGCCGTGCAAGCCGCGGAGGATCTCTTCGGGTGCGGCCAGCGCGGCACCCACCGCCGCCAGCGCGGCCGCCAGCGCCACGCACTGCCAGAGCGCGACCGCGGCCCCCGGCACCTCCTCGAGTGGGCGGAACCGGCTGAGCGGCACCGGCGCGAGCATGGACAGCACGACGGCGAGGGCCGTCAGTGCGAGCGCCGTCATGCCCGTCGCGCGCTCAGCTCGGCTTCTCGGCCGCGCCGAGTGCGGCCCGGATGGCGTCGGCCTCCTGCGGCCCGACCCGTCCGACGAAGTGCTGCAGGGCGGCGGCGCGTGCCGACGGGTCCGCCGTGGCGCCGAGCGCGTCGAGCATGAGGTCCGCGACCGCCTGCTCACGCGACTGGGCGGGGGAGTACCGGTACGCCCGGCCCGCCTTCTCCTGGACGACGACGCCCTTCTTGGCGAGACGGTCCATGACGGTCATCACGGTGGTGTAGGCGAGCCGGCGGTCCGCGGTCAGCGCCTCGTGGACCTCCCGGACCGTGCACGGGCCGTCGGCGTCCCACAGGTACGCCATGACCTCGCTCTCCAGGTTGCCCATCGCCATGGCGGCCAGTGTACCGGGACCTACGTCCGCCGTCGTACGGGGATTACGTACTATCGAATCCGTACTACAGTAGGTAGTAGTTCCCGTTGGGCTTCCGGAAGGGCCTGCCATGGACACCCTGGACCTGTCACGGCTCCAGTTCGCCGTCGTGACGATCTACCACTACTTCTTCGTCCCGCTGTCGATCTCACTCGCGGCTCTGACCGCCGGCCTGCAGACCGCGTGGCTGCGCACCGGCCGTGAGCACCTGCGGGATCTCACCCTGCTGGTGGGCAAACTGCTCATGGCCACGTTCGCCGTCGGCGTCGTCACCGGGTTGGTGCAGGAGTTCCAGTTCGGCCTGTCCTGGAGCGCGTTCTCCCGGTTCTACGGCGACGTCTTCGGCCCGACGCTGGCCATCGAGGGCATGCTCGCGTTCTTCCTCGAGGCGACCTTCCTCGGCCTGTGGTTCTTCGGCTGGGACCGACTGCCCAGGCTCGCGCACCTCGCGACCATCTGGATCGTGGCCGTCGGCACCGTCATCTCCGCGTACGTCATCCTCGCCGCGAACTCCTTCATGCAGAACCCGGTGGCCTACCGGATGAACCCGGAGACCGGCCGCGCGGAGCTGTCGAACTTCCTCGACCTGCTCGCCAACCCCGTGCTGCACGCCGCGTTCCCGCACACCCTTGCCGGCGCCTTCATGACCGGCGGCGCACTCCTCATGGCGATCGGCGCGTGGCGGGCCTGGGGACGCCGCCCGGTGGTCGGCCGGGCTCTGGGAGCCGACGCCACCGCCTGGCGCACCCTCGCCCGGGCGGGGGCCTGGGTCACCGCGGTCGGCGGAGCAGCCGTCGCGGTGACCGGTGACCTGCTCGGCAAGGTGATGACGGACGTCCAGCCGATGAAGATGGCGGCGGCCGAGGCGCTGTACACCACGGAGACCGGTGCTCCGTTCTCCCTGTTCGCCGTCGGGTCCCTGGACGGGTCCGAGCGGTACTTCTCCCTGGAGATCCCCTATCTGCTCTCCTTCCTCGGGACCGGCGACATCGGTGGCACGATCCACGGGATCAACGACCTGCAGGCCGAGTACGAGCAGGTCTACGGAGCCGCGAGCTACGTCCCGTGGATCCCGGTCGCCTACTGGTCGTTCCGGCTGATGATCGGCACCGGCGTCCTCGCGATGCTCGCGGCCGCGGCGCTGCTGTGGCTCAGCCGCCGCGACCGCGTACCCGGCACGGCAGTGTCCGGGGCGAATGACGGCGCTGCGAATGACGGCGCTGCGGACGACGGCGCGGCGGGGAGCCTCGCGCGGCTGGTCACCACCGGTGGGCGAGCCCTCATGTGGTCGCTGCCCGTCCTCCCGCTGCTGCCGATCGCCGCGAACACCTTCGGCTGGGTGTTCACCGAGACCGCCCGGCAGCCCTGGCTCGCGTTCGGCCTTTTCCGCACCGAGGACGGCGTTTCGCCCGGGCTGACCGAGTCCGAGGTGCTCGCCTCACTCGTCGGGTTCGGCCTGCTGTACGGGCTGCTCGCCTACGTCTGGTTCCGGCTGGTCATGCACCTGGCCCGGCAGGATCTCGGCGGCTCGCCGTCGGCCCCTCACGACCAGCCCGACGACGCCGGCGCCGCACCGTCCATCGCCCCGGCGTACTGACCCGCCACTCGACCTGACCTGCCACTCGGACTGACCAGGAGATCTCATGGACCTGCCACTGCTCTGGTTCGGCCTCGTCGTGCTGTGCTGGGTGCTGTTCGTGGTGCTCGAGGGCTTCGACTTCGGCGTCGGCATGCTCGCCCCCGTGCTGGGGCGGGACTCCGGTCAGCGCGGTGCCGCCCTGCGAACGATCGCGCCGGTCTGGGACGGCAACGAGGTCTGGCTGGTGGCGGCGATCGGCGTGACCTTCGCGGCCTTCCCGGACTGGTACGCCGCGATGCTCGCCGGCCTCTACCTGCCGGCCGTCCTGCTGCTGCTCACCCTGGCCGTGCGCGGGGTCGCCCTCGAGTTCCGCGGCAAGAAGGACTCCGAGACCTGGCGCCGGCGCTGCGATCTCGCGCTCGCGGGCAGCTCGCTGGCCACCGCGGCAGCGGTCGGTGCCCTGCTCGGCGCTCTGACCGGAGGCCTCGCCCTGGACGAGAACGGTGACGTGGCGGGCTCCGGGATGGCCCGCACGCTCGGCGTCCTGGCCGAGCCGCACACCCTGGCTGGGGCCGTCGCCGGGGTGCTGGCCGCGCTGACGCTGGGGGCGACCTATCTCGGCCTGCGCACCACCGGCCCCGTGCGCGAGCGCGCCCGGACCTGGGCGGTGCCCGCGGCCGCGGCCGCGGCCGCGGCAGCCCTGGCGCTCGCCGTCGCCGGCGCGCCCCAGGCCCTGGCCGTGGCCGCGTTGGCCGTGGCGGCACTGGTGGCCGCGCGCGCCCAGCGCGAGGGATGGGCGTTCGGTCTCGCCGTGGCCGGCACCGGCCTGACCGTGGCAGCGGGATTCCTCGGCCGGTTCCCGGTCGTCCTCCCGAGCACGCTGGAGGACGGGTGGTCGCTCACCGTCGACGGCGCCGCCGCGAGCGACGTCGCCCTGCAGACCATCTCGGTCGCGGCGCTCCTCATTCTCCCCGGCGTGCTCGCCTACCAAGCCCTGGCGTACTGGGTCTTCCGGCGGCGGGTGGCCAGCGAACCGGTGGCGACATGAGCCGTGCCGGGACGAGCCGGTCGACGGGCCCGGTGGATCTGCGCCTGCTGCGGCTCGCCCGTCCGGCACGCCGTCCGCTCGTCGCGCTGGCGGCCACCTCGCTCGTGCAGGCGGCGGCGACGGTGGGGATCAGCGTGACGGCGGCCCACCTCGTGGTCACGCTCCTGACGGGCGGAAGCTGGTCCGCGGCCCTGCTCGCGCTCGCGGGAGCGCTGGCCGTGCGGGCGGGCGCCCGCGCCGCCGAACCGATCGCCGCGGAACGGGTCTCCGGACGGGTGGTCGAGGCGGCGCGCCACCGCGGGCTCGCCACACTCACGCGCGGGGCACACACGTCCTCCTCCGTCCGGCGAGCCGGTACCGATCCGGCGACGCTGCTGGCCACCGGGCTGGAACCGCTGCGGCCCTGGTACGCCTCCTATCTCCCGGCGCTGGTCGTCGCCGCCGTCCTGCCGCCCGCCGTCGTCGTGCTCATGCTGGCGATCGATCCGTCCTCGGCCCTGACCGTCCTGCTCACGCTGCCGCTCGTGCCGCTGTTCGCCGCACTCATCGGATGGGCCACCCAGCGGCAGGCCGCGGTCCAGTACACCCGGGGCGGCGCGTTGGCCGGTCACTTCCTCGACGTCGTCCGCGGGCTGGTCACCCTCAAGCTGTACGACCGCGGCGACCGTCAGGTCGAGGAGGTCCGCCGGGCGAGCCGCCGCTACGCCGGTGCCACGACGCGCGTGCTGTCCGTGGCATTCCTGTCCTCGACTGCGCTGGACCTCGTCGCCACCGTCTCGGTGGGGCTGGTGGCCGTCGGTGCCGGGGTGCGTCTCGCCGGTGGTGACATGGAGCTGTGGCCGGCGCTCGCCGTCATCCTCCTCGCCCCGGAGGCGTACCGGCCGTTGCGGGAGGCGGGGGCGCAGTTCCATGCCTCGGCGCAGGCCTCGGCCGTCATAGACGGGCTGGACGCGCTCGACCCGCGGCCGGGCGACGCGAGCGGGGGCGAGGCGGGACCGTCATCCCCCGATGTCGGTGCTCGCCGCGCGGCGGCCGGCGCGCCCGGGCTGGTCGAGCTCAGCGGCGCCGCCGTGCGGTATCCGGGGCGGCGCGATGATGTGCGCCTGCCCGACCTCTCGGTGGCCGCCGGCGAACTCGTGGCCGTCGCCGGACCGTCGGGCTCGGGGAAGACGACCCTGCTACGACTCCTCGCCGGCGCCGAACGACCGCGGGTCGGCACGGTGCGCACGGCGGACTGCGTGGTCGTTCCGCAGCGCGCGCCGCTGCCGTTGGCCCGCACGGTGCGGGAAGCGCTGACCGCCGGCCTGGAACCCGACCTCGCCGATGCACAGGCGCTGCCTGACGACGCCACCTTGCGTGAGCTGCTCGCCGCTCTCGGTGTCCGGCTCGGCCTCGACACTCCGCTCGGCGACGACGCCACCGGCATCTCGACCGGCCAGCGCCAGCGCCTCGCCGTCGCCTCCGCCGTCCTGCGCACCCGACTCAGACTCGCCTCCGGCACCCCCGCCGTCCTGCTGCTGGACGAGCCGACCGCCCATCTGGACACCACGGCGGAACGGGCTGTCGCCACCATGATGCGGGAGGCCGCCGAGGCCGGCGCGGCCGTGGTCGTCACCGCACACCGCTCCGCGCTGATCGCCGCTGCCGACCGCACGGTCACCGTGGCACCGTCCACGGGATCGACCGCGCCGGCGGGATCGACGCCGCGGACGACGGCGAGCGAACCGACCCGGCCGTCCTTGCCGGGCACGTCCGCGACGGGCGCGCGCACCGAGCCGGGCGGTGCCGGCTCCCGCGAGCCCGAGCCAGCCGGTCGCCGGACCGAGCAGCCACGGCTGTGGGACGGCGTGCGTCGCCGCTGGGCGTCCCTGGCGCCGCGCACCCGACTCGTTCTCGCCGGTGTGGCCGGGGCGCTGTCCGCGCTGTCCGGGGTCGGGTTGACGGTGGCGGCCTCCTGGCTCATCGTCCGCGCCGACGCGCAGCCGCCGATCCTCACGCTCTCGATCGCCGTCGTGTGCGTCCGTGCCTTCGCCATCGCCCGGCCGCTGTGGCGCTATCTCGAGCGTCTCGCCTCGCACGACGCCGCGCTCGGTCAGCTCGCCCTCTGGCGCGCCCAGGTGGTGGCCGACCTTCTCCCCCAGGTTCCCGGCCGCCTCACCACCCGCCGGGGTGCGCTGTTGAGCCGGGTCATCGACGACGTCGACGTCCGCCTCGACGGGCTGGTCCGCGGCGCGGTTCCCGGTGGTGCCGCGGTCGGTGCGCTGGTCACGCTCGCCGCGGTGATCGCGGTCTGGCACCCGGCGGCGGTGATCGCGCTCGCCGCCGGCATCGCCGCCGCGGCCGCCGTCGCCCTCGCGGCCGCACGCCGGGACCGCCGCATCGCGGTGGCGCGCGATGTCGCCCGGACCGACCTGCGCGACGCCGTCGTCGCCGCCGTGGAGAACGCCCACGAGCTCGCCGGTCCCGGCAGCCCGCTGCTGCGTGCCGCCCGCGCGCGAGGTGCGATCGCCACCCGCCTGGACGGCCGATCCGGTCGGGTCGACGCCCTGGCCACCGGTGGTGCGGAACTCGCCGGCGGCGTGCTCGTGGTCGGTGCCGCGCTGACCGCCGCCGGCGCGGCCGCAGGGCCACCGGAGACCGTCGGCGTCCTCGTCCTCGGCAGCCTCGTCACCGTCGAGGTGCTCGCCGCACTCGTGCCCGCGTGGCGCGCACTCAGTGCGGGGGCGACGGCCCGCGGGCGCCTGGCTGGGCTGCGCCCGGGCCGCGTAGGCGGCGACCAGTCCGGCACCCCCGCCCACTGCGTTAGCCCGCCGGGAGACCGTACCGCCCAGACCGGGCGTGAGGCCGCCAGTGCTGCCCTGACCCATCCGGGGGAGCGGGGCGGGCTGGTCGTCACGGATCTGGCCGTGGGGTGGGACGGTACGACCGTCCGCGACGGCATCGATCTCGCGATCCCGCCGGGTCTCAGCGCCGAGGTCAACTGGCCCTCGGGGGCGGGCAAGTCGACCCTGGCGGCCACGTTGACGGGGTTGGTCCCACCTTTGGGCGGCCGCATGGCCGTGGCAGGGCGGCCGGTCGAGCAGCTCGGCACGACCGAGCTGCGCCGCCGGGTCTGCCTCGCGGGCGACGCGGACCACGTCTTCGCCACGACGCTGCGTGAGAACCTCCGCCTGGCGCGCCCCGACGCCGACGACGCGGAGCTGGTCGACGCACTCCGGCGGGCGAGCCTCGGCCCCTGGCTCGACGGGTTGGCCGACGGGCTGGACACCTGGTTCGACTCGGGCGGGCATGCCCTCTCCGGCGGGGAACGCCGTCGTCTCGTCCTCGCCCGCGCCCTGCTGCGTGACCCCGAGGTGCTCATCCTCGACGAGCCCGAGGCCGGCCTCGACGCCGCCACCGCCGTCGAGCTGCTCGCCTCACTCCGTGCCGATGCCCGTGTCCGCGGCCGCGCCCTCCTGGTGCTGACCCACCTGCCCCGGGTCGACCGCCCGGCCCGCACCCTCGCGGCCGTCGGCTGAGCCGGCGGCCGCGCCGAGACGGGCCCCGCCGCCCGTTCGGGGAAACGGGCGGCGGGGCGTCCAGAGGTCGCGGCGTCAGCGCAGGATCGGCAGCCGCCGGACCAGGTCGGTGCGGCCCCAGCGGGCACCGAGGCCCCAGGTGTCGCCGGCCAGCGTCAGGGCGAGGACGACGACGGTGATGGCGCCGATGAGGTGATCGTCCAGGACGGGGTTGTTCTCGATCGGCATGGAGGCCACCCACATGAGCAGGTAGAGCACGGCGCCGGTGAGGGCCGCCAGCCGCATCCCGATCCCGAGCGTCAGGGCCAGGCCGATGCCGAGCAGGCCGATCATGAACAGCCAGTCCGCCCACGCGGTGCCGGCGATCGAGGTGAAGAACCCGTGCAGGGCGTTGTCCTCGGAAACCCCGAAGTTGAGGAACCCGAAGGTCGGGCTGCCTCCGTTGACCCAGGCGTCCGGGCCGAACCGGTCGACGGCGCCGGTCTCGCTGTTGACACCCGTGGAGTACCCCAGGGCGAGCAGCTTGTCGAAGAAGGCCCACAGGAAGGTCAGGCCGAGGGCGTACCGCAGGACGGCCAGCGCGTGGCGCGCGCTGCGGTGGGTGACGATGTCACGCTCGACCATGACGTCGAGGTGCTGGTGGCGTTCGACGACGCTCATTGTTCCTCTCCCCTCAGGAAGGGCCGGCGGCCCCGGTGGTTGATGTCTTCAGACTCCTGCGCCCGGGCCGCAGCCGGCAGGGCCGGTCGGCCGCAGGTGTCCGGGACCTTGGTCCCGGAGGGAACTGGTCAGCCCCGGAGAACCTCCTCGACCGGGCGCCGGGGCGTCCGCGGCAGATCACTGCGGCCGATGGCCTGCCAGCCGATCCGCACCAGCAGGTGCGGGACGAACCGCCCGCCGAGCAGGACGTCGCGCAGTTCCGCACGCGTCGCCGCCACCTCCACCGGCTGGCTGAGCGGGACCACCGACAGGCCGGCGTGGGTCGCGCGCAACCAGAGCGCGCTGAGCGCCTCCCCGGTGCGCAGCCACGCGGATGGCTCGTCGGCGTCCCCGCCGAGGACGACGACGCCGTCACCGTGGCGGACCAGGGCCGCGGCATCGCCGTCGTCCACGGCGAAGCGGGAGCCGGGCAGGGCTCCGTCTGCTGTGGGGAGCACCGCCCGAGGGATGCCGTCGGTTCCGTCGCGGCCGACCCAGGTGGCCTGTTCGTCGGCGGCGTACGGGTTGTGCTCGGCGAGAGCGTGGGCCCGACCGGCCAACAACTCCACCCGGAACCGTGCCACGGCGTCGGTCACCGCCTCGGCGTGGGCGCCCCATACGCGAGCCCCTGCTGCGAGGTTCTCCACGTGCTCCGCGGGCAGCGGCCACGAGGTGAACCGGCGCCGGTCCGTGCATCGCATCCGCAGCAGGGCGAGGTCGGTGCGCGCCGTCGGCGACGGCTCCGCCCGGGTGAGCCGGATCACGGCGAGCACGTCGGGATCGCAGCCGGGGGGTAGGCGCTCCACCGCCGCCGACCATCCCAGGGACGCGGCGGCGGTCTGCAGGTGGTGCAGGGCGGCGCCGCAGCTGATCACCAGCTCGCGGCCGTCCGGGTCCTCCACCGCGAGCAGCCGGCTCCGGTCGGCGATCAGGTGCAGCCCGTCGCCCTGGTCCTGCCAGATCCACGGCTGGGTGTTGTGCACGCTCGGTGCCAGGCACGCCAGCTCCACGAGCTCACGCACGTCGGCCGCCGTGCGCGGTCGCGCCAGATCAGCGGGCATCTCGCCTCCTTCTGAAGAAGGGTGCGTGGCGCTCGTGGAACGCACCAGGGACCAAGGTCCTGGCCGTCGCGGGACGTGCGTTCCGATGCCACCGCCGCGTGGCCGGGCTACCGTGACTGACGTGAGCGAGACGAACGAGAGTGCGCCGGAGCGCGTGCGTGTCTATCTCCTCGACGACCACGAGGTGGTCCGGCGCGGCATCCGGGAACTCCTGGAGTCCGAGCCCGGCATCGAGGTGGTCGGTGAGTCCGGTCTCGCGCAGGAGGCGGCCCGGCGCCTGCCCGCGCTGCGCCCGGACGTCGCCATCCTCGATGCGCGGCTGCCGGACGGCTCGGGCATCGACGTGTGCCGCGACGTCCGCTCCCAGGACCCGAGCATCAAGGCCCTCATCCTCACCTCGTACGACGATGACGAGGCACTCTTCGCGGCGATCATGGCCGGCGCTGCCGGCTACGTCCTCAAACAGGTCCGGGGCACCGATCTCGTCGACATGGTCCGGCGGGTGGCCGCAGGCCAGTCGACCCTCGACCCCTCGGTGACCGCCACCGTCCTCGAACGGATCCGGACCGGTCCGCCGGTGGACAGCGAGCTCGAGGCGCTCACCGACCAGGAACGCCGGATTCTCGACCTCATCGGTGAGGGACTGACCAACCGCCAGATCGCGGGCCGGCTGTTCCTCGCGGAGAAGACGGTGAAGAACTACGTCTCCTCGTTGCTCGCCAAACTCGGCCTGGCCAGCCGCACCCAGGCCGCGATCTTCGCTCTCAAGCACCCGCATCCGCGCCGGGACTGAGCCGCCGCATGACCGAGGAGCCTGGCGACGCCGCCGAACGACGCCCACTGAGTGAGGCGGACTTCGAGGACCTCCTGGAGGAGGTCCTCGCCCGCATGCATGAGGTCCGTGACCAGCAGGACCGGCTGCGGCTGCTCCTCGATGCCGTCGTCACCATGGCGGCCGACCTCAGTCTCGACGGGGTGCTCTCCCGGATCGTCGCCGTCGCCGGCCGCCTGGTCGGGGCCCGTTATGCGGCCCTCGGTGTGCTCGGCGAGGGCACGGGCAAGCGGCTGCGCACGTTCGTGCACCACGGTATCGACGACGACGTCGCGGCCCGGATCGGCGAGCTCCCGTCCGGGCACGGCCTTCTCGGGCTGCTCATCGACCGGCCGGAACCGATCCGGTTGCACGACCTCACCCGGCATCCCGCCTCCTACGGGGTGCCGCCGGGCCATCCGCCGATGCACTCCTTCCTCGGCGTCCCCGTGCGCATCCGGGACCAGGTCTTCGGGAACCTGTATCTCACCGAGAAGGCCGGCGGCGAGGACTTCACCGCCGAGGACGAGGAGATCGTGCTCGCGCTCGCCGCGGCCGCCGGTGTCGCGGTCGAGAACGCGCGGTTGTACGAGGAGACCACACGCCGGGCATCCTGGCTGCGGGCGACGGCGGAGATCACCACCCTGCTGACGGGTTCGGTCAGTTCCGACGACGCCCTGCTTGCGGTCGCGGACCGGGCCCGGGAGGTCGCCGGCGCCGCCGTGGCCTGGATCGCGACGGGACCGGATGCCGCACGACTGCGCGTCGTCGCCGTCTCCGGAATCGAGCTGAGCGACGCCGAGGTCGACGCTCTCCCGCTCGAGCATTCGCTCACCAGGTCGGTCGCCGAACGCGGGAGGGCGGTCTCGATCGCCGACGTGCGTCGCGAACCCGGTGCGATCCCGGTCGGCGACCTGCCGGGCCGGCAGGCGCTCGGTCCCGCGGTCATCGTCCCGATGGGGCCGGCGGCCGGGGTGGTCGGTGCGCTGGCGATCGCCTGGCACGCCGAGGACGCCACGCGGCGCGAGGTACCGGACACCGAGATGCCGGCGAGCTTCGCCGAGCAGGCCGCCCTCGCCCTCCAGGTCGCCCGCGCCCGTGAGGACCGGCAACGCGTCGCGGTCCTGGAGGACCGGGACCGGATCGGCCGGGACCTGCACGACCTCGTCATCCAGCGGCTGTTCGCCGTCGGTCTCGGTCTGCAGGGCGCTGCGCGGCTGGTGGACCGTCTCGAGGTGGTCGACCGGATCGAACGGGCCGTGGACGACCTCGACGAGACCATCAAGGACATCCGCCGGACCATCTTCGCGCTCGGCGCGCTGGAGGACGCCGAGGACGTGCAGAGCGAGATCGTCCGCCTGGTGGACCGGGCGGCGGCCACGATGAAGTTCCGCCCGCGCCTGCATCTCGAGGGGCCTGTCCGCACCCTGGTCGACGGCTCCCTCGCACCGGAGCTGCTGGCGGTGCTCGGCGAGGCGTTGTCCAACGCGAGCCGCCACGCCGCGGCCACCGCCGTGGACGTGACGGTGCAGGCGGGCGAGGAGATCACCCTGATCGTGCGCGACGACGGCCGTGGGATGACGGAGGACGTGCCGCACAGCGGTCTGGCGAACATCCGCCGGCGTGCCGAACGCCGCGGGGGCAGCTTCGCGATCGACTCGGCGCCCGGCGCGGGCACCGTCCTACGGTGGTCGGTCCCGGCCGGTGGCCTCGACAAGGCGCGCGGGGGCACGGCACCCTAAGGGCCAACCGAGCGGGCGGTGCCCGCGCAGCAGCGGCGTGCCCGCGGTGCGCCACGGAAGGTCAGGGGGCGCAGGTGACCGACGCGGCGGTGCGCCATGAGATCGACGCCGAGGACCTCGCCGCGTTCGAGGACATCTACCGCGACCATGCGGTCGAACTGCTCGCCTATGCCCGCAAGCTGACCTCGGACCCGGTTCAGGCCGAGGACTGGGTGGCCGAGACGTTCACCCGCACGCTCGGTGCCGTCCGGCGTGGGAAGGGCCCTACCGAGAACGTCCGTGGCTATCTCTTCACGGTGCTGCGCAACGTCCGTCACGAGTTCTACCGCACCGGAGCGCCGCTGCCGGTCGATGGCGTGCCGGAGGAGCACCCGGAGCTGACGGTGCCGGACCGCAGCGAGGATCTCGTGGACGGTTCGGTGGCCGCGGCCGCCTTCAAGTCACTGCCCGACCGGTGGCGTGACGTCCTGCTCATGACGGCGGTCGAGGACCGGCCCGTGGACGAGGTCGCCGAGCAGCTGTCGATGACACCTGGTGCGTGCGCGCAGCTGGCCCACCGCGCGCGGGACGGGCTGCGCTCGGCCTACCTGCAGGAGATGCTCCCGCCCGCGCAGGACGGCGTGTGCGAGGAGAACCGTGCGCTGCTGGTGCGCCGTGTGCGCGAACGTCTGCCACGACAGCAGAGTCGCTCCGTGGACCGGCATCTACGCCGGTGCGAGGAGTGCGCCGGTGCGGCCGCGCTGCTGCGGCTCGAGGTCACCCGCATGCGGACGCTGCCGATCTGGATGCTCATCGCTGTCGCAGGTCACAAGGGAGCGCTGATCCTGGGCGCCGCCGGCGTCTCCGCCGGGGCGACGGCGGCGGGTACCCAGGCGGGGCTGCTGTCCCGGCTGGTCCCCAAGCGCCACGGCGTCACGGCCGGTGTGGCCGGTGGGGTGGCGGCCGTCGCCGTGGCGGTCGCGGCCGCGGCCATGACCGCGAGCGAGCCGCCGCCCGAGCCGCCGCAGACGAGTTCCGACGCCGACGCCGGAGGGGACGGCGGGGGCGTCTCAGCCTCGAGCGGTCGGCAGAGTGAGTCGGCGGGCGACGGCGGCCCGACCCAACCGGCCGAGGAGCCCGCGGACCGGCCGGCCGGCGAGCCGGCGGATGCGCCACCGGCTGCGCCGTCGGACTCCGTTCCGTCGGTGCCTCCTGCGGACGGCCAGACGCAGGAGCCTGAGCCGGAACCTGAGCCCCAGCCTGAGCCGGCGCCCGAGCCTGAGCCCCGGCCTGAGCCGGCGCCCGAGCCTGAGCCGGCGCCCGAGCCAGAGCCGGAACCGGCTCCGGAGCCGCAGCCCGAGCCAGAGCCTGAACCGCAGCCGGCTCCTGAACCGGAGCCCGCGCCGACGCCGCCGGGCAATCCCGGCGAGCAGGGCCCTCCCGATCACGCGCCGGGAACGCCGCCCGACACGCCGGGACAGGGCGACCCGGGCAACGGGAACGGCGCCGGGAACGGTGGCAATCCGGGGAACAGCGGTGACGCGCCGCCACACGCGAACGACGTTGACGTCGAACTGCACCTGGGGGATCTCGCCGACGTGGACATCGGGCTCGATCTCGGCCTGAGCGGAACGTCCTGATGACGGCGATGGAGCTCGACTTCACCGGCGAGCTCTTCGAGTGGCGTGGACCGCCGCCGTACGTCTTCGTAGCCGTGCCGGATGACCCGAGCGATGCGATCCGCGAGATCGCGAACGCCGTCACCTATGGGTGGGGCGTCATACCGGTGACAGCCCGCATCGGACGGGCCGAGTTCACGACGTCGCTCTTCCCGAAGGACGGGCAGTACCTGCTGCCCGTCAAGCTCGCCGTGCGTCGGGCCGAGCGGATCGACGTCGGCGACGGGGTCGCCGTCTCCATAGACATCGCCCCGCCCTGAGCGCCACTGCACCGAGGCCGTGGCTGTGATGCAGCTCACACAACAGGGCGTGATCACCCCGGCATCACACCGTCTTCTCGGGTGGAGGCGACGCCTCCACGCACCGGTACGTCGCGTCGGCGCACCGGCTCGGCACGCAGGGGGCGCCGAGCCGGTCGCCGGCGCGGCGCGGCACCGTACCGCGCCGGATGGCGAGTCCAGTCATCACCTTGTCAGTCGACCGCGACACTGCTTCCGTGGTCACGTGACCACATCGGCACCGACGCGCCATGCCCTCGACGACGAGCTCGAGTCGCTCCGCGGACCGCTGACCGGCTACTGCTACCGCATGCTCGGCGCGGCGGCCGACGCTGACGACGCCGTCCAGGAGACGATGCTGCGCGCCACCCGCAGCCTCGACCGTTTCGATCCCCGGCGTGCCCGCCTGACCACCTGGGTGCACCGGATCGCCACGAACGTCTGTCTGGACATGCTGCGCGGCGCAGGGCGACGAGTACTGTCCGTCGACCTCGGCCCCGCCTCCGACGGCCCGGAAGGGCTCGGGACCCCTCTGCCGCCCGAGCGATTCGTCGAGCCCATGCCGGACTCGCGGCTCATCACCGCCACGGACCCCGCCGAGGTCATCGTCCAGCGCGAGAGCGTCCGGCTGGCGTTCGTCGCAGCCCTCCAGGCGCTCTCGCCGCGCGAGCGCGCCACCCTCGTGCTTCGCGATGTGCTCGCCTTCTCGGCGCAGGAGAGCGCAGACATCCTCGGCACGAGCGTTCCCGCAGTCACCAGTGCACTGCAGCGGGCACGCGCCCGACTGGAGGCGAGCCGCCCGGCACCCGACGACATCGCCGCCCCGGAGGACCCGGCCCAGCACGACCTGCTCCGCCGGTACATCGCCGCCTTCGAGGCGCACGACGTCGCCGCACTCACGGCGCTGCTGCGCGAGGACGCCGTCACCTCCATGCCGCCCTTCGCCTGGTGGATGCGCGGCGCCGCGGCCATCGCGCGCCTCATGGCCGCCAGCGACGCCTGCGCCCGCGACCGGCTGCTGCCGACGGCCATCAACGGCGGCCCGGGCCTCGGGCAGTACCGCCCGGACGGCGCCGGTGTGCTGCAGCCGTTCGCCCTCGTCCTCCTCGAGGTGCGTGGCGGCCTGGTGGACCAGACCGTCACCTTCCTCGGCACGGGCGCGCGTTTCGCCGAGTTCGGGCTTCCCGCCCACCCCTGACCCCGCCCACCCCTCACCCCTCCCGCGACTCGTCACCCGTGTGCCGATTCGTCCACGAGGTGCCGACGTGTCGCCATCGTGCGCGTCGGGCGAGGCGCTCGCGTGCGCGCCGCGATGAGTTTCCGGGGCCGCGGTCGTACAAGAGGCGACAGCACCCCGACCGGAAGGACCGGACATGACCACCGACACCATGCTCGCCACCGAGACGTTCGCCGAGCGGGAGCGACTCGCCCACCTGCTCGCCGGCCTGACACCCGAGCAGTGGTCGGCTCCCTCGTTGTGCACCGGCTGGCGCGTGCGCGAGGTCGTCGCTCACATCACCACTGCCTACCGCCTCGCGCCGAAGGCGTTTATGGACGGGCTGGCCCGGGAGAACTTCGACTTCGACCGTTTCGCCGATCGCCAGGCCCGTGCCGACACCGACGCCCTCTCCGACGCTGATCTGCTCGCCTCACTGCGCGAGAACGTCCGCCACCCGTGGCAGCCGCCCGGCGGCGGCCAGGCCGGCGCGCTCAGTCACGACGTCATCCACGGCCTCGACATCACCGAGGCACTCGGCCTCCCGGCCGTCCCGCCCGAACGGATCGCCCTTGTCCTCGGCAATGCCGGCGAGAAGAACCTCGAGTACTTCGGTGTGAACCTCGACGGCCTGCGCTTGGTGGCGACCGACTACGAGGTCAGCCTGGGCGAGGGCGACCCGGTCGAGCTGCCCGTCAAAGATGTTCTGCTCACCGTGACCGGACGTCGCCCGGTGCCGACGCCGCGCGGAGCCTGAGCGGTGGGGATCGGACGGGCTACACCCGCTCGGGCCGCCGTCGGAAGATCTGCACGAGCACGCGCAGCGCCAGGATCGCGCTGATCACCAGCAGGTTGTAGCCCAGGAGTGAGTGCAGGTGCAGATCGTCGCGGACCACGGGCCCGCCGTCGGACCACAGCAGCACGACGGCCATGATCCCGACCACGCCGGCCAGGGCCGTCAGCAGCACGTCGTGCAGCAGCCGAGTGATCCAGGCACGGTCGCGCTCGTCGGCGAAGATCCGGGCGTTGACCCCCAGCCGGCCGTGCTCGGCCGCACTCGCCACGCGTTCGATGCGCCGCGGCAGGCGCCGCAGCACCGGAAGCAGGGTGACGAGCTCCTCGGCGGCGCTGCGCCGCAGCTCGTTCGGAGTCAGTCGTTCGCCGACGTACTCGCCCGCCAGCTCCTTGCTCTGCGCGACCAGGTCGAACTCGGGAGCCAGCTGACGCAACGTGCCCTCCGCCGTCGCCATGGACCGGAAGACGGCCGCGATCTCCGGCGGGATCTCCAGCCCGTACCGCGAGACGATCCCGAACAGGGCGGCGAACATCTGCGCTCCGTGCGCGCCCGCGCCCGCGGAGTATCGCGCGATCACCCGCCCGACCTCTCGGCCCAGGCGCTCCTCGTCGACCTGGTCCGACGCCGGCGCGAGTTCGAGCAGCGCGTCGGTGACCGCCACCGGGTCACCGTGGTCGAAACCGAGCAGAAGGCGCTCGAGCGAGGCGCGCAGGGCGGCGTCCAGCCGGCCGACGGAGCCCAGATCAAGCAGGCCTACGCCGCCGTCGTCGAGGATGAAGATGTTGCCCGCGTGCGGGTCGGCGTGGAAGACGCCGTCGACCAGCACCTGCCGCAGCAGAGCGTCGAGGACGGCCCGGGCGACCTCGTTGCGGTCCAGGCCGAGGCGCTCGAGCAGGGGACCGGCCTCCGAGATCGGCCGGCCGCGCAGGCGCTCCATGACGAGGACCCGCGCCGTCGAGAGCTCCTCGTGCACGGCGGGTGTGCGTACCGGTGATCCGGACGGCTGTGCGCGGGCGACGGCACGGATGTTCTCGCACTCTACGCGGAAGTCGAGCTCCTCGCGGATCGCGGTAGCCAGGCCCTCGGCGAGCGCCGCGGTGCGCAGGCTGCGTGCCCAGCCGGTGGTGCGTTCCAGGCGCGCGCCGAGCCGGACGGCGATGTCCAGGTCCTGCTCGACCACCGGCCGGATGCCGGGGCGTTGCACCTTGACCACGACCTCGTCGCCGGTGGCCAGGCGTGCGGCGTGCACCTGACCGATCGACGCCGCCGCGAGCGGTGTGCGGTCGATCTCGGCGAATACCGTCTCCGCCGGTGCACCGAGCTCCTGCTCGAGAACGGCTGCCACCTCGGGCCAGGGCACGGGTGCCGCGGTGTCCCGCAAGGAGGCGAGCTCGTCGGCGATCTCAGCCGGGAGTTGATCGGCCCGGGTCGAGAGGACCTGCCCCATCTTCACGAAGGTGGTCCCGCACGCTCCGAGCGTCTCGCGCAACGCGCGGCCGAGCTGTGCCCGGGACGTCGGCGCTTCCAGGGCGCCGGACGTGCGCCGCCTGAGGTAGGGGCCCAGACCGTGCCGCAGGGCGATCCATACCACCTGGCCGGTGCGGCGCGCTCGACTCCAGCGACCCTTCAGCCCGCGCCCCCAGACCGTCGCCGGCGGGATCGACCCGAGCGGGGCGAACGCCTCGACGACGACGATGAACGCCATCGACGCCAGGAGCGTGAGCATGCCGGCCAGCAGCATGAACCAGACCTCCACCCAGCCCGGCGGCTGCGAATGCTCGGTCGCCGGGCGGAAGCGGGTCAGCGTGACGGCCATGACGGGCAGGACCGTCGCGGCGAACAGGCCGGTCGCGAGAATGCGCACCACGCCGAGTCGGATGCCGAGCAGGCGCTGGGCAGCGAAGCCGAGCAGGTAGGCCGTGAGAAGGGTCGAGACGACGGCGACCGGCGCGGTCAGCACGCTCAGCAGGTCCATGCCGATCAGTCTGGCGGGTGGGTGCTGATCGGTCGAGGTCGTTCGTCAGCGGGCCTTTGTCAGCGGTGCTTCTCCGCCCCGATCGTCGTGTCCTCGCCGTGTCCGGTGCGGACCACCGTCTCCTCCGGCAGGACGAACAGCTTCTCGGCGATGGACGCCTCGAGGGTCGGCAGATCCGAGTAGCTGCGCCCGGTCGCGCCCGGTCCGCCGTGGAACAGCGTGTCCCCGGTGAACACGCAGCCCAGGTCCGCCGCGTACAAGCAGACCCCGCCGGGGGCGTGACCAGGCGTGTGCAGCACCTGCAGCGAGGTGCCCGCCACCGAGACGTGCTCGCCGTCGGAGAGATTCAGGTCCCAGCTCGTCCCGGGATGGGTCAGGTCCCACAGGGGCCGGTCGTCGGGGTGCAGCAGGATCGGCGCACCGGTCCGCTCGCGCAGGTCCGGGGCCACCCGTACGTGGTCGTCGTGCGCGTGCGTGCACGCGATCGCGCGGACCGTGCGGTCGCCGACCAGGTCCAGGATGGCGTCGATGTCGTGCGGTGCGTCGATGACGACGCACTCGCGGTCGTCGCCGACCACCCAGATGTTGTTCTCGACGTCGTGCGTCTCACCGTCCAGGCTGAACGTGCCGGCGACCACGCCGTGGTCGACCCGGGCTGTCGTCTCACTCATCAGAGCACCACCACACTGCGCAGAACGGAACCGTCGTGCATCTTGTCGAAGGCCGCCTCGACGTCGTCCATCCCGATCTCCTCGGTGACGAACGTGTCGAGGTCGAGGCGGCCCTGCTGGTACAGGTCCACCAGCATCGGGAAGTCACGGGAGGGCAGGCAGTCGCCGTACCAGGAGGACTTCAGCGCGCCGCCGCGGCCGAACACGTCGAGCAGCGGCAGGTCGGGCACCGTCATCTCCGGGGTCGGCACGCCGACCAGCACCAGGATGCCGGCGAGGTCACGGGCGTAGAAGGCCTGCTTCCAGGTCTCCGGCCGGCCGACCGCCTCGATGACGACGTCGGCGCCCTCGGCGCCCTCGTAGGTCTCGGCGGCGATCCGCTTGATCTCCTCGATGGCGTCCGAACGGGAGGAGTCGACGGTGTGGGTGGCGCCGAGGCGCCGGGCTGTCTCGAGCTTCGCGGCGTCGATGTCGACGGCGATGATCGGGCTGGCCCCGGACAGGGCCGCGCCGGCGACGGCGGCCGCGCCGACGCCACCGCACCCGATGACCGCGACCGACTTGCCGCGGCCGGCGTTGCCGGTATTGATGGCGGCACCGATGCCGGCCATGACGCCGCACCCGAGCAGTCCGACGGCGGCCGGCCGGGCGGAGGGGTCGACCTTGGTGCACTGTCCGGCGGCGACCAGCGTCTTCTCGGCGAACGCGCCGATTCCCAGTGCCGGGCTGAGCTCGGTCCCGGCGTCGTCGCCCTCGGCCAGGGTCATCGCCTGGGTGGCGTTGTGCGTGTCGAAGCAGTACTGCAGCTCACCGCGCTTGCAGGCGCGGCACTTCCCGCAGACGGCCCGCCAGTTGAGGACGACGAAATCGCCCGGGGCCACGCCGGTGACGTCCTCGCCGACCGCTTCGACCACGCCGGCGGCCTCGTGCCCGAGCAGGAACGGGAAGTCGTCGTTGATCCCACCCTCGCGGTAGTGCAGGTCGGTGTGGCAGACCCCGCAGGTCTGAACCCGGACGAGTGCCTCGCCGGGTCCCGGGTCCGGCACATTGATGGTGGTGACCTCGACCGGCGCTCCCTTGGCGCGGGCGACCACTGCCTTGACGGTCTGCATCCTCGTCCCTTCTGCGCGGCTTCGCGTCCGACGGCGGACGGCTGCACGACGGACCTTACGGGTCCACGGCGGCGCCACGCTCGCCGGCACTGCGCGGACGGCACAGCGGCGGGTACTCGCGCGGCAAGGATTACCTGACTAAGGTCAGCTATATGCAGTCAGCGGAGCTGAGCGAAACGACGGCGGTCCTGCGGCATTTCAACCGGACTTATACCCAGCGGGTGGGCGTGCTCGAGGAGTCCTTCCTCGGCACCGGCCGCCCGTTGGCCGTCTCGCGGCTGCTGTTCGAGATCGGCCGGTCCGACGGGGCCTCGGTGGCCGACCTGCGCCGTCGTCTCGATCTCGACTCGGGGCAGCTCTCGCGCACGCTGCGTTACCTCGAGCGCCACGGGTTGATCGAGACGGTCCCGGACGAGAGCGACGGCCGGCGGCGCCTCGCCCGGCTCACCGCGGCGGGACGGCAGGCCTGGCTGGACCTGGACCGGCGGTCCGAGGCCAAGGCGACCGGGATCGTCGAGGCCCTCACCCCGCGTCAGCGGGCACGGCTCGCGGAGGCACTGATGACGGCGGACCTCCTGGTCCGCGCCGCGACCGTGCAGCTGCGTGAGGTCGAGGTCACCGATCCGCTCGCCCGTCGGGCGCAGCAGGCCTTCGTCGACGAGCTGCACGAGCGGTTCGGCTTCGCCGGTGGTGCGGCGGACGAGCCGGAGCCCGGATCGACGTTCGTCGTCGCCACCTCCGAGGGCTCCCCGGTCGCCTACGGTGGCATCCGACCCGCACCCGACACCGTCCCGGACGCCGCGGAGGTCAAACGCATGTGGGTCCACAGCGACTGGCGCGGTGCCGGCCTCGGTTCGCGCATGCTGCGCCACCTCGAGCAGCTCGCCCTCGAGCGCGGCTACCGGGAGATGGTGCTCGACACCAACGGGGCGTTGGCGGAGGCGATCGCGCTCTACGAGCGCTCCGGGTATCACCGCATCGAGCGGTACAACGACAACCCCGACGCCGAGCTCTTCTTTCGTAAGTCCTTGCGCTGACTGTCGCCGCTCTGGTCAGCCGCGAGAGTTGCGCAATGCCAGGTCAGCGCGCCATTGTCGCGCTCGCGGATCTGCGGAGGGTGTGCGGCACCCGCGGCATTGGAGGAAACATGGCGTCCATCGGCACACGTGCGAAGGTCATCCGGCCGGCCGGGCCGGAGCGCTCGGAGGTCGGGCCGGTCGAGCTCTTCTTCGACCTGGTCTACGTCTTCGCGATCATCCAGCTCTCGCACCTGCTGCTCGAACACCTGACCTGGCTCGGCGCCGCGCAGACGGTCGTGGTGTTTGCCGCGGTCTGGTGGGGGTGGAACTACACCGCCTGGATCATGAACTGGTTGCGTCCGGGCAGCACCGTCGTCCAACTGCTCACCGGTCTGCTGATGCTCGCCGCACTCGGGATGTCGGTGGCCATCCCGGACGCCTTCGGTGACCGCGCGCTGCTCTTCGTCGGGTGTTACCTCGCTATGGGGCTGGTGCGCCCGTTGTTCATGATCTGGGCGTTCCGCGGGCAGCGACTGGCGTCGAACTACCGGATGTTGCTGATCTGGTCCGCCGCAGCGGGTGCGCTGTGGATCGTCGGCGCATTCCTCGAACCGGACTCGCGGCTGCTCGTGTGGGTCCTCGCCGCCGTCGTCGACTACGCCGCACCGCTCGCGCAGTACCGCGTGCCCGGGGTCGGACACGCCCACATGCGGCTGTGGGACGCCGACCCGGAGCACCTGGCAGAGCGCAACCGGCTCGTCTTCATCATCGCGCTGGGCGAATCCATCCTCCTCATGGGCAACACGCTGGTCTCCGAGGGCGAGATCGACGGTGCATTGGTGGGCAGCCTTGTCCTCGGCTTCGCCGCCTTGTTCGTGCTCTGGTGGAACTACTTCGCCCTCGCGGGCCACGACGTCCAGGGCGGCGACGGCAGTACCGCCGCGCTCCGGTCCGCCTACGCGTACGCGCACGCGTTCATGGTGCTCGGGGCCATCGCGGTCGCCGTCTCGACCGAGCTGCGGCTCACGCACGAGCACCTCACGCCGGCGATGATCGTGGTGACCGTCGCCGGACCGCTCGTCTACCTCGTCGGCAACGTGCTCTTCCTGCGATCGCGATTCGGTCGGTTGGCCCGCTCCCGCTTCGTAGCCGCCGGTGTCCTGGTCCTCATCGGGGTGGTCGCGATGCTCACTCGCCACGACCTCCCCGTGCTCGTGCTGAGTCTCGCGGTCCTCGCCGTGACCGGGACGCTGGCGGCTCTCACCGCGATGTCCGGCAGGCGTCACGCCTCTGACCGGCGCCTCGGCGAGGTTGCGGACTCGGACACGTAGGCCCCCGACACGTAGGCGAAGGACTCCTCGAGAAGGTCCGCCCACAGACCGCTGCGTGCGAGTGGGACGCCGAGCCACTCGCGGGCGGGCCGGCCGCCGATCGCCATGCGGGCAGCCGTCCCGGCCTCGACCAGAGCGCTCGCTCGGGGCGCCGGCACCTTGACGACGAGCTCACCCTCGGGCGTGACGAATCCGACGATCTTTCCGCCCACCCGCACGGCCTCGCTGCCGAACATCGCCGCCCGGTCGACTCCGGGCCGGTCGGTGTACGCGCTCGCGAGGCGGTCCAGGATCTCCTGTGCCGCTCGACGGGTGCTCTGCGCTCCGTCGTCGCCTGTCCCGGCCATGACGTCACTCTACGTGTGCGGTCGCGGGGACGACCTCGCCGGCGGCGAGAGCGAACGGCAACTGGTCGAACAGGATCCGCATGGTCGTGATCCGCCCGTCGCGGACGGTGACCAACTCGGCCCCTGGTGCGCTCGGGACGTCGGGTGTCCGGGTGTCGTACAGGACGAGTGCGCGAGCGTCATCACCGTAGGCGGCGAGAAGCTCGGTGGCCTCGACCGTTGCGGCGAACTGCCCCATGAATCCCCGGAAGGCCTCGCCCCCCTGCAGCGGCCCCGCCGGGGTCTGGACCGCGATGTCAGGGGCGATGTACGCCATCGCACGGTCGAAGGCGTCCTGTGACCAGGTGCGGTGGTAGGCGAGGGCGATGTCCAGCGCCCCACGGCTCGTCTTTACGGACTCGTTCATGGTTCCTCCTCGATGTCGGTACCGGTACTGACACCGCGGGTCTGTGGATCGGAACGGTCGCAGGCCAAGATGTCCGCTGACGCGCACCTCGGACGTGACGTGGGTGCAGCCGTACCCGGACGATCCCCAGGCCCGGGAGGAGCGCCGCGAGACCATCGAGCTCGCGTTCGTCACGGCGCTGCAGGCGATACCGGCGCGCCAAGCAGCCGCCCTGGTCTTGGTGGACGTCTTCGGATACTCGACGGCGGAAGCCGCGCAGCTGTTGGGGGAGGGGGTGACGGTGGTCAAGGGGCTGCTGCAACGGGCGCGTCGGGCGATGCCGGTCACCCGGGCGAGCCGGCCGCCCGACGAGCCCGGCGTGGCGGAACTCGTCGCTCGATTCGCCGAGGCCTTCGAGGCGGACGACGTCGACACCCTGCTCACCCTGCTCACCGATGAGGCCTGGCTCGCCATGCCGCCGGCACCGCACCTGTATATAGGGCACGGCGACATTGCCGAATTCCTCCGTGCTTCGGCGGGCGGTCGTGGGGGAAAGCTAGTTCTCGAGCCGACGGTCGCGAATCGGCAACCGGCGTTCGGCTGCTACTTCCGCAACGAGGCCGGAACGTCCCCGAGCGGCGTCGTCGTCCTCGACGTCCACGACGGCGGAATCGGCGGGATCACGCGCTTCATCGATCCAGAACTGGTGGGCAGGTTCGGCCCCCGATCCCGCACCGGCAGTGCCGAATTAGGTCACGCTTTCCTTTCGGAAATGTGGTGCGGCGCGACGTCTCCTCGGAATTCGTCGACCGATTTTCTGCACCCCACTGGTGAAATGCTCGACGGCGTTCTATCGTGAATTCGTCGGTGGCGCCCAGCCGCCGCGAGGGAGGGCACCATGAGTACGCTCGCCGAGCTTCCCGCGGTCACCGAGTGCTCCGTGACCGGATGCTCCTACAACGACCACTCCAGCTGCCACGCCGCCGCGGTCACGATCGGCGGTGAGGGTGACGCACAGTGCGAGACGTTCATCCCGTTGGGCGTCAAGGGCGGCCTCGACAAGGTCGTCTCGCACGTGGGCGCCTGTCAGCGCCACGACTGCGACCACAACGTCGATCTCGAGTGTGCTGCACCGGCCGTGCGCGTCGGTCCCGGCCAGGACACCGCGGACTGCTTGACGTATCAGCCGCGCTGAGAGATGGCCGTCACTGGTCGCATTCGGCGACCTCAGGTGACCGCCGTCGTCAACGACATCTCGCGGAGACCGCCGTCCGTGTAGGCACGCCACGCGCGCGCCAGCCGGAGAACGCCTTCCTGCAGGACGTGAGGTGGCAGGGCGTACGGCAACCGCGTGTGGTCATCCGTTCGGCCCTCCGCCGAGAACACCGCACCAGGTAGCAGGGCCAGCCCGAAGCGGAGGGCGACCTGTGCCAGATGCGTGGCGTCGCCCTGTGGCAATCGAACCCACAGCGAGGCGCCGGCGCGGGGTTCCGCCCACGTCCAGTCCGGCAGGTGGTCGGCCAGCAGATCGGTCAAGGTGGCGAACCCCGCATCGAGTCCCTTGCGCCGCTCGGCGGCCGCGTCGTCGATGTGGTCGAACAGACGCCGGGCGATCTCCTGGCTCACCAACGAGGTGCCCAGATCTGTGCCGCCCTTGACCTGGGCCAGTCGCGAGATCACCCGGGACGGCGCACGGAGCCACCCGAGCCGCAGGCCGCCCCAGAACAGCTTGCTCATCGATCCGACTGTGATCACCCGGTCGCCGGCTCCCGTGAGGAGTGGTGGCGGGGGATCACCGCGGAAGGTGGTGCCCATCAGCGAGGTGTCGTCGATGAGCACGGCTTCCGACCTCTTGACGGCTGCGACCAGGCGGCGCCTCCGGTTCTCGGAGCACACGGCTCCGGTCGGGTTGTTCGCGGCGGCCTGCACGTAGACCAGGCGCGTCGAGCGGCCGCCGGCGAGCACTCGGTCGAGCTCGTCAGTGTCGAGGCCGTCGCGATCGACCGGCACGGAGCTGATCCTGCTGCCCTGGCGGGAGAACGCCTCCAGGGCGCCCCGGTAAGTCGGTTCCTCGACGACGACGCCGTCGCCCGGGTGCAGGCATCCGCGCGCGATCAGCTCCAGCGCCTGCTGTGCGCCCGACGTCACTAGCACCTCGTCCGGCGCGGTCGGGGTCCCCGCGGCCGAGTACCACGCGGCGATGCGCTCACGGAGCGTCGGCAGGCCGCGGGGGTGGTAGCCGTGATGGTCCATCGCAAGCGCGCGATAGTCCGCCCCGGTCAACCCGGCCGAGACGTCCGCGACCAGATCCAGGCTGGGTAGGGCGGCGTTGGCGAAGTCGACCGTGGCCAGCGGCCCGTTCAGAAACGAGGACGCGAGATGGTCCCCGGCGAGCTCGCTGCCCGAGACGGTCTCCCGCTTGCTCCCGGGGGTCGCGGCGCTGACCCACGTGCCGCTGCCCCGGCGGCGTTGCAGGCGGCCCGATTCGCGCAATGCGTGGTATGCCGTGACCACCGTCGTCCGGCTCACGAGCAGCGCGTCCGCGAGCGCGCGTTCCGCGGGTAGGACGGCGAGCGGTGGCAGCTCACCGCGATCGATCAGCTCTGCGATCCCGGTGCTGAGCCGATGATGCAGTGGCCCCGATTTCGCGCCAGTCGCGACGAGCATCCGTGCCAGGTGATCGGCCGAGTACACACTTCGGAAGTCCATTCAGGGACCAATTTCTCCTCTTTGGCTATGGAACGCCCAGGGCGGTACCGGCCAATGTAACGGACAGCCCAGCCAAAGCAGCAGGTGGCGCCGACGCATCGTCGACTCAGAGGGGAGTTGGTCATGACGTTTGTCCGAGGGAGGCTCGCAGTCGCCGGGGCACTGGCCCTTGGCGTCGGCCTGACGGGGTGCGCGACCGTGCCCGCCCCCGGTGGCGCGCAGGCGGCCGAGCCGCAGGACACGTCGCAGACGTTGCGGATCATGGGGCCGGACTTCCCGTACACAGAGGCCACCGTCGAGGAGTTCCGGCGTCGTCACCCGGACGTCTCCGTCGAGTATGTCGAAGGCGGCGTCTCGTTCGAGGACGGCAGCGCACAGACCATGCTCCGGTCCGGTCAGGGCCCCGACGTCCTGATGGTGAACTCCGGTCCCGGGCGCGTCGGCCTCCTCGCCGAGGCCGGCCTCATCACCCCGCTCGGCGACCTCTACGCCGAGCACGGACTCGAGGAGCGCTACCGGCCGGACGTGCTGGAGCAGATCCGCGCCGGCGCGAACGGCGGCGGCGAGATCTTCGAGATCGTCGAAGGCCTGGACGTGTTCCAGGTCTACTACAACGAGGAGATCTTCGCCGAGCACGGCCTCGAGGTACCGACGGCCTACGACGAGCTCCTCGACGCCTGCGCGACCCTCCGGGAGGCCGGGGTTCGGCCCCTGCTTGCCGGCGTCCGGGACAACTTTGCCGGCGGATGGCTGCTGGGCACACTCGTGCAGGCCTCGGCAGGCGCACAGGCTATGCGCGAAATCATCTACGACGACGAGCCGTTCGACCAGGACGCCGTGGTGCGCGCCGCTGAGATGCTCACCGAGCTGATCGACAACGGTTGCATCGACGCCGGGCAGGCTGCAGCGCTCGACGGGGCACAGGCGGAGGCGGGGTTCTGGCGCGGGAACGGCGCCATGGTGGTCCAGCCCCAGGGGCCGATCATCGAGGAACGGCACGACGGCGCGGACGTCTCCCACTTCGGGGCGTTCCCGATGCCGCCGGTCGATCCGACCGACCCTGCCCGACCGACAGCAGGGCTCGCGTTGAGCTGGATCGCGAGCAACAGCACGAGGTCTGCTTCTGCCGTCGAGGCGTGGCTGGCCTGGGTCTCGAGCGAGGACTACCTCGCGCTCACGGCGGAGAACGGCGGCACGCTCGTCCCGGCGCAGGTGGTCCCGGACGGCATCGAGGTGGCACCGGCGATCCGCGACGCCCTGGACAAGACGGCGGACGGGTCGGGGTACAACCCGAGCGTCTACCTGAACGAGGCGGCCAAGCAGGCCTGGTACGACGCCGTGCAAGGCCTCATCAGCGGCAGTGCCGAGCCGGCACCAGCCATGCGCGCGGTTGAGGACGCCCGCGCCACGAACTGACTCATCGACCGAGGGAGATCGAGAGTGATGGGTGTGTCCCAGCAGGTCGGCGTCGGCGCCGCGGTACCGGCCCCGACCGCCGCACGGCCCCCGGGCGGACGCCCGACGCAGCCGCGAAGCCGCCGCGGCGTCATGGTGGCGCTGATGCTCGCACCGTCGTTGGTGCTGCTCGCTGTCTTCGTGTTGGCGCCGTTGGCGCGCGGCATCCAGATGAGCTTCTATACGTGGGACGGCGTCGCCGCGGTGATGGACCGCGTCTGGCTGGAGAACTACGCGCGGGTCTGGACGGATCCGAACTTCCTGTGGGCGCTGGCCCGGACGGTCCTGTGGTGGGCCATCCACCTCAGTCTCGCCGTCGGTGGCGGTCTGCTGACCGCAGCGTTGATCAGCGAGATCCGATGGCGGTGGGCGCAGTCGCTTTTCCGTGGTCTTGCCTTTCTGCCGCACGTCCTCTCACTCGCGGTCGTCGGCGTCGTGTGGAGCCAGATGTACCACCCGACCATCGGGCTGCTGAACGGCGTCCTCGACCGCGTCGGCCTGGACGCGCTCGTCCATCCCTGGCTGGGCGAGGCCTCGACCGCGCTCCCCGCGGTCGGGATCGCGAGCGCCTGGCAGGCCTACGGCTTCTACATGGTGATCTTCCTGGCGAGCATCCAAGCGATCGACCCGGCCCTGCACGAGGCCGCCTCCATCGACGGGGCCGGACCGTGGCAGCGATTCCGGAACGTCACGATCCCGGCGCTGTACAACACGATGAGCCTGGTCATCGTGCTCGCGTTCATCAACGCGCTCAAGGGCTTCGGCACCGTCTGGGCCATGACGCAGGGTGGGCCGGACCGGTCCAGCGAGCTCGTGGCGGTCTACGCCTACCGCCAGGCGTTCGGCCTCGGTGACGTCGGTGCGGCCAGCGCCGCCGGGCTCAGCCTGGCCGTGATCGCCGTGCTGATCACCATGCTGTTCAACCGATGGCGCGACCGCCGCGCGAGCGAGGGGTGATCGCGATGCGCAGCAGCTCCGTACGCACCAGCCTGGTGGTGGTCGTGGCGCTGATCGTCGGCGTCACCCTGGTGCCCTTCATGTGGGCGATCACCAGCGCCTTCAAGAACGACACCGAGATCTTCGGTGACGCGCTCGGCCTGCCAGGGACGTGGCGCTGGGAAAACTTCGTGACCGTCTGGACGGACGGGAACTTCAGCACCTACTTCGTCAACAGCGCCCTCATCGCGGTGGCGGCCACTCTGCTGACGGTCGCGGTCACCACCCCGGCCGGCTACGTGTTCGGCAAGCTTGTGACCGGCCGCGGCCGCAACCTCTTCTACGTCTACCTGCTGGTCATGACGCTGCCGGTGGAGGCGATCATGGTGCCGACCTTCTACCAGCTCCGGGAGTTCTCGCTGGTCGACAGCCGCCTCGGGATCACGCTCGTCCTCGTGGCCACCGGCATCCCCATCGGCGTCTTCATCACCCGCAACTTCTTCCGCGACCTGCCGAGCGAGCTCATGGAATCGGCGCGAACCGAGGGTGCCGGTGACTGGCGCATCTTCCACACCATCATGTTGCCGCTGGCCAAGCCGCCGGTGCTGGCCGTTGCGGTGTTCAGCTTCCTCGGCGCCTGGAATGAGTACCAGCTCGCCGTGCTCCTCCTGCTCAGCGAGGAGAACCGCACCATCCCGCTGGGGCTCGCGCAGTTCCAGGGCCAGCACAGCGCCGACTACGGTGCCCTCTTCGCCGGCATCGTGCTGGCCATGATCCCGTCCATCGTCGTCTACCTGGTGCTGCAGCGCTCGTTCACCCGCGGGCTCGTCGCCGGCGCACTGAAATGAGGAACCGACCCGTGGTGACCTACCAGTTCGAACACTCCGAACGGCTCCGCTGCGCCTTCATCGGCGCCGGCGGGCACTCGTACCGGAACGTCTATCCCTCCTTCCAGTACGCCCCCGTGGACCTCGTCGCCGTGTGCGACACCGACGGCGACCGGGCGCGAGACTACGCGCGCACCTTCGGCGCCGGCCGGGCCCACAACGATCACCGCGAAATGCTCCGGGCCGAGAGCCCGGACGCCGTCTTCATCGTCACCGGCTACACCGACGACGGCGACGTCCAGGCCACCGCGCTCGCCGAGGACGCCCTGCGCGCCGGCGCCCACGTGTGGATGGAGAAGCCGACGGCATCCAACCACCCGGCCCTCGACCGACTGGAAGCGGTCGCGCAGGAGACCGGCCGATTCGTCATGACCGGCCTGAAGAAGGTGTTCACGCCGGCCATGGACAAGGTCACCGAGATCCTGGCGCGCCCGGAGTTCGGCGAGCCGTCCTCGATCTCGGTCCGTTACCCGCAGAGCCTGCCACCGATGGCCGAACGCTCCGACAGGAGGCGAATGGTCGGCTTCCTCGATCACATCTACCACCCCGCGGCCGTGCTGCATCACCTGATGGGCCCGGTGGAGCGGCTCTCGTACGAGTGGGAACCGCGCACCGGCGGGAGCGTCACGTCCCTGCGGTTCGCCTCTGGCGCCGTGGGCACGCTCCACCTGACGGCCGGCTCGGCCGCCACCAGCCCGCTCGAGCGGGTCGAGGTGGTCGGGGAGGGCGCGAACGTCGTCGTCGACAACGGGGTGCGGCTGACGTACTACCGCCGCGGCGCGTCGCTCCCGTACGGCCGGAGCGGCTCGTACCTGGTCGACGACGACACCGCGCCCCTGCGGTGGGAGCCGGAGTTTTCCCTGGGGCAGCTGTACAACAAGAACCTCTTCTACCTCGGCTACGTGCCCGAGATCGTCCACTTCTGCACCAGTGCGCTGACCGGGACGCCGCCGCAGAAGGGGACGCTGGCCGACGTCCGGGAGATCATGCGCCTCTACGAGGCGTACGTGCGCACCGAACCCGGCACCGTCGCGACGATCGAGAGATGACGCCCCCGATGACGACGACAGGACGACGAAGGAGAACGACATGACCCAGCACGAGATCCGCCTCACCCGCGCCGACGACGTGGTGACGGAGACACAGAGCTGGGGCCGCCTGGAGTGGATGGTCTCAGGCGCGCTCAACAACTCGGAGACGATGACCGTGGGGCGTTGTCACATCGCTCCCGGTGAGGCCAACCCGCGCCACTATCACCCCAACTGCGACGAGGTGCTGCACGTCCTGCGGGGCACGATCGAGCACACGGTCGACGACGAGCTCATCTCGATGGGGCCGGGCGACACCATCAGCATCCCGACCGGGGCCTGGCACAATGCCCGCAACGTGGGGACGGACGACGCGGTTTTCGTCATCACGTTCTCTTCCGCGGACCGCCAGGCGATCGGAGAGTGACGATGACGCGGCCCACCGTCGTCCTGCTCGGGACGCTGGACACCAAGGGCGGCGAGTACGAGTTCGTCCGGGAACGGCTGCATGCTGCTGGAGTTGACACCGTCGTGGTGGATGCCGGCGTTCTTGGCGAGCCGGCATTCCTGCCCGACGTCGCCCGCGAGGAGGTGTCGGCCGCGGGTGAGGCGGACCTGTCGGCGTTGCGGCGGGCGGGCGACCGCGGCGCTGCGGTGACGGCCATGGCTGCGGGCGCGGCCGCCGTCGTGGACCGCCTGCGGCGTGACGGGCGTTGCGACGGCGCGCTCGCCCTGGGCGGTACCGGCGGCACCTCGCTCGCCTCCCACGCCTTCCGGGTGCTGCCGCTCGGGATTCCCAAACTCATCGTCTCTACCGCTGCTTCCGGGGATACGCGGGCCTACGTCGGGGAGTCGGACCTGATGCTGATGCCCAGCGTCGTCGACGTCGCCGGCGTCAACCGGATCTCTGCGCAGATCCTCGGCAACGCGGCCGACGCCATGGCGGGCATGGTCACCTCGGCGCCGGTGTCCTGGCCGGACACAGCCAGCCTCATCGCCGCCAGCATGTTCGGTGTCACGACACCGTGCGTCGACCACGCGCGGAGCCTGCTGTCCGACCACGGCTACGAGGTGCTGGTCTTCCACATGACTGGGGTGGGTGGCGCCACGCTGGAGGCGCTGGCCGCCGAGGGGTACCTGTCCGGGGTGCTGGACGTGACGACGACGGAACTCGCCGACGAACTGGTCGGCGGCGTCTTCTCGGCCGGTCCGGACCGCCTCACGGCCGCCGGTCGCGCCGGCATCCCGCAGGTGGTGTCCGTCGGCGCGCTGGACATGGTCAACTTCGGCCCGCGCGAGACCGTGCCCGACCGGTTCGCCGAGCGCAACCTCTTCGTGCACAACCCGAGCATCACACTGATGCGGACCACGCCCGAGGAGTGCGAGCAGCTCGGCACCCGGGTCGCGACCCGGCTGTCCCGGTCGAGCGGACCGGTCACGCTGTTCCTGCCGCTGCGGGGAGTCTCCGCGCTCGCGGTCGAGGGCGCGCCGTTTCACGACCCGGCCGCGGATCAGGCTCTGTTCGACGCTATCCGCGCCCACGTCGACCGCTCCGTGGTGGACGTCGTCGAACTCGACCTCGCAGTCAACGACGAGGCCTTCAGCGCGGCGATGGCCGACCGATTGCACGAGTACCTGAGCACGAGAGGAACCTCCTGAGATGCCCCGATTCGACCGCACAGAGATCCTCACCCGACTGCGGGCAAAGCGCGACCGCGGCGAGCTCGTGATCGGAGGTGGCGCCGGGACCGGGCTGTCGGCGAAAGCCGAGGAGGCCGGCGGCATCGACCTTATCGTGCTGTACAACTCCGGCCGTTACCGCATGGCCGGACGCGGCTCGCTCGCCGGACTCATGGCATACGGGAACGCCAACGACATCGTGGTCGATATGGCACGTGAAGTCCTGCCGGTAGTGCGGCAAACGCCGGTCCTGGCCGGCGTCAACGGAACGGACCCGTTCTACGACCCGGAACGGTTCCTCGCCGATCTCGCGGGCCTGGGGTTCTCCGGGGTGCAGAACTTTCCGACCGTCGGTCTCATCGACGGTCTCTTCCGGGCAAACCTGGAGGAGACCGGGATGAGCTATGCGCTCGAGGTGGAGATGATCCGGCTCGCGGCCCAGCAGGACCTGCTCACCACCCCGTATGTGTTCTCCGCCGAGGACGCGGTCGCGATGACCGAGGCGGGGGCGGACATCGTGGTGGCGCATCTCGGGCTGACGACCGGCGGCAGCATCGGGGCGGAGTCCGCTCGGACGCTCGATGAGTGCGTGCCGCTCATCGAGGAGTGGGCCGCGGCCGCCCGGTCGGTCCGCTCGGACGTGCTCGTCCTCTGTCACGGCGGGCCAATCGCCGAGCCGCCGGATGTGCAGTACGTCGTCGAACGGTGCCCGAGCGTGGACGGTTTCTACGGCGCGTCCTCGATGGAACGCCTGCCGACCGAACGCGCGATCCGGGACACCGTCGCGCAGTTCACGACGTCGCGCTGAATCGCACCGGGTCGCGCCGAGGCCTCACCGCGCGACGTCCCAGACCTGCATCTGCACGCCGTTCGAGTACGTCTCGTGCTCGACGAGGTCGAGCCTGGCCTTCGTGCCGCCCGCGGCGGGGAAGAGCCGCTTGCCGCCGCCGAGCACGAGTGGAAAGACCAGCAGGTGGTAGCGGTCGACCAGGCCGGCCGCCAGCAGCCCCCGGGCCAGGGTGCCGGAGGCATGCACGAGGATCGTCCCCGCGGCGTCGGACTCCTTGAGGGTGCGGACCTCGTCGAGCGAACGAAGCACCGAGGTGTTCTGCCACTGCGGATTCTCCAACGACGAGGAGACGACGTACTTCGGCATCGCGTTGTACTCGGCGAACTCCTCCATGTCGGGCCAGACCGGAGCGAACTCGTCGTAGCTGACCCGGCCGAGCAGCAGGCATCCCGCCTCGGTCTGTTCGCGCCCTTTGAGCTCGTACATCTCCGGGACAGGCTTGACCTCGGTGTAGGTCCACTCGGGGTTCTCGATCACTCCGTCGAGGGTGATGAACTCGCTGACGATGAGGGTGCGCATCTGAAGCCTCCGTAGTCTCGTGCGGTCTCAGCTCGTCGTCGAACAGCCGCGCCCGATTCCGACATGTGCCGTGACTGTCCCACTCCGGCCGGCGCCGCACCAGACCCGCGGTTGGACGGGCTATACCGGTGGACGCTCGCCGTAGTGTCGGTGCCGAGAGGCGGGACCACCGGGTGGCGGAGGGGCGACGATGACGGCTGACCACGTACTCGTCGACGAGGTTCGGGCCGTACTCCGTGCCGCCGGCGACGCCGAACGTGCCCACGCGCAGCAGCGCTACATGAAGTCGGCGATGCCGTTCCACGGCGTCACCTCCGCGCACCTGACCCGCCTCCTGCGTCCTCTATACGCCGACCGAAGGACGGCCGACCGCGCCGCCTGGGAGGACACCGTCCGTGTCCTGTGGGACGGCGCGACGCACCGCGAGGAGCGCTACGCCGCCATTGCGTTGACGGGCCATCGTCACTACCGGCAGTGGCAGGACCCCGCGGCCCTCGAGCTGTACCGATACCTCGTCCTCACCGGGGCGTGGTGGGACTACGTGGACGACGTCGCCACCCACCGGGTCGCGCCGATCCTGGCGGCGTACCCGGAGACTGTCACGCCCCGGATACGTACGTGGGCGCGCGAGGAGGACATGTGGATTCGGCGCACCGCGATCCTGTCCCAGCTGCTCCGCAAGGCGGACACCGACAGGGACCTGCTCGAGGACGTGGTCCGCGCGAACCTCGCCGACTCGCGGTACGGCCACGAGTTCTTCATCCGCAAGGCGGTCGGCTGGGCGCTGCGTGACTTCGCCAAGACGGATCCTGGATGGGTCGGCGCGTTGCTCGACGAGCTCGGTGACCGGCTCAGCCCGCTGTCCCGCCGCGAGGCGTCGAAGCACCTGACCTGAGGGCGGCCCGCGCTGGGCCCCGTGTCGGCGCACCCGGATCAGCCCAGGCGACCCAGGGCGACCGCCGCGTGCAGCAGCGCGGCCATGGTCTCGCCGTCGTGGATCTCGCCGCGCCGCACGAGCTCGAGCACCTCAGGCCAGGGCGCCGCGCGCACCTGCGTGATGCCTTCCTCGGTCTGACCGTGTGTCGAGGCGTCCTCGACCGGGATCACGTGCTGGGCGAGGACGATCGTGCCGGGCGCGTCGCTCACGCCGTTGAGCGAGTACGTCGGCCCGAGCTCGCGCCACGACGACGCCGTGTGGCCGGTCTCCTCGAGCAGTTCTCGCCGGGCCGCGATCAACGGCTCCTCCCCGTCCGTGCCGCCGGCCGGGATCTCGAGCGACTCCCGCCCGATCGTGTACCGGAACTGCTGGATCAGCAGGACCTCGCCGTCGGCGGTGATCGGCACCACGAACACCGCCGGGTGCCGTACCTCGACCACGCCGTAGACGCCGTCGTCCCCGTCCGGCCGGGTCACCCGGTCCTCCCGGACGCGGATCCACGGATTCTCGTACACGGTCGACGACGCATGGGTCTGCCAGGAACTCACACTCCCATCCAACCGGAAAAGCCGTGGAAGCGATCGGGCCCGCCGGGTAGCGTCGCCTCCATGCAGCAGTACGTCTTCCCGCTGAGCTGACCGCCGGGCCGCGTTCACGGCCCGCGACGACAGCCGCTACGGCCGGCCGCTCGAGAGGTGGCGGGCTGCCCCTGTGTACGAAGGAAGAACTGTGCTACTGCTCATCTCCGGTGTTTCCGGTGTCGGCAAGTCGACCGCCCGCCTGCGCCTGCGCGAGAGGCTGGGGGACCGTTTCGAGTCCCACGAACTGTGCACGCTCGGTCCCGTCCCGGACGTTCCGACCGTCGCATGGCGCCAGCAGCAGGCGGAGGTCGCCGTCCGACGGGCGCTCGAGCTCGAGGCCGAAGGCCGGCACGTCCTGCTCGCCGGCGATCCCGTCCCCGCGGGCGAGGTGCTCGCCGCTCCGTCCGCCGACCGGATCGACGTCGCCGTGTGCCTGCTCGACGTGGACGAACCCTCACTCCACGCACGCCTCGACGGCCGCGCCGACCCGCCGGAGTGGCGGCACCGGCACCTCGCGTTCGCCGACTGGCTGCGTCGTCACGCCACCGACCCGACCCATCTGCCCGACGTCGTCACCACCGACGCCTGGCCGGAGATGGTCTGGGACCGGTGGGTCGGGCGGTCGGACCTCGTCGACGTCTGGTCGATGACTGTGCTCGACACCAGCCACCGTGACCCGGGCGACGTGGCCGACCGGCTGGCCGACTGGTGCCAGGCCGCTCTCGACGGCGGCGTACCCGTCTTCCGGCGAGGCTGGCACCTGGCCTGACTTGACCACTGATCGTCCCCGTTCCGTCGCTACGCCGGCGAGATATTGAGGTTCGACCGGAAGACGTTGTCCGGGTCGTAGGCCCGCTTGACCTCACGCAACCGCGCCAGCGTCTCGCCAGGGTAGGCCGCGGCGACGTCCTCGGTCGTGGCGCCGGCCATGAAGTTGACGTAGCCGGCGCCCGCGAGGCCGAGCTCGGAACCGGTGGTGGCGGCCCAGGCCTGCGCCACCGGGCTGAGGGCCGGGTCCGGGTACAGCGCGGCGACCGTCGTCATCACACCGCGACTGCGGTGTGCGAACGCCGTCGCCTCGGAGGGCACCCGGGCGACGGCCCCGCCCATGGGACGTAGGTTGACCACAGCCATCGGCGTCTCGGCCGCCGTGACGGCCTCGACGGCTCGCCGGCTCCAGCTCGCGTCCACCGTGTCCGCGAATCCTGTGGTCACCGCCGGGTAGACGACGTCGCCCGCGTTCGGTGGGCCCTCGATCATCGCTGCGTAGGGCTGCTCGCTGACCATGTCGGCGAGAACGGAACCGGCGTTGCGCAGCGGCGCGAGTGCCCGCTCGGCCTCCTCGGGAGCGCCGGACCAGCACACGATGGCCATGATCGCCGTCGCCCCGTGCATCTCCTCCGGCAGGAAGGGCACGGGCGGGGTCCGCATGACGTTGACCATCGCCGAGAGCTCGTCCGGCGCCGCACGGACGGCCGCGACAAGGGCCTTCAGGGTCTCGGGCGAGGCCTCGAACGCGAGGAAGCCGCCGACGACCGTCGAGGTCGGTACGAGCCGGAAGCTCATCGACGTCACCACACCGAAGTTCCCGCCTCCGCCGCGCAGCGCCCAGAACAGGTCCGGGTGCCGGTCGGCGTCGGCGACCACCACGGTGCCGTCGGCGAGGACTACCTCGGCGGCGAGGAGATTGTCGACGGTCAGGCCGTCCCGCCGACTCAGAAAGCCGATCCCGCCGCCGAGCACGAGCCCCGCGACGCCCACCGTCTTGGTGTCGCCGAACCCGGTCGCCAGGCCGTGCTCCGCGGCGGCGACCGTGTAGGCGCCGGCCGTCACCCCGCCCTGTGCCCGCCCCACCCGGGCCGCAGCATCGATCTCGACCCCGTCCATGAGCCGGGTGTCGAGGACCAGGCCGCCGTCGGCCAGGCTGTGCCGGCCGTAGCTGTGCCCGCCCGTACGGACCGCTAACGGCAGGCCGTCCTCCTGCGCCGCCCGCACGGCCGCCACGACGTCGTCGGTACTCGAGGCGCGCACCACCGCGGACGGCACCCGCGGTTCCCCCGCGAACTCCAGTCGCGTCGCCTCCTCGAACGTCGGTGACCCCGGCCGGGTCACCCGCTCTCCCAGCTGCTCCACAGCGTGCATCGCCACTCCTCCCTCGGTGGGGCAAGCCTGGCGCCGGCCCCTGACACGAGCTCAGATTAGAACGCTAAGGGTTTGAGGTCTAACGATTATTTCTCGAATCGTCCGCCGTAGAGTGCGCGCATGGAGACGACGGGGCGGCAACCGGTACCGGTGTGGATCTGGCAGACCACGCAGCGGATGTCGCGTGCCTTCGACGAGCGATTGCAGTCGCGAGGCGGGTCCCGTCCGATCTGGCATATCCTGCTCGCGCTCCGTTCGCGCCCGCAGGCCACCCAGCGCGAGATCGCCGCCGAGGTGGGCATCCGCGAGGCGACGTTGACCCACCATCTCCGCGCCATGGAGGACGCCGGCCTGATCACTCGGCATCGGGCACCGGAGAACCGACGCGTCCAGCAGATCGCTGCCACCGAGAAGGGGGACGCGTTGTTCGAGGACCTGCGGACCGTGGCGATGGACTTCGACCGTCAGTTGCGGACGGCGATCGGCTCGGCCGAGGAGATCGCGGCGTTCCGTGCCGCGCTCGAACGCATCTCGGCCGTCGTCGACGACGGCCGGCCGGTGCCGCTGCTCGACTGACTCCGTGAGGTGCTGTCGAGCCGGGGCTCAGCTGCCGTCAGTCAGCTCGATGGCAATCTGCTCGGCGATGTCGTAGCCGTCGTGCACCCCGGTCTCCATGCCCGACTCCATGATCGCGTCTCGGACCGCCCGGTCGGGCGCGGTGGTGAGGAGCTCGAGGGTGGTTCGCCCTCCGGACTCGGTGAAGGTGTAGCTGTTGAGTGTCGGCGGTGAGGTGTCATCCTCATCCGGCATTCCTTCGAAGATCTCCGTGCAGACCAAGCGTTCGTCCGGGACGACCTCGTGGTACTCGCCGTGGAAGGCGATCTCGTAGCCGCTGTTCGTGGTCATGACATAGCGCCACATACCGCCGACGCGCAGATCCACCTCGGCGCTCGTCACTGTGCCCTGCCTCCCTGCCCACCACCGCTTGATGAGTTCCGGGTCCGTGAAGACCTGATACACGACTGCGCGGGGTGCGTCGAACCGGCGCGTGATGAGGATCTCGGTCTCGCTCGGCAGCGTGACGACGGCGCTGCCCGTGGTCGGTGACATCAGTCGCTCTCCTTCAGGTCCTCGAGGACGGTGTCGACCGCCTCGAACCGCTCGTTCCACATCCACTCGTACCGGCTGACCCATCGGTGGATCGGCTCCAGCGGCGCCGGGTTCAGTCGGTACAGACGCCGACGCCCGTCATCACGGACGCCGACCAGGCCGACCTCGCGCAGCACCCGGAGGTGCTTGGACGCCTGAGGTTGTCCAAGACCGAGTTCATCGACGAGCTCACTCACCGACCGCTCGTGCCCGGCGAGGACGTCCAGGATCGCGCGGCGCCGGGGCTCGGCCACCGCATTGAACGCGTCGGTCGTCGTCGCTGCGCGTGCCATACGTCCATCATATGCCGATATCGGCATATGTCAACGCTGGGCGGCTCAGCCCTCGCGACGACGCCGCAGGTAGGCACGCTGTGCAGCGTCGTGCGTGAGGGAGATCGCCTTGTCGTAGGCCGCGACGGCATCGTCGGCCTGCCCCAGGCGGGCCAGCAGGTGCGCGCGGGTGGCCCAGGCGGGCTGGAAGCGCCGGGTCCGGTCGGCGATCTGGTCGAGTACGGCGAGACCTGCGGCCGGACCGTCGGTCTCGGCGACGACGGCGGCGAGGGCGGTCGCGCTGCCGTCGGACGGCGCGAGCTCGTGCAGCGCGGTGTGCAGGCGGCGCAAGGTCTGCCAGTCCGTCGGTTCCCCGTCCCGGCGAGCGCAGTGGGTCGCCTGGATGGCGGCCTCGAGCTGGAACCGCCCGACGGTGCGCCGGGCGTGCGCGGCGCGTAGATGGTCGTGCGCACGCGCGATCAGCGCGGCATTCCAGCGTGCCGGGTCCTGGTCGGCCAACGGGACGAACTGCCCGTCCGCCGTCGTCCGGGCTGGTGCCCGTGCCGACGAGAGCAGGACCAGTGCCGCCAGGCCGCGCACCTCGGGATCCTCCGGAGCGAGCTCGGCGAGGACCTCGACGAGGCGCAGGCTCTCCGGTGGGAGCGCGCGCGGCTCGGCATCGGCGGTGGCCCACTCGATGACGTACGCGCCGTAGACCGCCTCCAGGACCGCAGCCATACGGTCCGGTAGCGCGGAGCGGTCGGGGACCTCGAACGGGCCTGATCTGCTTGATCCGCCGCTTCGCCCGGACGAGGCGGGTGGCCATGGTCGCCGTCGGCACGGCGAACGCTCCCGCGATCTGCTCGGCTGTGAAGCCGAGCACCGTGTTCAGCATCAGTGGTGTGCGGACCGCACCATCGACCGCCGGGTGAGCGCACACCAGCATGAGCTCGAGCCGGTGGTCGCCGATCGCCTCCGGATCGACCTCGTCGACGACGGCGCCGTGCACGCGGGTCTCGTCCAGGTCGAGGGGCTCGGTGCGGGTCGCTTCGGCGGACTTCCACCGATCACGACGGCGATTGCGCGCCACCGTGAGCAGCCACGCCGCCGGGTTCTCCGGGACGCCGCGCTCGGGCCAGGTGGCCAGCGCGCGTTCCAGCGCGTCGCCGACGGCATCCTCGGCGGCTGCGAGATCGCCGTCGGCGGCCGCGAGCATCGCCACGAGACGGCCGTAACCGTCCCGGGCGGTCGCGGCCGCCGCGGCGTGGGCGTCCTCGCTCACGTGTCGGTCACTCGGCGGGCCCGGGGGCCGTCCAGGCGCCGCCGACGAACGAGGTGGCGGCGGGACGGACCTCGACGGAGCCGTAGGTGGCGCCCGGGCACTTCTCCGCCCACGCGAGCGCGGCATCGCCGTCGGCGACGTCGATGAGGAAGACGCCGGCGAGCGCCTCCTTCGTCTCCGCGAACGGGCCGTCCTGGATCTGAGTGGTTCCCGTCCGCCGGGTGACGGTGGTCGTCGCGTCGGAGAACTGCAGGACCTCCGCCGCGACGAGCACACCGGCCGCCTCCAGGGCCTTGGCGTACTCGTCGGAGAGACGCTCCATCTCCTCCAGGCCCTCGGCGGGGACCTCGCCGGGAGCGGGCTCGACGTTGTGCAGCAGCAGTGCGTAACGCATCGGTGTCTCCTTCGTCTCCTTCAGTGTGGCCGCTCGGGTGCGGCCCGTCACCGTCATGACGATCGGACGACGGCGGAATCGTCACCTCGATCCGCGAACCGAGCCAGCCGGGAATATTCGCGGCCACGGCGCCGCTTCCTGCTCACGTGCCGACAGGACGTGCCGCATGACCGGTCCCACCCCGACGACCACGACGGGCGCTGTCGGCCTGAGAGCGGACCGGGAACGTGGCCCCGTCCTCGGGGCGCTCATGCTCGCCACCTCGCTGGTGGCGCTCGATGCCACGATCCTCGCCACGGCAGCCACGACCATCGCCCGCGAGCTCGGTGCCTTTGCGCAGGTGCCGTGGCTGTTCTCCGGCTACACGCTCGCGCAGGCGGTGACCGTGCCGATCTACGGCCGGCTCGCGGACGTCCTCGGCCGCAAGCGCGTCATGCTCGCAGGTGTCGCGCTGTTCGTCGCCGGCTCGGTGCTGTGCGCCGTCGCCTGGTCGATGCCAGCCCTCATCGTCTTCCGTGTGGTGCAGGGGCTCGGCGCCGGCGCGATCCTGCCGATGTCGATGACCATCGTCAGCGACATCTACACCCTTGCCGAGCGTGCCAAGACGCAGGGATACCTCGCGAGCGTCTGGGCCATCGCCTCGGTCGCCGGCCCGACCCTCGGCGGGGTCTTCTCGCAGTTCGTCTCCTGGCGCTGGATCTTCTGGATCAACCTGCCGCTGGGCCTGGTCGCCGGAGTGCTGCTGTGGCGGAAGTTCCGCGATCCCGAACGTGACGGGGCCCGCGAGCCGATCGACTACGTCGGGGCTGTGCTGCTGACGGGCGGGAGCGCGCTCCTCGTGGGTGGCTTGCTCGAGGGCAGTGAGATCGGCTGGTCGGCGCCGGTGATCGTCGGTGCGTTCTCCGCGGCGGTCGTGCTCCTGAGCGCGTTCGTGGTGTGGGCACGCCGGGCGCGGTACCCGATCGTCGACCTGCGGGTGCTGCGCCGCCGGGTGGTCGCGACCTCGACCACGGCCTCGTTCATGGTCGGGGTGATCGTGCTCGGCCTGTCCACGTACGTGCCCATCTTCGCCCAGGGGGTCCTCGGCGTCGGACCGTTGGTCGCCGGGTTCGCGCTCGCCGCCCTCACCCTCGGCTGGCCGCTGACCGCCTCGTTCTCCGGCCGCGTCTACCTGCGGATCGGCTTCCGGAGCACCGGGCTCATCGGTGCCGGACTGGTCATCCTCGGCTCGACATTGACGTTGCTGCTCGGCGAGGACAGCCAGGTGTGGCACATCTCGGCCTTCGTGTTCGTCATCGGGTGCGGCATGGGCCTGACCGCCGTGCCCACGCTCATCGCCGCCCAGACCAGCGCCGCCTGGGCCGAGCGCGGCGCGGTGACAGGCACGAACATGTTCGCCCGGTCGCTCGGCTCTGCCGTCGGCGTGGCCGTCTTCGGTGCCGTCGTCAACGCCAACACGACGGTCGGCCCGGACGGCACGCCAGCGGGCCCGGGTCTCGCCGGAGCCGTGCACCTGGTGTTCTGGTGCGCCGTGGCGACGGCCGTCCTCATGCTCCTCGCCGTGGCTCTCATGCCGCGGGTGGGTCGCCCCGAGTCCTAGCCCGCAGCCCTCGCGACGTCGAAAGCCGACGGCGGCGGTCCCGGCTCGACGAGGTTGCCGAATCCGTCGAAAAATCGACAGATTCAGCAACCTCAGTGGTGGGACGGGCGCTTCGCTGCCGCGGGCAGATCTGCCGAGGGCAGGATCGCTCGCGCACCCTGTCATCGGGGGCTCAGGCTCGAGGTATGGCAGATGACAACGAGCACCCCACGTTCACCGAACGGATGCGGGACGACCTCGCGCACCGCCGCATCCTCGTCCTCGACGGCGTCCTCGAGGACGACAACGGCACGCAGTTGATGACCCGGCTGCTCACCTTGGCCGCCGACGACCCGAAGACCGACATCTCCCTGTGGATCCATTCCCCGGGTGGTTCGGTGCCGGCCATGCTCGCCCTCCGGGACCTCATGCGCACCGTGCCGTGCGACGTCACGACGGTCGCCATGGGCCTGGCGTGCAGCGCGGGCCAGTTTCTTCTGTCCGCGGGCACGCCGGGCAAGCGGTACGCCCTCGAGCATGCCAAGGTCCTCATGCACCAGGGTTCGTCCGGTATCGGCGGTTCGGCGGCCGAGGTCGAGCTGCAGGCCGACGACCTGCGTCAGACCCGGGACACCGTGCTCGGGCTCATCGCCGAGGACACCGGCCAGCCCCTGGAGAAGGTCTTCGAGGACTCGCTCCACGACCACTGGTACACGGCAGAGGAAGCCCGCGCGTACGGGTTCGTCGACCACGTCGCCCCCGGCTTCGCCGACCTCATGCCCCCCACCCGCAAGCACCCCGTCGGCCTGGGAGCGAACCCGTCATGAGCAGCTACACCATCCCCAACGTCATCGCCCAGAGCCCGCGCGGGGAGCGGATCCTCGACGTCTACTCCCAGCTGCTGTCCGAGCGGATCATCTACCTCGGCACGGCGATCGACGCCGGCGTCGCCAACACCGTCATCGCCCAGCTGCTCAACCTCGAGTCACTGTCCACCGACATCCCGATCAACCTCTACATCAACTGCGAGGGCGGCGACCCGGCGGCCATGCTGGCCGTCTACGACACGATGCAGTACGTGCGTGCGCCGGTGGCCACCACGTGCGTCGGCCAGGCGTTCGCCGCCGGCGCGGTGCTGCTCGCCGGAGGTGAGCCGGGTCAGCGCGCGATGCTCCCACACACCCGGATCGTGCTGCACCAGCCGGCTGTGCGGGGTCAGGGTGCAATTCCGGACCTCATCCTGCATGCGGACGAACTCGTGCGCGTGCGTGGCGAGATCGAGGAGGTGCTCTCCGCACACACCGGGCAGAGCGTGGAGACGCTGCGTCGTGACACCGATCGTGACCGGGTCTTCACGGCTCGGGCCGCGCTGGAGTACGGCCTGGTCGACACCGTGCTCGATCGCCGTCCGGTCTCGCGTGCCGCCTGAGCCCGCCCGTCCAGCGCGAGGAGCGCGGCACGGCCCTGGCGAGGTGTCAGCGGAAAGGGCGCCCGAACTCGAGGTGCGCGGCGCGCAACAACTGGACCAGCTCGCGTGGTCTGCCGTACATCCGCGGCAGATGAATCTCGGCGGCATCACCGCCGGCGATCCGGCCCATGCTTGCCACCCGGCGAGTGGCCTCACGGTCGTGCAGCCGGTAGGCGACCACCCGGAAGCCTTTGAACGGCGGCCGCATCACCGGTGACCGGCTGAGGAAGACGTCCCTGACCTGGGGCCACGGCACGCGGCCGATGACGTCCCAACGGTCGGGGACGCTCCACCGTCCGCCGCGTCGCCGCTCGACGCGGAGCTCCGTAGGCGTCAGCACGAGGCGCTGCGGCCGACGCCGCATCCTGATGAGGATCCACGCCGCGGCGAGGCCGAAACTCACCAGGAGCAGCGCGATGGGCACTGCCCCGACGGTGGCGGCACCTCCGCCATCGCGCTGTGCCACGGCGACGAGCAGGAGCACGCCGCACCCGGCGAACACGGAGGCACCGATCACCTCGATGAGCACATGACGTGCCCGTGCCCCGCGAGCGACCGTTCCACCGGCGCGCAAGGTGCTGAGGTCGTCGTCGACGGAACGTGGCACGGGCTCAGCCTATGGCCGGGCGCACGAACCAGGCCGTCACGATTGCCGGCCCGATTCCAGTGAGCCGGCGATGCGTTGCTGGAGCGCCTCGGTCGCGGCGTCCGGGAGCACGATCAGCCCCTCGAGCTCGCGGGTGGCCTGACGGTAAGCGGTCTGGCGTTCCGACTGGCTGGCCGCAGAGTCCTCGGCCATCGCCAGCAGCCGCTTCGCGCGCTCGAGTGCCGCCCGCTCCTCCGTGGAGAAGTCCGAGGCCCGCCGGCGCTTGGCCTCCGCCTCGGCGACGTCGAACCGGACCTGGAACTCGCGGACGGCCTCGCGGTACCGAGCGAGCTTGTGCGGGTCGCGAAGTTCGTCGACGTCGTCGGGTCGCAGCCCGTCGGCGTCACGCTTGGCGCGGTGGAAGTCGACGGTGACCTGCTCGCGCATGTCGGTCATCACGGGGTACTCGAGGACCTTGATGGTGTCGAGTTCGTAGTCGAGCCACCGCTTGGTGGTGTCCTCGTGCTCGGCGATCACGCGGTCGATCTCGGCGGTGGTGGCCTCTGCGGCCTCGGTGGCGGCGACCTTGTCCGCGTGCTTGAGCCGGTACAGCTCGATCTTGTCCCGGCGTCGTCGCTCGTCCCAGCGCTGGGCACCCTTGAGCCAGCCACCGACGATTCCCGCCATCGGGAAGATCAGCCACCAGTAGCTGAAGGCGTGCTGCCAGAACTCACTCACCCGAGAAGCGTAGACGCGCCCGGTGCGTCCGGGGCAGTGATGAATGTCAGAGAAGGCCTCACCCGACGAGGGCGAGCACCTGACCGTCGCCGGCCGAGCGCCGCGCCGGGGCCGCGACGTCGCGGGCACCGGCCGCGCCGTGCAGCTCGAGGGTCACGTCGGCCGTCAGATCCATCAGTGTGGTGTCGAGCGCGCGCGCGACCGCCGCGATCATCTCGCTCGAGGGCTCCTTGCGGCCGCGCTCGATCTCCGAGAGGTACTGCGGCGACATGCCGGCGGCCTCGGCGAGATCGGTCAGCGTCCTGCCCACCGCCCGGCGTCGTCGCCTGATCTGTCCGCCGAGGAGCTCGCGCCAGAGCGGCTCGCGCCGGTCGGTCCGGCGGCCCGGGACGTCGCTGCCGCCGGCACGACGCCGGACCTCGCCGATGCGGGTGATCTCGCCCATGTGAGCACTCAACCATCGCGGGGGCGGGGCCGTCAGCGGCTTCTGCTCACAGCAGACGAGCGGTCCCGTCCACCCACGCAGCTCAGGGCCGCATCGTCAGTCGTCGGGGACCTCGGCGCCGGAGAAGAAGGCGATCGTGCGGTCCGCGCGCTCGCGGGCGATCGGCTCCTCGGTGCCGCCCGCGACGTCGGCGGCGTACCACCCGTCGCCGCTGCGACGGACGAACTCCAGACCCTCCGGTGAGGCGCCCCATGCGTCCTCGTCGAACTCGCCACGACCCCCGCCGGTGGTCAGGTGCAGGTTCAGCCCCATGAGCGCCAGGTCCCAGCCGATGCCCACGGCCCCGGGACCGAAGGTCTTCCAGTGCTCGTCCTCGGGGGCGATGTGCTCGAGCGTGAGGCGGGTACGGTCCGCACCCTGCGGGTCCACCGTCAGCTCGATCCAGCTCATCCCGCCGCCGAACTCCCAGGTGGCGCTGAACCGGTGCGGCGGCTCGCAGGACTCGATGGTGCCGCCGGCGTTGTTCTCCACCTGGTAGCGCCCGCCCAGGCGGAGCTCGCCGGAGACGGGCGCGAACCAGCGCGGCAGTCGCTCGGGATCGGTGACGGCCTCCCAGACATCCTCAACCGTCGCGGGATAGGTGGTGGCCAGGGTAACGGTGCGGGACTGGCCCGCCTCGATCGTGCGGTCGCCGACCGTGCGGTCGACGGCGGCGATCCGGGTGCTGACATCGATCATGGCTTCTCCCTGGCTCCGGCGTCGGACAAAATATAGGTGCAAACTTATAAAACGGCAAGATGTCTAAGCTCTCCCTGTGACACCCGGGACCAGGATCCGCCCGATGACGGAGGCCGACTGGCCGGCGGTGTGGCCGTTCTTCGATCAGATCGTCCGCGAGGGGGAGACGTACGCCTACCCGGCCGACCTCACGGCCGACCAGGCGTGGTCGCTGTGGTCCGCACCCGCTCCCGGGCAGACCGTCGTCTACGACGACGGCGCGGTCCTCGGCAGTGCCATGATGGGGCCGAACCGCCCCGGCCGAGGCAGCCACGTGGGTACGGCGTCGTTCATGGTCTCCCCCGAGGCGCGCGGGCGCGGCGTCGGCCGGGCGCTCGCCGACTACGTGATCGCCTGGCACCGCGAGGCGGGCTACCGAGCGATCCAGTTCAACGCCGTCGTCGAGACGAACACGTCGGCCGTCAGGCTGTGGCAGTCGCTCGGATTCGCGATCGTCGGAACGGTGCCTGAGGCCTTCGACTCGCGCACGCACGGACTCGTCGGGCTGCACGTCATGCACAAGCGGCTGCGCTGAGCGGCGGCCGGGCCGGCCCTACGCGAGCAGCCCGGCCGCGACGAACGCGCGGTGGTAGATCGCGCGGATCACCTGCTGCTTGCGGGCGTTGTACTGCATGACATGCTCACCCCCGGCGTTGGCGGCCTCCGCCGCAGTGAGTTTGGCGTCCCGGTACAACTCCCGGTCCTGCGGCTGCGTACGCAGCCAGTCGCGGAAGATCCGGTGCCGCGCCACCTCGGCACAATCGGGGGAGAACACGTGGATGTTCGCGGCAGGGTCGGAGGCGGTCAGGCACCGATGGCCGTACCACCACGGCTCGCGGATCTGCAGCGAGAACCCGGCCGCCTCGAGCGGGGGGAGCCAGGCATCCTCGTCGGCGGAGTCGGGGACGGTGAGGTCGACGTCGATGATCGGCTTGGCGGGAAGTCCCGGCACCGAGGTCGATCCCACGTGCTCGACGGCGAGCGCCGTCGCACCGAGCGCCCCGCGCAGCCGGGAGGCCAGCTGCTCGAAGCTGTTCGGCCAGGTCGGGTCGTAGTCGACGACGGCGATCTCGCGCTGCGGTCCCTTGTCCACCCACGGGCTGGATCCCGGGGGTGGGGGAGTGTCGTCGAACGTGACGATGTCTGCCGCAGTGAGCATGACGCAGACCGTAGAACGCGAGTCGGTGCCGCGGAAGGGACATCGGTGCGGTGTCGTCTCGCCCGCTCGCTACCGTGGCGCTATGCCGACCCCGCTGAGCGAGCGTGCCGCCGCGCCCGAAACCGTCCATGAGCCGACCCATCCCGAGGTCACCTGGCGCGCCGCGACCGCGGCCGACGTCGAGACGGTCCTGGCGCTCTACCGCGCGGCGGGAGCCGTCGACCACCCGTACTTCGTCGTGCCGCGGCACGAGGTGACCGGGAAGTTCTCCAGCTCCACCGTCGACCCTGCGCGCGACACGATGATGGCCATCACGCCGTCCGGTGACGTGGTGGCCGCCGGCTCGGCCACGCTCGGTGCGGGCCGGGCAACCGAGGTCCAGACGTTCATCGCCGGCACCGTCCACCCCAACTGGCGGGGACGTGGGCTCGGGCGCGAGCTTGCCCGATGGCAGGTCGACCGGGCGCGCCAGCAGCTGGCCGGCGTCGACTCGGACCTGCCGGGCTCGATCGGCAACTTCACCGAGGACCATCAGGACGACGTCCTCGCGCTCATGGCCCGGTTCGGTCTGCAGACCCGGCGCTACTTCACCGAGATGGAGTGGCACGGGGGCCACGTTCCAGATGTCGCCGTGCCGGACGACGTGCGGATCGTGCCCTTCACCCGCGAGCTGTCCGAGGCGACCCGGCATGCCCGTAACGACGCCTTCCGCGACCACTGGGGCAGCCAACCCACCCACGAGGAGCGCTGGTCACAGAACCTCGTCGACAACGAGCACTTCCGGCCCGATCTCTCCCGGGTGGTCGTCGAGAAGGCGGCCGGCGGGCCGCGGGTGCTCGCCTTCGCGATGGCCTCAGTGGACGAGGAGAACTGGGCGGTGCGCGGTTGGCGCGTCGCCTACGTCGACCTCATCGGTGTGCGCCGGGAACGTCGAGGGCAGCGGCTCGCCCCGGCGGTCATGGCCGCGCAGATGCGTGCCGTCCGCGACGCCGGGCTCGACGGCACCATCCTCGACGTCGACACCGAGAACCCGACGGGCGCGCTCGGCCTCTACGAGCGGATGGGCTACACGCCGGCGCACCGCGGGCGGGCGCTTCTGCTGGAGATCTGAGCGGGTGACCGGCGCCGTCAGCTCCTGGTGCCGGGACGTGCCTGAGAAGACTTGCCGGAGCGGCACTGTCCCTGGTGGTGGTCGTTCTCGATCCCGGTACGCATAGCGTCCAGGGTGGCCGTCATCATCGGCGTCATGACCCGGTCGAGGAAGCGCTGGACCACCGGCCGCAGGAGTCGGGTGCGGGGGAGGAACGAGTAGACCCACTCGATCCGCGTGCCGCCGTCGACTCGGTGGAACCGGAACTCGGCGACGCCGTGATCGACGGCGAGGCGTTGCGGACTGGTGAATCCCCAGATCATGTACCGGAACGTCTCGGCAGTGTCGACGAGGACCTCCTCGGCGAGGTAGTGACCGTCCGAGAAGTGCACCCGACGCCGGTCTCCCTCCCGGGTACCGGGAGTCCAGTCGCCGACCAGCGCAGTGGTGGCCACGACCGTCGGGAAGTTCTCGAAACGGACGATCTCCTCGAGGCTGCGGCCCGGGGCGTTGTTCCAGGCGAGGACCTGCTCCGGAGTGGCATGCACGAGCACGTCGTGCCGTGCGCTCGCGTAACCGTGTCGCCGGACCTCCGGGCGCGCGCCGGGATACGTGGGTGGCTCGGTCGGCGGCTGCAACGCACGAAGCGCGGTCGTCAGCGTCGCGAGCGTCAGCATCGAGACGGCGATAGCCGCGTGGGTGCGGGTCCCGAGGCAGGCCATGATCCTCCATCGATGCGCTAGGTTGACGCCGTCAACCTAGCGCATCGAGGTTGACGGCGTCAACCATCTCTACGATGAGCGGATGCCGACATCGACGCGTGAGGCCCTCGTCGCCGCGGCCACCGACCTGCTCGACGAGGGCGGCCCGGAACGGGTGACCCTCCGGGAGGTCGGGCGGCGGTCCGGGGTGTCGCACAACGCGCCGTACAAGCACTTCACGGGTAAGCAGGATCTGCTCGCGGCCGTCGCGGCGCGCGAACTCGACGCTTATGCCGAGGCGCTGCGCGCGGGCGGCCACGACGGCGGGCTCTCCCGCGCCGTCGCCGCCTACGTCACCCGCGCGCTCGCCCATCCCGCCCGCTTCCGGCTCGTCTACGGTCCCTGGCCCGCCGGCGTCGGACAGCTCGGCGAGGCTGCGGAGCGCGCATGGACGAGCCTGGTCGAGACGGTGAGCGCCGAGCAGCGGGCCGGGTGGCTTCCGGTGACGATCGGCGCCGTCCGTCTCGCTGACCTCATCCGGTCGACCGTGCACGGCGCCGTCGACCTCGAGCTCGGTGGACACCTGACCAAGCACGAGCACGGTCCGGCGAGCCCGGTCGAGGTCGTCGAGGATCTGCTCGCCGCCCTCCGCCGCGATTGAGTCAGTGCCCGCCTGGGACGAAGCAGTGGTGCCCGGGTGAGCGCTTTCTCGCTCGCCCGGGCACCACTGATGCGGGTCGCAGCCGCTCGTCCCTCACGGCTACCTCCGACTCGGGCTCGTCAGTCGGCCATGTTGTCCGGCCGACTTCCTCACCCTCCGTCTGCGGCTGCCGCTCGTCCCTCACGGCTACCTCCGACTCGGGCTCGTCAGTCAGCCATGTTGTCCGGCCGACTTCCTCACCCTCCGTCTGCGGCAGCCGCTCGTCCCTCACGGCTACCTCCGACTCGGGCTCGTCAGTCGGCCATGACAGCCTCGCCGCGCGCCACCATGCCCGCCTCGTTCCCGAGCTTCACCTCGCGGAGGAACAGCGCCAGTACGAAGCCGATCAGCAGCAGCGGCACGAGGTACCAGAAGGCGGGCGCCAACGCGTCGGCGTACGCGTCGATGACCCCGCTGTGGAGCGGCTCGGGCAGATTCTGCACCGCCTGCGGCGTGATGGATTCCGCGGAGCCCTCGAGCTGCCCGGCCGCCTCCGGCGGAACCGTGGCGAAGACATCCGTGAGCCGATCGCTGAGGCGGCCGGTGAAGATCGTGCCGAAGAGGGCGACCCCGAGCGAGGCGCCGATCTCCCGGAAGAAGTTGTTGCTGGAGGTCGCGGTGCCGATCTCGTGCGGATCCACCGCGTTCTGCACCGCCAGCACGACCGGCTGCATGACCAGGCCGAGGCCCACGCCCAGCACGAAGATCATGACGCCGAACTGGACGGTCGAGGTGTCCCCGGTCAACGTGGTGAGCCAGGCGACCGCGGCGGCGGCGATCGCCATGCCGACGATCGGGTAGATCTTGTACCGCCCGGTCTTCGTGATCAGTCCGCCGGAGGCGATCGCGGTGAGCATGACGCCCGCCATCATCGGGATCATCAGCAGCCCGGACTCGGTCACGCCGGCACCGGTCGACATCTGCAGGAACGTCGGCAGGAAGCTCAGCGCCGCGAACATCCCCATCCCGATGACGAAGCCGATCGAGGTGGCGATGAGGAACGTCCGGTTCGCGAAGAGTCGCAGTGGGATGAGCGGCTCCGTGGCACGCAGCTCGACGACGATGAACGCCGCGATCGCGACGGCGGTCACTGCCACGAGTCCCAGCAGCCGTGTGTCGGACCAGTCGTATCCGGACTCGCCGCTCAGTGAGGTCCAGCTCGTGGTGAGGACCAGCCCCGCCGTTCCGACGGCCATCGTGAGGATGCCGGCGATGTCCACCGGCCGGCGTGAGCGGTGACTCGGCAGCTTGAGCGCCAGGACGGCGGCGACGAACGCCGCGATGCCGATCGGGATGTTGAGCCAGAAGCACCAGCGCCAGTCGGCGTGGTCGGTGAACAGACCGCCGAGCAGCGGACCGAGCACGGCGGAGATGCCGAACAGTGCACCCATCGGCCCCATGTACTTGCCCCGCTCCCGGGCGGGGACGATGTCGGCGATGATCGCCTGCGACAGGATCATCAGCCCGCCGCCGCCAAGTCCCTGCATGCCGCGCCAGAACACCAGACCGCCGAAGCTCTGGGTGAAACCCGCCCCGGCGGAGGCGACGGTGAACAAGGCGATGGCGATGAGGAAGGGCACGCGCCGCCCGTAGAGGTCGCCGAACTTGCCGTACAACGGCATGACGATGGCGACGCCGAGGATGTACGCGGTGACGACCCAGGCCTGGTGCTCGACGCCGCTGAGCTCACCGACGATCGTGGGCAGCGCCGTGCCGACGATGGACTGATCCAGCGAGGCCAGGAACATGCTCGCCATCAGCGCGCCGAAGATCGTCCAGATGAGCTTCCGGCTCAGGACGACGGTGGGTGCGGCGTCGGCCGGTGCGGCGCCGCCGGGTGGTGCAGTCATACGTCAACCTCCGTCTTGCTGAAGTGGGTGGCGGCGCCGTTGCCGATGGTCAGGGTCTGGTGGTGCGGCTGGGCCGGCGGGACGGCCGCGGGGCGTCAGCGGACGACGTCCTTGAAGGCGAGTGCGACGGCGTCCACGTGTGGTGCGACCGCGCCCGTGCGCCCGTGGGCCTCCCAGCGGACGAGTGCCGCGTGCGCGAGGGTCATGGTCGTCATGGCTGCGAGCTCGACGTCGACGGCAGCGGCCTCCGGGCCGAGTCGCTCGCGGATGAGCTCGAGCATCGTGTGCCGGTGCTCGTCGAACGCCGCGAGCTGGCGCGCGCTCAGGCGTGGCTCCTGGCGGGCGAGCTCGAGGGCGCGGCCCACCCGGTCGCGGCCGACGGTGCGGCTGGCGAGGACGAGCCGGGCGAGGTCGGCCAGGTCGTCGAAGAGCCGGCCGGTGGGCCCGCCGTCGGCGAAGGCCCGGACGTCCTCCGGAGCGAGCTCCCACGGTTCGATCGCGAGAACGGCGTCGTCCTTCGAACTGAAGTAATTGAAGAACGTCCGCCGTGAGACGCCCGCCTCGGCGCAGATGTCCTCCACGCTGACGGCGTCGAGGCCACGCTCGCCGACCAGGTGGTGCGCCGCGTCGACCAGCGCTTCCCGACGCGCCCGCTTCTGTCGCTCGCGCAGCCCGAGGTCCTGGTCGGCGAGGGGACTCAACTCACTCACGCCAGCAATTCTTGCACTCCGTGCATCTTTGCACCAGGTGCAATTCGTGTGACGACGGCCTCGCTATCTCCTGCGCACGGCGTTCGCCCAGACCCTGGCATAGCCCTCGCGTCCGTGCTCGTCGACGTACCGGATGCGCGCGGCCTTCGGCGTCCACGCCACGGCGACCCCCTCGACGAGGTGATGGCCGGCGCGGGTCTGGATCCAGGCCGCAACCGGCAGGGGTTCGTCGGCCTGGTGGATGGGCAGGCCGTACTGGGCGGGACCGAGGCTGTACGCCTGGTCGCGCAACGGGACCTGCTCGATCGCCATGGCGACAGAGTAGAGCACGGATCGAACATCTGTACGCCCAGGTCGTCCCTCACCCGCGACTCGTCATTCCTGTGCCGACTGGTCATTCCTGCACAGGTGCGGATACCGGCTGCCCTAGCTGGGTACGCTCCGGAGCATGAATCCTGACGAGGCGTTCAGCAGCCCGGACGCACTCGCGGACGCCCTCGCCGAAACCGGCTACCTCGCCGAGCCCGGCCTGGTCACGGTCACCTGGCTCGCCCACCGCCTGCAGCGGCCGGTCCTACTCGAGGGTGAGCCCGGAACCGGCAAGACCGCGTTGGCGGAGGCCGTCGCCGAGCTCACCGGGCGACCACTGATCCGGCTGCAGTGCTACGAGGGCATCGACGCCACCCAGGCCCTCTATGACTGGGACTTCCCGCGGCAGATCCTGCACCTGCGTACCGTGGAGGCGCTCGCGGCCGGCGAGTCACGGGACGCGGACGCCCTCGAGGCGGAGCTCTTCGACGAGCGCTTCCTCCTGGCCAGGCCGGTCCTGCGTGCCCTGCGGGAGAGTCCGTGCGTCCTTCTCGTCGACGAAATCGACCGTGCCGACGACGAGTTCGAGGCCTTCCTGCTCGAGGTGCTCTCCACCTGGCAGGTCACCGTCCCCGAGATCGGCACCGTCACCGCGCAGCGACCACCGTTCGTGGTGCTCACCTCGAACCGCACCCGGGATCTGCACGACGCGCTCAAGCGGCGCTGCCTCTACCACTGGATCGACCACCCGTCCCTGGAGCGTGAGCTCGCCATCGTGCGCAGCCGGCTACCCGACGTGGACGTCGCTCTGGCCGAGCAGGTGGTCGCCGTCGTCCAAGCCCTGCGCGGCGAGGCCGCCCTCGTCAAGCCTCCCGGCGTGGCCGAAACCCTCGACTGGGCGCGCGCCCTCGTGGCACTCCACGCCAGCCGTCTGGACGTCGAGCTCGCCGCCCGGACCCTCGGCACGGCCGTCAAGTACCGCGAGGACACCGAGCGGGTCCGGCAGGTCCTGGACCGCATGCTGGGGTGAGCGCCGTGCCGTGGAGCCCACCGGAGATGCTGCTCGGATTCGCTCGCGCCCTGCGCACGGCCGGTCTGCCGGTGACGGCGGACCGCGAACGGGCGTTCCTGCGCGCCGCGGCCGAGGTCGGTGCAGGCAATCGCGCCGCGGTGTACTGGGCCGGCCGCTGCACCCTGACCGCCGCACCCGCCGACCTCGGTCCCTACGACCAGATCTTCACGAGCTGGTTCGGCGGTGAGTCCCTCGATGCCGTCACCCACCGCGAGGTGCCCCGAGTCAGCACCGTCCAGGCCGCCGTGACCGACGGGGGTACCAGCGCCGAGGATGCGACCGACCAGACGCTGCGCGCCGCTGCGTCGGAGGTCGAGGTGCTCCGGCGTCGCGACGTCGCCGGCCTGGCGCCCGGCGAACGTGCCGCGTTGCAGCGCCTCTTCGCCACCTTGCGACCGTGCCCGCCGACCCGGCCGGCCAGGCGGCGCACGCCCACACCGGCCGGTGAGCTCGACGGACGGGCAAGTCTGCGGGCACAACTGCGTGGCCTGGGCGAGCCGACCCGGCTCCGCCACAGGCGACGGCGCACCCGGCCGCGTCGCGTCGTGCTGCTCGTGGACGTCTCCGGTTCGATGAGCGCGTACAGCGACGCACTGCTCCGGCTGGCCCACGCCGTCGTCCGTGCCGCCCCGCGAACCACCGAGGCGTTCACGCTCGGCACCCGACTGACCCACGTCACCCGGGCGTTGCGCCAGCGCGACCCCGACCGTGCCCTCCTCGACGCCGGTGCCAGCGTGCCGGACTGGTCGGGCGGGACCCGCCTGGGCGAGACGCTCGGCGCCTTCGTCGACCGGTGGGGGCGCCGCGGCCTCGCCCGGCAGGCCGTCGTCGTCATCTTCTCCGACGGTTGGGAGCGTCACGGCCCCGAGTTGCTCGGGGAGCAGGTGCGCCGCCTGCACCGGATCGCGCACCGCGTCATCTGGGTCAACCCACACCGGGGCAAGGCCGGCTACCGCCCGGTGCAGCAGGGGATGGTGGCCGCGCTGCCGTACGTGGACGAGTTCGTGGCCGGGCACTCGTTGGCGACGTTCGAAGACCTGCTGGACCTGGTGGCCCGTGCATGAGTACCCCGCTGTGCTCCGGCATGCGGCACCATGGTCAGGACGAGGACGTCCCGCGGAGGAGGCCCGATGCGTGAGGTGACCGACCAGCTTCTCGCCTGGTGGGAGCAGGGCCGGGCGGTCGCCATGGGCACCGTGGTGGCGACCTTCCGCTCGGCACCACGGCCGCCGGGCGCCGCCATGCTCGTCGGGCCGGACGGCGAGGCCGTCGGGTCGGTCTCCGGCGGCTGCGTCGAAGGGGCCGTCTACGACCTCGGCCAGGAGGTGCTCGAGACCCGTGTGCCGCAGCTCGAGCGGTACGGCATCAGTGACGACGACGCCTTCGCCGTCGGGCTGACGTGCGGCGGCATCCTCGACGTCTTCGTCGAACGGGTGGACCGCGAGACGTTCCCCGACCTGGGCGACGTGGTCGCGGACATCCGCGCCGGACGGCCGGTCGCCGTCGCCACCGTCGTCGCCCATCCGGACCCGCAGTCGGTGGGGCGCCGGATCGTCGTGCGGCCGGAGGGTGAGCCGGGCGCCGGGAGCCTCGGCAGTGCCCGCGCCGACGACGCCGTGACCGACGACGCGCGCGGTCTCCTCGCCGGCGGGCGCACGGCCACGCTCGAGTACGGCCCGGACGGCGAACGACGCGGTGAAGGCATGCGTGTCTTCGTCTCCTCCCACGCGCCCCGTGCCCGCATGTTCGTCTTCGGCGCCATCGATTTCGCCGCCGCCGTCGCCAGGATCGGCACCTTCCTCGACTACCGCGTCACGGTATGCGACGCGCGGCCCGTTTTTGCCACCGCGTCCCGATTCCCGGACGCCGACGAGGTGGTCGTGCGGTGGCCGCACGAGTACCTCGCCGAGGAGATCGCCGCAGGTCGCGTCGACGACCGCACGGTGGTGTGCGTCCTGACCCACGACCCCAAGTTCGACGTCCCGGTTCTCCAGGAGGCCCTTGCCGGACCGCCGCTCGCCTACATCGGTGCGATGGGATCGCGGCGGACCCACGCCGACCGGCTCGATCGCCTACGCGAGGCGGGTGTCACCGAAGAGCAGATCGCGCGGATCTCCAGCCCCATCGGCCTCGACCTCGGCGCCCGCACGCCGGAGGAGACGGCCGTGAGCATCGCCGCCGAGATCATCGCGTTGCGCTGGGGCGGCGCGGGGGAACGCCTCACCGAGACCTCCGGGCCGATCCATCACAGCGCGGAGATCGCGGCGCCGCTCGAGCGTTCCTGAGCGAGCCGGCGAGAGAAGGTCCGCGAATCGCTTGCCGAAAGGTGACCTGGACCACAAAGATCGGTACTGACGACGACGTCAACCTCCCTGGAGGAACGATGACCCGCATCACCGTCACGGTCGACGGAACGAGATACACCGACGACGTGGAGCCCAGGACGCTGCTGGTCCACTACCTGCGCGAGACCCTCGGCAAGACCGGCACCGTGGTGGGGTGCGACACCTCGAACTGCGGTGCCTGCACGGTCCACCTCGACGGCCGCAGCGTGAAGTCCTGCAACGTCCTGGCCGTCCAGGCCGACGGGCAGGAGGTCACCACGATCGAGGGGCTCGCGCAGGACGGCGAGCTCACCCCGGTCCAGCAGGCCTTCCACGAGTGCCACGCGCTGCAGTGCGGATACTGCACGCCCGGCATGATCATGCAGGCCGAGGACCTCATCGCCCACCACGACGACCTCACCGAGGAGAAGATCCGGGTGGGCATGGAGGGCAATCTCTGCCGGTGCACCGGCTACCACAACATCGTCAAGGCGGTGCAGCAGGCGGCCGGCGCCAACGGTGGCGCCGGGGTCTCGGCCGAGGCCGGCAACGGCCGTCCGGCGGCAGCCGAGCCCGCCACCGAGGAGGCACGGGCATGACTGTCACCGAGGACGCTCCGGCACCGGCAGGTGAGCCGGCGCGCGAGGTCGGCAGGGCCCGGCGCCGCAAGGAGGACCAGCGCCTCATCACCGGACGCACCCGCTGGACGGACAACATCCAGCTCCCCGGGATGCTCCACCTGTCCATGGTGCGCAGCCCCTTCGCCCACGCACGCATCACCTCGATCGAGACGGCCGAGGCGCGCAAGGCCGACGGCGTCGTCGCGGTGCTCACGGGGCAGGACCTGGCCGAGACCCAGGGGTCGCTCCCGTGCGCATGGCCCATCACCGAGGACCAGAAGGCGCCGCCGCACCCCGCCGTCGCGGTCGACCGGGTCGCCTTCTCCGGCGAGGTCGTCGCCGTCGTCATCGCGCGCAGCGCCGCCGCGGCCCGGGACGCCGCGGAACTGGTCGACGTCGAGTACGACGAACTGCCCGCCGCACTCGAGCTGCGCGCCGCCGCGGACGACGTGATGCTCGCTCACCCGGACCTCGGGACCAACCGGTCCGCCACCTGGACGTTCGACTCCGCCGAGGCCGGTACCGGCGAGAACGTCGAGGACGCTATTCGCGACGCCGAGGTGCTCATCGAGCGCGAGTACCGCCAGCAGCGGCTCATCCCTTCGTTCATGGAGCCCCGCTCGACCGTCGTGGACCCGACCGGCGAGCAGGTGGTCATGTGGTCAGCCACCCAAGTGCCGCACATCCTGCGCGTCATGCTCGCCATGACGCTCGGCGTGTCCGAGTCCAAGGTGCGGGTCATCGCCCCCGACGTCGGCGGCGGATTCGGCGGCAAGCTGCAGGTCACCCCGGAGGAGATCATCACCTTCCTCGCGGCGCGGCACACCGGCAAGCCGTGCAAGTGGACCGAGACCCGCAGCGAGTCCATGCTGGCCGCCCACCACGGCCGCGACCAGTGGCAGAAGCTCACGCTGGCCGCCAGGGCCGACGGCACGGTCACCGGGCTCAAGGTCGAGCTCCTCGCGGACATGGGCGCCTACCTCGGGCTGGTCACCCCGGGTGTGCCGATCCTCGGGGCGTTCATGTTCAACGCCATCTACAAGTTCCCGAGCTATCACTTCACCTGCACCAACGTCTTCACCAACAAGACGTGGACGGACGCCTACCGGGGCGCCGGCCGACCCGAGGCGACCTACGCCATCGAACGGCTCATGGACGAGCTCGCCGCCGAGGTCGGTCTCGACCCGATGGAGGTGCGGGAGAAGAACTGGATCACCCACGGGGAGTTTCCGTTCACCACGGTGGCGGGCCTGGAGTACGACTCCGGCAACTACGAGGCCGCCACGGCCCGCGCGAAGGAGCTCTTCGGTTACGACGAGCTGCGCCGCGAGCAGGCGCAGCGCCGCGCTGCCGGGGACCGCGTGCAGCTCGGGATCGGCATCTCCACCTTCACGGAGATGTGCGGTCTGGCCCCGTCCCGGGTGCTCGGCTCGCTGAACTACGGCGCCGGCGGCTGGGAGCACGCCGCGGTTCGGATGCTGCCCACCGGCAAGGTCGAGGTCATCACCGGTTCCTCCGCACACGGGCAGGGCCACGAGACCGCGTGGAGCCAGCTCGTCGCCGACCGGCTCGGCATCCCGTTCGAGGACGTCGAGGTGCTGCACGGGGACACCCAGATCTCGCACAAAGGCATGGACACCTACGGCTCGCGCTCCCTCGTGGTGGGCGGCCAGGCGGTGCTGGGCGCCGCCCAGAAGGTCATCGAGAAGGCCAAGCCGCTCGCGGCGCACGTCCTCGAGGCCAATGTCGACGATCTCGAGTTCGCCGGCGGAGCGTTCCAGGTCCGCGGCACCGACACCTCGATCGGCCTCGGCGATCTCGCGCTGGCCGCATTCGCCGCGCACGACCTGCCGGACGGGATGGAGGCCAGCCTGGACGCGGACGCCACGTTCGACCCGGCCAACTTCTCCTTCCCGCACGGCACCCACCTGTGCGCCGTCGAGGTCGACACCGAGACCGGGCAGACCACGATCCGGAAGTACGTCTCGGTCGACGACGTCGGCACCATCGTCAACCCGCAGATCGTCGAGGGACAGATCCACGGCGGCATCGTGCAGGGCATCGCGCAGGCGCTGTGGGAAGAGGCCGTCTACGACGAGAACGGCACACTCGTCTCGGGCTCGTTCGTCGACTACACGCTGCCGACGACGGCGGACACCATCTCCTTCACCACGGACCAGACGGTGTCCCCCGCCACCAGCAACGACATCGGGGCCAAGGGCGTCGGTGAGGCCGGCTGCATCGCCTCGACCCCCGCCGTCGTGAACGCGGTGGTCGACGCCGTCCGCCCGTTCGGCGTCAGCGACATCGTCATGCCCTGCACGCCCGAGCGCGTGTGGAAGGCCATCCAGGCCGGCACCGCAGGCGGCCGCGCGCCGACCGAGGCCGACGCCGCCGCACACTTCGAGCCCGGCACCCACAATCAGGGTGCCGGCCAGGTCGAGGGAGGCCCGCAATGATCCCCGCACCGTTCGACTACGCCGCACCCACCACGGTGCCGGAGGCGCTCTCGCTGCTCGCCGAGCACGGGGACGAGGCCAAGGTGCTCGCCGGCGGTCAATCCCTGCTGCCGGTGCTCCGGATGCGGCTGAACGCCCCCGAGATGCTGGTCGACCTCGGCAAGCTCACCGAACTGGTCGGGGTCACCGACCTCGGGGACAGGCTGCGCATCGGCGCGATGACGCCGTACTACCAGCTCCTCGCCGATCCGCTGGTCACCGCGCACGCGGGTGTGCTCGTCGAGGCGATCCGGGAGGTCGCCGACGAGCAGGTCCGGCACCGCGGCACCATCGGCGGCGCCCTGGCGCACGCGGATCCGGCCGGCGACGTCGGCGCACCCGTCCTCGTCCTCGACGCCACGCTCGTGGTGACCGGTATGGACGGGACCGAGCGGCGGGTGCCGGCCACCGAGTTCTTCGTCGACTACTTCACGACGGCCGTCGAGGAGGGAGAGATCCTCACCGCCGTCGAGATCCCGAAGCTCGACGGTTGGGGTTGCGCCTACGAGAAGTTCGTCCGCGTCTCCCACCAGTGGGCAATCGTCGGAGTCGCCGCCTGCGTGCGCGCCGAGGGCGGCACCATCGCCGAGGCCCGGATCGGGTTGACGAACATGGGCTCGACGCCGCTGCGTGCCACCGCCGTCGAGCAGGCTCTGGCCGGCCGGCCGGCCACCGAGGAGGGGATCGGTGACATCTGCGCCCGGGTCGGTGAGGGGACCGAGCCGCCGTCGGACCTCAACGGCGACGCCGACTACCGCCGTCACCTGGCCGGGGTGCTGACCCGGCGGGCCGTGCTGGCGGCGGCGGGAGCGTGATCGCGTGGAGCTGACGCACTCGTTCACCGTGCCGGCGGATCCGGCGACCACCTGGGAGCTGCTGACCGACCTCGACCGGGTCGGCAGCTGCTTCCCGGGCGCCACGGTCAAGGAAGCGACCGAGCAGGAGTTCTCCGGGACGGTCAAGGTCAAGCTCGGCCCGATCGCCATGCAGTACGCGGGCTCCGGGACGTTCGTCGAACGTGACGACGACGGCCACCGCGCCGTCATCGAGGCCAAGGGGAAGGACCGGCGCGGCAATGGCACCGCCGCGGCCACCGTGACGATGTCCCTGACCCCCGACGGCGAGGGCACCCGCGCCGACGTCACGACCGACCTGCAGGTCACGGGTAAACCGGCGCAGTTCGGTCGCGGCGTCATGCAGGACGTCTCGGACAAGCTCCTCGGCCAGTTCGTCGCCTGTATCGAACGCCGGCTCGGTGAGGGCGAGGGGGCCGACGGCGCAGGCAGCGGGTTGGACGCGGCCAGCTCGTCCGAGAAGGTGCCGGACGACGGGCCATCGCAGGAGGGCGCGTCGGCCACGACGGGGGCGGCACAGTCCGCGGCCACCGCGGCCGCCGGGGCACCCGCGGCGGCGACCGCCACCGCGGGCTCCCCGCCCGGACGGGCGGCGCCGGCACGAGAGGACGACGACGCCATCGACCTCGGATCCGCCGTCGCGCCCGTGCTGCTCCAGCGCTACAGCGGCGTCGCCGCAGCCGGCCTGATCGGGCTCCTCGTCGGCCTGCTCCTCGGGCGCCGGTGGAGGTAGCGCCCGCGCATCCGGCGACGACGGGTCGCACGCCGGCCCCTACCGGTAGGTCACCACCCTGCCGGTCACGGGCAGATCGGCTTGTCCAGCGGACGGCATCCGGCGACGAGTGAGCTCTGGGTCTTGTAGTCGACGACCCCGTCCGTCCGGCCGATCCACGGGTGCTTGCGTTGCCAGTCCACGACGGCGGCCAAGGTGTTCGAACCGAAGACGCCGTCCGGTGCGACGTCGTATCCGATCGCTCGGAGGTGGCACTGCCAGAAGGTCACACCCCGGTCGTACGGGGCGCTGCTGTCCCGGTCTCCGTAGCGGATCTCGTAGCCGTAGGCCGTGGAGAACGTGGCGCAGACGTCGTACGCCTGCGCCTGGGGCGCGAGCGCGACGGCTCCCGTGGTCCCCACCAGTGCGGTCGCGACGACCCCGACGATCCCGCGCAGGATCCTGTGCTTCACCAAGGTGTTCCCCATGTGATGGCCGCCGACGCAGCGCGTGCGTTGTGTGCGCGCTCGACGCTAGCAGTGCCGAGAGCCGGGCTCCCGGACCGGTCCGGTTATGGCCGGCGTCGCGGATCGACCACAATGAGCGGGTGCGGCCCGAGACGTTCATGAGGTGCGATCCGATGGACGGCTGTGCCCGGGCGGTCCGGACGCACCCGGCGAACGGGACGGGTCGCGCGTGACCGAGGCCCTCTACGCGAAGGTCTACGACACCCTTCGCTCCCGAATCGTCGACGGCGAACTCGCCGTCGGCGACCGGTTGCCGTCCCAGACGGAGCTGGCCGGGCAGTTCTCCGTCAGCGTCATCACCGTCAAACGCGCCCTCGACATGCTCCGTGACGACGGCTTCGTCACGCGACGGCCCCGGATCGGGACCGTCGTGGTCTCCCGTACGCCCGAGGAGACGGTGGACGGGGAGCGGCTCCCGCTCGTCGGCTATCTGGCACCGGGCTTTCACGACGCCTTCGGCTCGCACGTCCTCCTCGGTCTGCTCGCCGCCTCGCGGCACCACGCCCATGTGACCCTGGCGGTCACCGAGGGCGACGCCGACCTGGAGGAACGCCTCATCGAGGAGCAGCTCGCACGTGGGATCGAGGGACTGATCCTGCTTCCCTCCTCCTCCCAGGCCATCCCGCCGACGGTCGCCACCCTGCTCGGCCGGCGCTTCCCGATCGTCATCGTCGACCGCACGCTCGCCGGCATGCCCGTCAGCACGGTCACCTCCGACAACGTCGCCGGTGGCCGCATGGCTGCCGAGTACCTCTTCGACCGCGGCCACACCGGGATCGCGCTGGTGCTCTCGCCGAACGAGATCTCCTCGCTGGAGGAACGACGGCGTGGTGTCATCGCCGCGCACGCCGCCCATCAGGTGCGCCTGGACCCGGACCGGATCTTCACCGACGTCCGGTCGGTGATCCCCGGCTCGACGGTGACGGCCGAGCAGGACGTGGCCGAGCTCCGCGAGTTCCTGGCGTCCCGGCCGGACATCACGGCCTGCGTCACGGCGGAGTACCACTCGGCCCGGCTCGTCCTGCGCGCCGCCCAGGAGATCGGACGCCGCGTCCCGGAGGAGCTGTCGATCATCTGCTTCGACGCCCCGCCCGAGTTCGTCGACGCGGCGCTGCCGTTCACCCACGTCGAGCAGGACCAGCACACGATCGGCCGGCGAGCCTTCGACCTGCTCGCCCGTCAGCTCGGTGAGCGCGGGCTGGTGGCTCAGGAGACCGTCCCGGTCCGGATCGTCGAGGGCGGCTCCACAGGACCGGCCCCGCGGCAGGGCTGAGCAGTCAGCGCGAGCCGGCGCTCTCCTCCAGCGACGCGCGGACCTCGAGCGCCATCACTGCCGACAACTGGGTGGACAGGTCCGTCGTCGCCGATGCCGGGCCGGTCCAGTCCGGTCCGGCCAGCACCCGGCCGCCGCGGTTCCCGCTTTCCCAGAGCGCGTCCGTGCTCGTCCGGATGAACGCTGCGAGCTCGGCGGCCGGTCCTCCGGTGCCGGTCTCGTTGAGCAGCTCCCAGACGTAGCGGTAGTAGATGCCTGCGAACAGACCGCCGTCGCCCTGACCTTCCGAGCGGAAGACGCCGCCGTCGCCGAGCTCACGGACGGCGGCAGTGGCGGTACGGGTGGCCTCGGCCAGAAGCGACGCGTCACCATGCACACGGAAGGCCTCCACGAGCGCGCCGACCCACACGCCCTGGCAGTACGTGAAGATCCAGTCCTGGTCGATCGCGCCGTCACCGAGGCGGTTGATCCCGTCGGCCACGAGGGCCGAGTCCGGGTCCAGCAGCGTCTCCCGCAGCCATGTCACCGCCGCGTCCGCGTAGGAGAGGTAGCGTCCGTCACCGGTGTCGGCGTGCAGCCGGTAGGACAGGATCGCGAACGGGCCGTTGGAGGGTGCGTTCTTGTAGTCGAGCTGGTCGCGGCGCCACGCCACGCTGGGGCCGTAGGTCTCGTTCCACCCCTCGGTCGCGATCTCCTCCCAGAGGGCGACGGCGTCGTCGAGATGGTTCGTGCGGCCCGCGATGCGCCAGAGCCGGTGCAGGGCGAGCGCGTACCACCCCATGTCGTCGAAGTAGTCGTTGACCAGCCGGCCGTCGTTGCGGTGTCGGATGGCGCGGGCCAGACGCGTGGCGTCCGCGAGAGCGTCCCGGCTGCCGGTGCGCAGGTGGCCGTCGAGGCGGGCGTCGACCGCGTGCGCGAGCCACCAGTAGTGGAACTGGTCGTCGCTGCCGGGGCTCGTCGGGTACGTGTTGTGCAGCACCTGTGGCCACGCCGCACCGAAGTAGTGGATCAGTCCCCGCTGTCCGGCGGCTGCCCGGGCGCGCCACCGGCGGGCCGGCGCCGGGGACGGTGGCGCGGCCGCGTGAGCGGACGAGGCCAGGCCGGCCGGCGCGAGAGCGCCGGTGACCGCGGCCGCACCGATCGCGCCGAGTGCTCGCCGCCGGGTGAGGTGCGTCGTCGTCGGTGTCATGAGCGGACTCCTCCTTGAGTGTGTGGCTAGCGGTGGGCGTGCTCAGGGCTCCATCCGCGCGCGGACCTCGAGCGCCATGATGGCGCTGAGCAGCGTCGAGTAGCCCACCTGTGCGGGGGCCGGCCGCGTCCAGTCGTCGCCCGGGCGCAGGACGACCTCGCCGCCCGGCTCCGGGCGGGTACGGGCGTGCTCCCACAGGATGTCGGTGCTGGACCGGACGAAGTCGGCGACCGCGGCCACCGGGCGCTCGTCCAGCAGCTGTGCCGCGTAGCGGTACCAGACCCCCTTGAAGAGCCCGACGTCGCCGCCCGCGGCGTCCGGGACGTGGTCGTCGACCACCTCGCCCTCGTGGCGGAAGACACCACCGGTGGCGAGCTCACGGATCGACGTCAGCGCGCACCGTTCGGCCTTGTCGAGCCACGCGGCCTCCCCGGTGGTCCGGAACAGCTCCACGCACGCGCCGATGTACAGCCCCTGGTTGTAGGTGAAGCGCCACTGGGTGTCGATCTCCGTGCCGCCCTCCCGCCCGAGCCCGTCCTCCACGAAGCAGTCCGGGCCGACGAGATTCGCTTCCAGCCAGGCCGTCGCCGTCCGGGCACGCTCGAGGAAGCGTGGCTCGCCGGTGCGCCGGTGGAGCCGTGCGCCCAGGATGATCAACGGGCCGTTGGCCGGCGTGTTCTTGTAGTCCGGCTGCTGCCGGCGCCAGGACAGCGAGGCCCCGTGCGTGTCGTTCCAGCCGTACGTGACCACGTGGTCCCACAGCGCCAGCACGTCAGCGGTGACAGCGTCGGACTCGTCCGTCTCCGCGGTGGCCTCGGCCAGGCGCAGCAATGCCAAGGCGTACCAGAGCATGTCGTCGAAGTAGTCGTTGAACAGACTGTCACCGTTGCGGCGGCGGATGTTGTCCGCCACCCGGCGCGCGCTGTCCAGCCACGACTCCTCGCCCGTGCGGGCGTAGGCGTCCAGGCGGCAGTCGATGACGTGCGCGAGCCACCAGTAGTTGAAGAGCTCGTCGTCGCCGGCCGGGTGCGTGTTGTGCAGCAGCTGTGGCTCCGGTGCGCCGTAGAGCGCGTCGAGGCTGCGCTGGGCCAGGTCGGCCCGATCCGGCCAGGCCGCGGTGGCGCCGGGCGCGGGGGACTGCGTCGTGGTCATCGATTGGCCTCCAGGATCCGGTCTCCTTGTTCACGTGCACGTGCGAGCGCTTCCGGGCCCGAGCGCGCGCCCGAGGTGACCTGCTGCAGTTCGGGGATGAGGGCGAGCTGCTCGACGTCGGCGTAGCCGGGGACCGGCGGGCGGATCCGTGCCACCTCGACCGTCTCCACGATGGGCGCGAAACGCTCGTTCACTGCCCTGGTCGCGGCCTCGGCGGCCTCGACGTTGGCGGGGATCCATCCGCTCAGCTCGCTGAAGCTCAGGCTGTTCTCCGGCTCGAGCGCCCACCACTTCATGAGCTCCCACGCCCCCTCCGGCTCGGGCGCGTCGACCGGGATGACCAGACCGAAGCCGCCGAGGGCGGCTCCGCGGTCCCCGCGCGGGCCCGCGACCGCCGGGACGACGCCGTAGTCGAGCCCGTCCACGGCGTCCCAGGTGGGGAACTGCCACGGACCGTCGTACTTGATCGAGACCAGCCCCTGGGCGAAGGCGTCGATGCCGTCGGAGAAGCCGAGGTCGTAGACCCGGCGGCGGTGCAGCAGGTCGTCCCAGTAGTCCAGGACCTCCAGGCCCTCGGGGGAGTCGAACGCGGTGCGGCGTTCGGCGTCGTCGAGCATCTGTCCGCCTGCCTGCTGCAGGTACATGCTGAACAGGCCGACGTCCTGCAGGTCGAAACCCGCGCGCCGGAGCCTGCCGCCTTCCCGCACCGTCAGTGCCTCGGCGGCGTCGGCGAGCTCGGCCCAGGTGGTCGGCGGTGCCAGACCGGCCTCGTCCAGATGCGTGCGGTTGTAGAAGACGGCGCGCGAATCGACGAGCAGCGGGACGCCGAACGCCTCGCCGTCGATCTGCATCTCCCGCATCGCCTCGGGGTAGAACGCGCCGAGGTCGACGCCGTCGCGCTCGGCCCAGTCCTGGATCGACCTGAGGGCGCCGCGGCGGCCGTACTTGGCCGTCTGCCACCGGTCCCACAGCACGATGTCGGGCACGTTGCCCGCTGCGATTCCGGTGAGCAGCTTCTCCTCGAGCACGCCCTGAGGGGTGTACCGGACTTCGAAGTCGTTCTGGGCGGCGTTGAAGGCGTCGAGTTGCTGCTGGATCTGTGCGGCCTGGTCACCGCCCCAGCCGCCCCACATGCTGAGGATCCGCGCGCCCGAGGCGGTGAACCGGGCCGGGTTCGGCGGCGCGCACGAACCGAGCACGGTGGCGCCCATGCCCGCGGCGAGGGCACCGAGAACGGTGCGCCGGCTGAGCCGGCGGTCAGCGTGCGTTGACATGCGCGACCCCCTCGATGATGTAGCGCTGGGCGAAGATGAACAGCACGATCACCGGCAGGCTGGTGATCACCGTGCCCGCCATCAGAGGGCCGTAGTCCGTCTGGTAGTCCGTGACGAAGGAGGCCAGGCCCACCTGGACGGTCCACATCTCCTGGACGTTGAGCACGATGAGCGGCCACATGAAGTTGTTCCAGCCGGCCTGGAACGTCAGGATCGCCAGCACGGCGGCGCCGGCCTTGGCCAGCGGCAGGTAGACCTGCGCGAAGATCCGGAACTCGGAGGCGCCGTCGATGCGCGCGGCCTCCCCGAGCTCGGCGGGGATCGAGGAGAAGAACTGGCGCATGAAGAACACGGCGAACGCCCCGGCCGCGCCCGGCAGGATGATCGCCCAGTAGGTGTTCAGCAGGCCGACGCCGCCCTGCCCGATCAGGTTGTTGCCGCCGGCCAACGGAATCGCCCGCAGCACCAGGAAGCTCGGCACCATCGTCACGATCCCCGGGACCATGAGCGAGCCGAGCAGAGTGACGAACAGGGCACGCTTGCCGCGGAACTGCATCCGCGCGAACGCGTAGCCGGCGAGGGAGCCGAAGAACAGGTTCAGCACGACCCCACCGACGGCGAGGACGAGCGAGTTGAGGAAGTACCGCGCGAAGGGCACCTCGGTCATCACCCGGGTGTAGTTCTCGACCGTGACGGTGCGGGGGATGAGCTCGAGCGAGCCGGAGAGGATGTCACCGGCCGGCTTGAGCGAGGTGATCACCGTCCACAGCAACGGGAAGACGGTCAGGACCGAGACGGCGACGACGGCGATCCACCAGGCGGCCGCGGCGATCCGGCGGCGCGGCGTACCGGTGCGGACAGCGGGCGCGCTCATGTGTTGTCCTTCCCGGTGACGCGGGCGTTGATGACCGCGAACACCGCGATGATCGCGAACAGCACGAAGGAGATCGCGGACGCGTAGCCCATCTCGAGGTTCCCGAAGCCCTGCGTGTAGACGTAGTAGACGAGGGTGATCGTGGAGTTCGCCGGTCCGCCTTTGGTGAGCACGTACGCCTGGTCGAAGACCTGGAACGCGCCGATGACCAGCAGCGTCGAGACCAGAAAGGTCGTGCGGGACAGGCTCGGCAGGGTGATGTAGCGGAACTGCTGCCACCAGGTCGCGCCGTCGATGCGGGCCGCCTCGTAGAGCTGAGGCGGGATGCCCTGCAGCCCGCCCAGATAGATCATCATGTTGGTGCCGAAGCCGGCCCACACGCTCATGAGGACGATGGCCGGCATCGCCCACTGCGAGTCGTACAACCAGGCCGGCCCGTCGATGCCGAACCAGCCGAGCGCGACGTTGAGCATGCCGAACTGCGGGTTGAGCAGCCAGTACCAGATGGTGGCCGTCGCGACGGTCGAGGACACGACCGGGATGTAGAAGAAGGTCCGGAACAGGGCGGAGACCCGGACGTTGCGGTTGAGGAGCAACGCCGTCGCGAGGGCCACGACCAGTCCGAGCGGGACGAACATCAGCGTGTACCACGCCGTGTTCCGCAACGCGATGAAGAAGTACGGATCGAGGAAGAGCCGGCGGTAGTTCTCCAGTCCCAGCCACTGTGACTCACCGATGACCGAGTAGCTGGTGAAGCTCATGACCAGCGCCATCCCCGCAGGAATCACCACGAAGATCGCGAACAGCGCCATCGGCAGGGCCACGAAGGCCCACGCCCACCGTTCCTGGATGCGCCACTGCCGCGAGGGTCGGTTGCCCAGGGGTGGTGCGGAGCGCGTGCGCGCGCGTTCGCCCGGCGGTGCCGCCGGTGCTGTGGTCGTCATGTCCGATCACCTCCTCTGCCGATCGGCACGCCGCGTCGGTGCGGTGTGCGTTATGCCGTGCCACCCGGACGGGGCGCAGACCGCCCCTGCCGGGAATCGGTCGTCCCGGGAACGGGGCGGCCGAGGATGTCCAGGACGAGCTCGCAGAACATCGAGTCCGCCCAGCTGAACCACTCGCGGGTGAAGCGCTGCGGGTCGTCCACGTGGTACGACTCGCACATCCGACCGCGGCTCCGGTTCGCCGCGAGCACCTGCTCGACGACGGCGTGCTTGTCGGCCTCGTCCGTGGCGGTCAGCCCCCGGACGGCGGCGGCGATGGGCCAGACGTGCCGCGGGGGAGTGTGCGGGCTGCCGACGCCGTCGCCCGTGGCTCCGCGGGCGAAGGTCGGGTTCGCGTCGCTGAGGACGAACCGCCGCGTCGCGGCGTAGAGCGGGTCGTCCCCAGGGACGGCGCCGGTCAGCGGGAGCGAGAGCAGGCTGGGCATGTTCGCGTCGTCCATGAGGAGGTGGTGCCCGAGTCCGTCGACCTCGTAGGCGAGGATCCGCCCGTGGTCCGGGTGCTCGACGACGCCGTGCTCCAGCGTCGCGGCTTCGAGCTCGTCCGCCAGGGCCTCGGCGCGGCGGGCCAGCCCGCCGTCCTCGACCGGGCCGTCGGCGAGCTCGGCGAGGTCGCGCAGCGAGGCGACGGCGAACAGGTTGCCGGGGACGTTGTAGTGGTAGCGGCACGCGTCGTCGCTCGGGCGGAACGCGCTCCACGTCATGCCGGTCACGGCCACCGGGCTGCCGTGCCCCCCGCGCACGAGCGTGTCGGACGGCGGGCAATCGGTTCGCGCGAAGCGGTAAGGGGAGCGATTCTCGTGATCCTGCTCGGCCCGGAGCGTCTCGATGATCAGGTCGGCGCTCGCGCGGAACGCGTCGTCGAGGTGGTCGGTCCGTCCGGTGCCCGCCCAGAGCTGGTGGGCGAGCTGAAGCGGGAACGCGAGCGAGTCGACCTCGTACTTACGTTCCCAGATCCACGGGCTCATGTCCGTGTCGTCGTCCTGGTGGCCGGCGCCGTCGGCGCCTCGGTTGAACGCATTGGCGTACGGGTCGCGCAGGATCTGCCGGCTCTGTCGGCGCACCACCGCCGAGATGACGTCCGCCAGCGCGGGATCGGCGTGGGCCAGTGCGAGGTACGGACGCAGCTGTGCCGCCGAATCCCGGAGCCACATGGCCGGGATGTCGCCGGTGAGCACGAAGGCGGTGCCGTCGGCCTCCCAGCTGACGGCGTCGGTGAGCGTGCGCCGCATCGCGGCAGTGAACATCTCTGCCGCCTCGGCACCGAGTGCGGTACGGACCTCGGCGGACAGGTCGGCGAGAAGCGCCTCGTCGATCCCCGTCGGTGCTGCGCTCACCTCGCTGTGTGTGGCCACCGGACCTCCACTAGCAGTTGAATATATCGAATGAGTGGAAAGTAGCACATGGTGGCGGGGAGGGCCGGCCCGATAGGGTCGACTGCGGCCGGCGGGCCGGCCGGCCGCGGCACGACGGAGGGGTCGGACGGACATGCAGAGCACCTCGTCCACGCTCGCGGAATCGCGCAGCACCGTGCTTCGCGTCGCCGCTGAGACGGCGCCGTCGTTACCCGGCGGACCACCGCCGGACGAGGCCGAGGAACTCCTCGAGGGGTACTACCACGACGTCCTCACCGAGGACCTTCTCGCGCAGGAGCCACGTGACCTGCTCGGCGCCGCGCTCGCGCACCGCGCCGCCGCCGAGGTCCGCGCCCCGGGCGAGGCCGTGGTCAACGTGTTCACCCCGGCTCCGGACGAGCACGGCTGGTCGACCGGGCAGACGGTGGTCGAGATCGTCACGGACGACATGCCCTTCCTCGTCGACTCGGTCATCAACGAGCTCGGCCGTCAGGGCCTGACGGTCCGGCTCCTGGTGCATCCGCAGCCGGCGGTCCGGCGCGATCTGGGCGGCCGGCTGGTGGAGATCGTCCGCGGGCGCGCCACCGCCGCCGTCGTGGGAGGCGCCGCGCAGGGCGATCTCGTCCGCGAGTCGTGGATCCACGTCCAGGTCGCCGCCGTGACCGGTGAACGGCTCGAGCAGCTCGACGCCGGGCTGCGCCGTGTGCTCGCCGACGTCCGCGCCGCCGTCGAGGACTTCCCGCAGATGGAGGCCCGGGCCCGTGACATCTCCGCCCTGCTGCTGCAGGACCCGCCCTCCGGTGTGGACGAGGAGGACATCCAGCAGGCCCGTCAGCTGCTCGACTGGCTCGTCGGCGGACATTTCGTCTTCCTCGGTTACCGGGAGTACCGCCTGCTGCGCGGCCGGTCCGAGGACGAGGCGAGTCTCGGCGTCGTCCCGGGGTCCGGCCTGGGCATCCTCCGCGACTCCGGCGACGCCACGGCCACGACGCTGCCGCCCGCCGTCGCCCGCAAGGCCGCCGAGCCGGATCTGGTCATCGTCACCAAGGCGAACTCGATCTCCACGGTCCACCGCAACCGTCATCTCGACTACATCGGGGTCAAGCTCTTCGACGAGCTCGGCACAGTGGTCGGTGAACAGCGGTTCCTCGGCCTGTTCACCCCGAGCGCCTACTCGGCCCCGGTCGCCCAGGTCCCGTTCGTCAACGCCAAGGTCACCCAGGTCTTCCAGCGCACCGGGTTCTCCCGCTCCAGCCACCTCGGTAAGGACCTGCTCGCCGTCCTCAAGGCGTATCCGCGCAGTGAACTGTTCCAGGACGACGTCGACCACATCGCCGAGGTCGCGACCGCCGTCGTGCACCTGCGGGTGCGGCCCCGGACGCGGCTGTATCTGCGGACCGACGACTACCAACGGTTCACCTCATGTCTGGTGTACATCCCGCGGGAGCGGTACTCGGCCGAGGTCCAGCGCCGGATTCGGCGGCTGCTCGCGGACGCGCTCGGCGGGGACAGCTCGGGCCAAGGCGTGCAGGCCAACGAGATCGTCTCCGAGGAGTCCCCGCTCGCCCAGCTGCACGTCGTGGTCCGCGTCCCGCCGGGTGCCGTGGCTCCCGAGGCGGACGAGGCGGACCTGGAGCGCCGGATCATCGCCGCTGTGCGCACGTGGGAGGAGGACCTCGCCGAGTTGGCGGAGCAGCGGCTCGGCGCGGACGGTCCCGCCCTCGTCGATCACTTCACCTTCCCGGGCGGGTACAAGGAGGACTTCACCCTCGACGAGGCCGTCGACGATCTCCGGCACATCGAGGACCTGCTGCGCGCCGAACGCGATGACGGCGCGGACGCTGCGCTCGGGCTGAACCTCTACCGGCCCGGACGGGTCGCCGGCCGGGAGGTCGGTCCGGACGAGCGCCGCCTCAAGCTCTACCGGCACGGCGACCTGCCGCTCTCGGCGGTGCTGCCGATCTTCTCCGGACTCGGACTGGAGGTCGTCGACGAACGCCCCCACACCCTGGGTGAGGCCGACGGCCGCCGCGCCTACGTCTACGATTTCGGCCTGCGCGCCGCCACGGTCAGTGCGTGGGAGGGCGACCCGCAGGACGTGCGCGCCCGGCTGCAGGAGGCGTTCCGTGCCGTCTGGGACGGCCGCGCGGAGCCGGACGGGTTCAACGCGCTGGTCCTCCTCGCCGGCCTGACATGGCGGCAGGTGGTCGTGCTGCGCGCGGTGGCCGCGTACCTGCGCCAGGCGGGATCGATCTTCTCCCGCGAGTACGTCGAGACGGCGTTGCGGGAGAACCCTCAGATCGCGCGGATGCTCGTCGAGCTGTTCGAGACACGGTTCGACCCGGACGGTCCCGACGGCGTCGGCACGGGGAGTGCCCGCGGAGCGGCTGAGGAGGAGCTCGCCGAGCGGATCCGTACCGCGCTCGACGACGTCGCCTCCCTCAACCATGACCGGATCATCAGGGCCCTCCTCGCCGTCGTGCGAGCCACCGACCGCACGAACTACTACCAGCCGCCCGGGCCGATCGACGGTGCGGCCGACCGGAGCGCCGGGCACCGTCCGACCGTCGCCCTCAAACTCGCCCCACGACGGCTCGCCCTGCTGCCGGAGCCGCGCCCGTGGGCGGAGATCTTCGTCTACGGCGTCGCCGTCGAGGGCGTCCACCTGCGGTACGGCCCCGTGGCCCGCGGCGGCCTGCGCTGGTCCGACCGCCGCGAGGACTTCCGCACCGAGGTCCTGGGCCTGGTCAAGGCCCAGGCCGTCAAGAACGCGGTGATCGTCCCGGCCGGCGCCAAGGGCGGTTTCGTCGCCAAGCAGCTGCCCGACCCGGCCGGCCCCGGCGGGCGCGAGGCCTGGTACGAGGCAGGCACCCAGGCCTACCGGTTGTTCGTCTCCTCCCTCCTCGACGTCACCGACACCGTCGTCGACGACGCCGTCGTGCCGCCGCAGCGCCTGGTGCGTCACGATGCCGACGACCCGTACCTCGTGGTGGCGGCGGACAAGGGCACCGCCGCGTTCTCCGACGTCGCCAACGCCGTCGCCCGGGACTACGGGTTCTGGCTCGACGACGCCTTCGCCTCGGGCGGGTCGACCGGCTACGACCACAAGAAGATGGGCATCACCGCCCGCGGTGCCTGGGAGGCGGTCAAGCGGCACTTCCGCGAGCTCGGTCTCGACACTCAGCGCGAGGAGTTCACCGTCGCCGGCGTCGGCGACATGTCCGGGGATGTCTTCGGCAACGGGATGCTGCTCTCCGAGCACATCCGCCTGGTCGCCGCCTTCGATCATCGGCACATCTTCCTCGACCCGGACCCGGACCCCGCCCGGTCCTTCGCCGAGCGGCGGCGCATGTTCGGCCTCGGCCGGTCCACCTGGGCGGACTACGACACCTCGGTCCTCTCCGAGGGGGGCGGCATCCACCCCAGGACGGCGAAGTCGGTCGAGATCACCCCGCAGGTGCGCCGGAGGCTCGGCCTGGACGAGGACGTCACCCGGCTGGCCCCCGCCGAGCTCATCCGGGCCATCCTCACGGCGCCGGTCGACCTGCTGTGGAACGGCGGCATCGGGACCTACGTCAAGGCGTCCACCGAGACCGACGAGGACATCGGTGACCGCGCCAACGACGCGGTGCGCGTGGACGGGGCGCAGCTGCGCTGCCGCGTGGTCGGTGAAGGTGGCAACCTCGGGCTGAGCCAGCTCGGTCGCATCGAGGCGGCGCAGCGCGGGGTCAAGCTCAACACCGACGCCATCGACAACTCGGCCGGGGTCGACTCCTCGGACCACGAGGTCAACCTCAAGATCCTGCTCGCGAACGCGATCGCCGCCGGTGACCTCGACCGCGCCGACCGTGACGAGCTGCTCGCCTCGCTCACCGAGGACGTGGCGCGGCGGGTGCTGCGGCAGAACTACGAGCAGTCCGTGCTGCTGGGCAACGCCCGGACGGTCCAGCACCAGATGCTCGGCGCTCACCAGCGACTCATGCACTGGCTCGAGGAACGGGGCGACCTGGATCGTCGCCTCGAGTTCCTGCCCGACGACGCCGAGCTCGCCCGCCGCGCCGAGGGCGGGGTCGGCCTGACCTCGCCGGAGTTCGCCGTCTTCGTCGCCTACGCGAAGCTCGCGCTCAAGGCGGACCTGCTCGCCTCCGATCTCCCGGACGAACCGTGGTTCACCGCCGAGCTGCACGCGTACTTCCCCGAGGAGTTGCGCGAGCGCTTCGCCGGCGCGATGGAACGGCACCGGCTGCGGCGCGAGATCATCGCGACCCGCGTGGCGAACTCGGTCATCAATCGCGGCGGGACCACGTTCGTCTTCCGCGCGATGGAGGAGACCGGTGCGTCTTCCGCCCAGATCGCCCGCGCGTTCGTCGTCGCGCGGGAGATCTTCGGCATCGCGGAGTTCGTCCAGGCGGTCGAGGCGCTGGACAACGTGGTTGCCAGCGACACCCAGGCGCTGCTGTACCTGGAGTTCCGCCGGCTGCTCGACCGGGCCGTGCGCTGGATGGTCCAGCGGTACCCCGACGGGATCGACGTCGCCGCCGAGATCGACCGGCTCGGGCCAGCGGTCGCCCGGCTCGTCCCACAGGTGCCGGAGCTGCTGCGCGGCGACGCGCGCGTGGGCACCCAGGAACGTGCGGAGGTGCTCGTCGAGGCGGGCGTTCCAGCGGAGCTCGCGCGGCACGCCGCCGCGCTCGTCGAGCACTACGTCACGCTCGATGTCGTGGCCCTGGCTGAGCGCACCGGCTCAGGACTGGAGACGGTGGCGGGTGTGCGTGCAGCGGCGGAGGAACACTTCGGCGTCGACGTCCTGCTCACGCGCCTGGAGACGCTGCCGCGGGAGGAACGGTGGGACGCGCTCGCCCGCGCCGCCCTGCGCGACGACCTCTACGCCGTGCTCGCCGACCTGACCGCCGCCGTGCTCCAGGAGACCGACGACGACCTCGATCCGGACGAGAGGATCGCGGCGTGGGCGCGTGCGCACGCGGCGTTCACGCAGCGGGCGCGCGCCTCCGTCGACGGGGTGGCGCGGCTGGAGACCGTGGACCTCGCTCCGCTGTCGGTGGCCCTGCGAGCGCTCCGGGCAGGCGTGCGCTAACCGGCGGCGCACCCCACCCGCCGAGAGCCGACCGCCTCACCCGCCGAGAGCGGACCGCCCCATCCGCCGAGAGCGGACGATCGGGTCATGAGCGGACGTTTGAACGTCCGCTCACGGCACAGGTTTCCGCTCTCGGCGGCTGAGCATCGGAGGGTTGGGCTCTCGGCGGCGGCGTGATGCGCAAGAACGGTCGGGCGGCGGGCCGGACCCACCCGCAACACTGGTCCACATGGGTTCGTCCGGACGAGATCGGCTGCGTGCGCTCCTGGACGCCGTCCTCGACGAGGAGCACCGCACACTCGAGGACATGGCCGGCGGCGCGTACACCTCGCCGTACCACTTCAGCCGGCTGCTCTCCCGGGACACGGGTGAGGCGCCGGTGGCGATGCGGCGGCGGGTCATGCTCGAGCGCGCTGCCTGGCAGCTGCTCGGCGGAGCCAGCGTGACCGACGCGGCGTGGGACGCCGGCTACGAGTCGGTGGACGGGTTCAGCCGTGCCTTCGCCCGCGCCTATGGGCACACACCGAGCCGCCCGGTGAGCGGGCACTGGTTACCCGCACCGAACGGCATCCACTTCCACCCACCGACATCCCTCTGGGTCGCAGCGAAGGAACGATCGATGAACCCGCTGGCCGAGCAACTGATCGAGCACGACCTCGACGACACCCGCGACCTGCTCGAACTCGTACAGCAACTCCCGCGCGAGGAGTTCCTCGCCGAGCGACGGCCCGGCGCCACCGTGCTCAGCTGGGACGGCCCCGAACCGACCATCCAGGCAGTGCTCGAGCGGCAGGTCGGCTCGAAGGAGACCTGGCTCGCCTCGATCGAAGGGCTCGACGAGCCGGACCGGGACCACGCCGCCGACGCCGACGCGCTGCTGCGCCGCCACGACGCCGTCGCACCGCGGTGGCTGGCCGCCGTGCGGGACATCGACCGCCGTGGTGGCTGGGACGACCGCTTGATCGACGCCCTGTGCGATCCGCCGGAGAGCTTCGTGATGAGCAGCGTCATCGCCCATGTGCTCACCTACGCCGCGCACCGACGTCAGACGGTGCGGCTCATGCTGCGGGAGGCCGGGTACGACGTCGATCACGGCGACCCCATCGAATGGTTCCGCCGCCGCCGCGGTGACATCCCCGGAGAGGAGATCCGATGACCACCCTGACCTACTACACCGCCACCAGCCTCGACGGCTTCATCGCCGACCCGCAGGACTCCCTGGACTGGCTGCTCCGGCAACCCCAGGAGGGCCCCGAGGACGGCGAGGCCGAGGACGACGCCGCGGCGCGGTTCGGCTACGAGCGTTTCATCGCCGGCATCGGTGCCATCGTCATGGGGTCGACGACGTACGAGTGGATCCTGCGGCATCACGACGATGTCGCGGCCGAGATGGGTACCGGATGGCCCTACGCCATGCCGGCGTGGGTGATGACCACCCGTGATCTGGAGGTGACGGACGGGCGCGACGTCCGGCTCGCCTCCGGGGACGTGCGGGAGGTCTACGACGCGATGGTCGCGGCGGCCGGCGGGAAGAACCTGTGGCTCGTCGGCGGCGGGGACCTGGCCGGGCAGTTCGCCGACGCCGGTCTGCTCGACGAGGTGATCGCCACCGTCGCGCCCGTCACGCTCGGCAGCGGCCGTCCGCTGCTGAACCGCCGCCTCGAGCTCGAGCTGCTCGAGACGGCCGGATCGGGGCCGTTCCTGTGCGCCCGGTACCGCGTCGACGGGCCGCTGCTCGAGGACCGAACCTGACCTGGTCCGTTCTCGCCCGATGTCGGCCCTCGGTCGGCGACGGCGTCGGTCGGGGCCGTCCCTCAGCCGATGACCGCTGTCGACTCGGGGTAGCGGAACGCCTGCTGGTGACTGCGCATCGCCAGCGCCGTGCCGAGGGTGATCGGTCCGAGGCGGCCGAGGAACATCAGGACGCACAACAGGACCTGGTGGCCCGGCGCCAGGTCCGCGGTGATCCCGGTGGACAGCCCGACCGTGCCGAACGCGGAGATCACCTCGAACAGGATCTGGTCCAGGTCGAACGGTGAGCTCATCGCCAGGACGATCGTCGAGCCCATCACCGCGGCGACCGCCAGCAGCGCGACCGTGACGGCTTCACGGACCGTCCGTGGCGGCACGCGCCGGTGGAAGGCCGCGACGTCTCGGTCACCGCGCAGCTCGGCCCAGATGACGAAACCGAGCAGCGCGAACGTCGTCACCTTGATGCCGCCGGCGGTGCCACCGCTCCCGCCGCCGATGAACATGAGGACGTCGAGGCCGAGCCATGTCCCGGTGTTCATCTGACCGATGTCGACACTGTTGAACCCGGCCGTACGCGGGGTGACGCCCTGGAAGAGCGCGGCGAGCACCTTTCCCGGCCCGTCCAGCGGGCCCAGCGTGCCCGGGTTGTTCCACTCCGCGACGAGGACGAACAGCGTGCCGGCCGGCACCAGGACGGCGGTGGCGAGCACGGTGATCTTGGTGTGCAGCGTCCACCGACGTGGCGTGCGGAGGTGGCGGTAGAGCTCGATGAGCACCGGGAAGCCGATGCCGCCGAGGACGAACGCGAGCATGATCGGGACGCAGATCCACGGATCGGTGGCGAATCCCATGAGGCTGTCGCTGTACAGGGCGAAGCCGGCGTTGTTGAACGCGGAGATGGCGTGGAAGAGGCCGAGCCACAGCGCCCGCCCGAACGGCTCGCCGTAGCCGATCATCCAGCGCGCCGTCAGAATCACGGTGACCGCCGCCTCGAGGATGATCGTGGTGCGCAGCACGGTCAGCAGCAGTGAGGCGACGTCGCCCAGGCTCAGCGTCCGGGTCGAGGCTGCGGCGACGCGACGGGTCTGCAGCCCGAGGCGGCGCGAGATCATCAGGCCGAGTACCGAGGCCATCGTCATGACGCCGAAGCCGCCGATCTGGATCAGCACGGCGATGACCGCCTGGCCGAAGCCGCTCCAGTACTCCGGGGTGTCGACGACGATCAGCCCGGTCACGCAGATGGCCGAGACCGCGGTGAAGAAGGCCTCGAGGAAGCTCGCGTGTTCTCCGGTGGTCGCCACCGGGAGGAGCAACAGCAGCGTGCCGACGGCGATCCCGGCGACGAACCCGAGCGCGACCATCTGGACCGGCCGGCGCGGGTTGACCTCCTGTCCGGGCCCGGCGAGGCGGCGCCGCTCGCGCAGCACGCGACGCCATCGTTGCCACCGGTTCCCCTGCGGTGCCGGCGGGCGAGGGACCGACCGTGGCGGCCGGACGGCCGTCGCGGGGTGGCTTCTGCTCATCCCCGCGCGCTCCTCTCGTTGATCTCGACCCGGGGGCGGACTCTCCGTCCTCGATGGCGCAGTCGAGCCTAGGAACGTCGGCGCCGCCGCGGGCGCCACAACGGGGTCTCCGGGCGTCAGGATTCCGTCAAGATCACGAAGGGTCGGCCTGCCCGGCGTTGTGCCAGGCTGTGGCCGTGTCCGAGGCCACACGCATCACCCCGAGAGCCCCCGCGCCGGGTCGAGGCGGGGTCGCGCCGGCGCGCCGCATCACCGCGGTGGTGCTCATCGTGGTGGCGCTACCGCTGACCACCGTGGCCACGGTGGCGCTGCGGGATGCATTCGCGCTCGGCAGCCTGCTGCTGCTCTACCTGCTCGCCGTCGTCGTCATCGCCGCGATCGGTGGGCTGCTGCCCGGACTGGTCGCGGCTGCGGTGTCCTTCGCACTCGCGAACTGGTTCCTGACGATCCCGTACTACACGCTGCAGGTCGCCGAGCGCGATGCCATCGTCGAGCTGTCCGTCTTCGTCGTCGTGGCGGCCATCGTCAGCGCGCTCGTCGAGCTCGGGGCACGGGACCGCGCGGCGTACCGGGAGCGACTCGCCGAGCAGGCCGCCGCCACCCGTGAGCTGGAGGCGGCGGACCGCGTCCGTTCCGCGCTCATCGCCGCCGTCGGCCACGACCTGCGCACCCCGCTGGCCGGGACCAAGGCGGCCGTGAGCACGCTGCGCCAGGACGACGTCGACTACTCACCGGAGCAGCGGGAGAACCTGCTGGCGACGATCGAGGAGTCCACCGACCGACTGACCCGGGTGATCACCAACCTGCTCGACATGAGTCGCCTGCAGTCGGGTGCGCTGACCGCCCGGCACGAGCAGGTCGAGCTGGAGGAGGTCCTCGCCAGAGTCCTGGACGGCGTGCCGTCCGGCGCGGTTGCCGTCGAGCTGCCGGACGCGCTCCCCCCGGTGCGCGCCGACGCGGCACTGCTGGAACGGGTGCTCGACAACCTCGTGCAGAACGCCGTCCGCTACAGCCCGGCGGGCACGCCGGTGGAGATCACCGCAGCGGTGGGAACTGGACGGCCCGAGGCCGAGGCCGAGGGCGGGACCGAGGCCGAGGAGGACACCAGGTCCGGGACGGTGCCGGTGGATGTGCGGGTCATCGACCATGGGCCCGGCGTCCCGCCCGAGGCGTGGGAGCGCATGTTCGTCCCGCTCCAGCGGCTCGACGACCGTGGCACGGACTCGCACGTCGGACTCGGCCTGGCGATCGCCGACGGGTTGGCCGGAGCGATGGGAGCGACCCTCACCCCGTCGCAGACCCCGGGTGGCGGCCTGACGATGTCGGTGGCACTGCCGGTGGCACTGCCGATGGCCGACGACGGTGCGGCCGGACCCAGCACGGGCGCGGCCGGACCCGGTGCTGGCACGGGCGAGCCCGCCACGGGACACGGGGAGTCCCCGCCGTGAGGCTCTTGCTCGTCGAGGACGACGCCGCGCTCGTCCGGACCCTGACGATCAGCCTCGAGGTGCGGGGCTTCGAGGTCGACGCCGCCGGCAACGGCGCGAGTGCGCTGGCGGCCGCGCGCCGGGACCCGCCGGCCGTGGCCGTGGTGGACCTCGGCCTGCCGGACGTGGACGGTATCGAGGTGGTGCGTGGGCTGCGCTCCTGGTCGCAACTGCCCATCCTGGTGCTCTCCGCCCGCGATGCCGAACAGACCAAGATCGAGGCGCTGGAGGCCGGCGCCGACGACTACGTGACCAAGCCGTTCGGGATGGGCGAGCTGCTCGCCCGGCTGAATGCGGCCTTGCGGCGGGCCGGTCCGTCCTCGTCCGCCGCGGTGGTCCGGGCCGGCGAGCTGGCCATCGACCTCTCCGCCCACCGGATCGAACGCGACGGCCGGCAGGTGCACCTGACGCCGACCGAGTGGGATCTGCTCGAGGTCCTCGTGCGCGCGCAGGGCGCTCTGGTTCCGCGGCGGGACCTGCTCCAGGCGGTGTGGGGGCCGCGGTACGCGAGAGAGACCAACTACCTGCGGGTCTACCTTGCCCAGCTGCGCCGCAAGCTCGAAGCGGATCCCTCCGCGCCGCGGCACCTGATCACCGAGCCCGGCGTCGGCTACCGCTTCGAAGCGGACTGACGGTGCTCACAGCACGGCCCAACCGAGCAGCGCCGCGGCGACGACGACACCCCATGCCGGCGCCTTCCAGGCGGTGAGGGCCACGAATGCGACGGCGGCGATCGCCATGGCGACGGCGGACGTGACTCCCTCGGTGAACACCGGGTCGTAGAGCGCGGCGGCGAGCAGACCGACCACGCCCGCGTTGACACCCATGAGGGCGCGGCGGGCGCGCGGCGCGCGGCGGAGCCGCTCCCAGAAGGGCAGCACCCCGAGGACGAGCAGCGCTGAGGGGAGGAAAATGGCCAGCAGCGCGATCGCGGCGCCGGTCAGGCCGGTCGGACCGGACTCTGTGACGGCGCCGAGGTAGGCGGCGAAGGTGAACAGCGGACCGGGAACCGCCTGGGCCGCGCCGTAACCGGCGAGGAAGTTCTGATCCGCGACCAGGCCCGGCTGGACCGTCTCGGCACGGAGCAGCGGGAGCACGACGTGCCCGCCACCGAACACCAACGCTCCGGCGCGGTAGAAGCTGTCGATCAGCACCAGGGCGCCGTTGCGGGTCGCGCCCGCGGCCAACGGGAGCGCGGCGAGGAGCAGCGCGAAGAGCACCAGACACACGACGGCGAACCTCCGGCGCAACGCCACGGCCAGCCCCTCACCGGCGGCCGTGGTCTGCTCCGGGCGGAGCCAGACCAGACCGATGAGGCCGGCAACGAGGATCACCAGCACCTGCCCGAGTGCGGAGGGCAGCAGCATGGCGAGCACCATCCCGCCGACCGCGACGGCGGCGCGTTCCCGGTCCGGCGCCAGGCTGCGCGCCATGCCGAGCACGGCATGTGCGACGACGGCCACGGCGGCGGCCTTCAGGCCCTGGAGCCAGCCGGCGTCCGCTTCGGCGCCGAGGGCTTGAACGCCGAAGGCGAAAGCGACGAGCAGCGCGGCGGACGGCAACGTGAATGCGGTCCAGGCGGCGAGCATCCCGCCGAGGCCGGCGCGGCGGAGCCCGAGTGCCATGCCCACCTGGCTCGAGGCTGGCCCGGGGAGGAACTGGCACAGCGCCACCAGATCGGCGTACGCGCTCTCGCTTAGCCACCGCCGTCGCTCGACGAACGCCGAGCGGAAGTACCCGAGGTGGGCGATGGGGCCACCGAACGAGGTCAGGCCCAGGCCGAGGAAGGCGGTGAACACCTCGCGGACGGTGCCACGTGCTGGCCGGTCGCCGGAGCCGGGCTCGTTATCGGATCCGGGCGGGCCGCCGGATGCGGGCGGCCCACCGGAGGACGGTGCGGAGGGGCCGGACGAGTCGTCATGGCGCGTCACGACTGCAGTGTGGCAGTCCGGTCATCCTCGGACGCGAGCTCGGCGAGCAGCGTACGGACGCGTCCGTCGATCTCGTCACGGATCCGCCGGACGGCTTCGATCGTCGTCTCGGCGGGATCCTCGATGTCCCAGCCCTCGTAGCGCTTGCCGGGGTAGATGGGACACACGTCGCCGCAGCCCATGGAGATCACGACGTCGGCCGCGCGGACGACGTCGTCCGTGAGCGGTTTGGGGAACTCGTGGGTGATGTCGACGCCGATCTCCTCCATGGCGGTGACGACCTCGGGATGGATGGTCGCGGACGGCACCGTTCCGGCCGAGCGCACGTGCACCCGCCCGGCCGCCGCGTGATCGAGCAGGGCGGCGGCCATCTGGGACCGCCCGGCGTTCTGGCTGCACAGGAACAGCACCTCCGGGACGTCGTGCGGTGCCGCGCCCTTGGCCTGCGCGAGTGCGGTGAGCCGGTCCTGGGCGAACTTGCCGGCGAGGACGGGCAGATGCGCGGTGACCGTGGCCGTCCGGGCCAGGGCGGCGTGCGACTCGAAGACGACCCGTTCGACGGTCTCCTCGGCGAAGACGCCGTGGAACTTCGCGGTCAGGTCGTCGGTAATGGTGTGGAGCTCGTGCTCCGGGGAGAGCAGGCCGGGCAGTCCGTGGCCTCCGGCCGGGGTGGGGTCCATGGCATCTCCTTCAGGTGGTGGCGGGAACGAGCTCGGCGATGAGCTCTTCGACGCGGCCGCGGATGTCGTCGCGGACGCGACGCACGGCCTCGATGTCCTTGCCCGCGGGGTCCTCGAGCTCCCAGTCCTCGTACCGGACCCCGGGGAAGAACGGGCAGGTGTCACCGCAGCCCATGGTGATGACCACGTCGGAGGCGGCCACGTCGTCGGGCCGGATGATCTTGGGCTGCTCGGCGGTGATGTCGATGCCTTCCTCGGCCATGGCGGTCACCGCGACGGGGTTGATCTGGTCCGCCGGTTCCGAACCGGCGGAGCGGACCTCGACGCGGCCGTGGGAGAGCGCGGACATGTACCCGGCGGCCATCTGGGACCGGCCGGCGTTGTGGACGCAGACGAACATGACGCTGGGACGGTCGGTGGTGGTCTCGGCGGTCATCGGGACTCCTTCGGGGTCGTGGGTCTGGCGTGGGTGGGGTTCTCGGGCAGAGTCACGCGCGGGGCGAGATTGCTGACCCGGCGGTCGAGCTCCTCGTACGCAGCGTCGAACACGTCGGGCGTACCGACCGCAGCGGGGTCGGGCACGGACCAGTGCAGGTCGATCGGGACGTCGAGCTCCTCGTGGGCGCGGTCGCAGACGGTGACCAGGAGGTCGTCGTGGTGGCGGACGTCGGTGACGTGCCGTGGGCTGGCGGCGCGCAGGTCGAGGCCGTGCCGGCGCGCGGCGTCGAGGGCTCCGGCCGCGACGGCGGGAGCCGGGTGCGTGCCGGCCGAGGTGGCCGGCACGGCGCTGACGCGCTGCCACAGAGCGGCCGCCAGCTGGGAACGGGCGGAGTTTCCGGTGCAGACGAAGAGCACGCGCGGTGCGGTGCGTCCGGTCGGGACGCTCAGCAGGTCGAGCGTCTCGGGGACGAGCCGGAGGTAGCTGCGGCGTCGGTCGCCCTCGGAGCGGTGGCGGATCACGACGCCGGCTTCCTGCAGCACCTTGAGGTGGTGTGCGAGGAGGTTCGACGGCATCCGGAGCGCCTCGGCGAGCTCCGACGGCGCGGCGTCACCGAGGGACAGGGTGTCCACCACGCGTAGCCGGCCAGGGTCGGCCAGCGCGGCGTGCAACTCGGCACGGCGCTGAGTGGATGCTTCAGTGTTCATTGAGGCAATGCTCGTTGAGCTATATGCCGGATGTCAATGGTGGGCTCGGTTTCAGTCGCGGGACCGCAGATCCAGCCGCCGAAGCAGCTGGGCGTTGAGCGCCACCACCACGGTGGAGGCGGACATCAGCAGCGCGCCGATCGACATCGGCATCACGAAACCGACCGGCGCCAGCACGCCTGCGGCAAGTGGCACCGAGATGAGGTTGTAGCCGGCCGCCCACCACAGGTTCTGCTTCATCTTCCGGTAGCTGGCCAGCGAGAGGTCGACGACGGACAGCACCGACCGCGGGTCGTCGCCGGCGAGGATGACGCCGGCCGAGGCGATCGCGACGTCGGTCCCCGCGCCGATGGCGATTCCCACGTCGGCCTGCGTTAGGGCCGGGGCGTCGTTCACCCCGTCGCCGACCATCGCGACGCTGCGGCCTTCCTGCTGGAGCTCGCGGACTTTCGCCGACTTGTCCCCGGGACGGACACCGGCGAAGAAGCGGTCGATACCGAGGTCCGCAGCGACGGTCCGCGCGACAGCCTCAGCGTCCCCGGTGATCATCGCGACCTCGATGCCGCGTGCGTGCAGATCGGCGACGGCCGCGCGCGACTCTGGCCGGACCTCGTCCACCAGCTTCACCGCGCCGACCGCACGGCCGGCGCGCAGGACGTGGAGGACCGTCGCGCCGTCGTCGTGCCAGGCGGCCGCCTCATCGAGTTCGTTGAGGGCGGCTTCCTCGAGTAGCCGCGGGCCACCGACCCGGACCTCCTCGCCGTCGACCTGTGCCGTCACGCCGACGGCTGGCGCGGAAGTGAACCCTGTCGCACGCGGCACGTCGAGGCCGCGCTCGTGCGCGGCGCGGACGATCGCCCGAGCCAACGGGTGCTCGCTGTCGGACTCGGCCGCGGCCGCGGTGGCCAGCACGGCGTCGTCATCGGCGTCGTTGGCCTGGGCGGCGGCGACGTCGATGACGGCCGGCTCGCCGGTGGTGAGCGTGCCGGTCTTGTCGAAGAGCACGACGTCGACGGTGCGCGTGCGCTCCAGTGCCAACCTGTCCTTGATCAGCACGCCACCGCGGGCAGCGCGTTCGGTCGCGATGGAGACCACCAGCGGGATGGCGAGACCGAGCGCGTGCGGACAGGCGATGACCAGGACCGTCACGGTGCGGACGACGGCGTCGGCCGGCGCGCCGACGGCCGACCAGACTACGGCGGTGATGGCGGCCGCGCCGAGGGCGAACCAGAACAGCCAGCCGGCGGCCGTGTCCGCCAGTCGCTGCGCCCGGGAAGAGGAGTTCTGTGCGTCGCTGACCAGGCGCTGGATGCCGGCGAGGGCGGTGTCCTCGCCCGTGGCGGTGACCTCGACCCGGAGGCCCGAGTCGGTGGCGACCGTTCCCGCTGTGACCTCGTCGCCGACGCTCCGAGCGACGGTTCGGGACTCGCCGGTGACCATGGACTCGTCCATCGCCGCCTGACCGTCCACCACGCGCCCGTCGGCCGGGATCGAGCCGCCGGGTCGGATGACGACGACATCGCCCACGCGCAACTCGTCCGGGGAGACCGGGACGATCGCGTCGTCGTCGACGCGCTCGGCCTGGTCGGGCAGCAGTGCGGCGAGGGAGTCGAGGGCTGAGGTGGTTCGGGCCAAGGACCGCATCTCGATCCAGTGGCCGAGAAGCATGATGACGATCAGCAGCGCCAGCTCCCACCAGAACTCGAGTTGGTCGTCGAGCAGACCGAGGGTTGAGCCCCAGGAGGCGCCGAAGGCCACGGTGATGGCCAGTCCGATGAGGAGCATCATCCCGGGCCGACGGGAACGGAGCTCGTCTGCGGCGCCGGTGAGGAACGGGCGTCCACCCGACAGGAACATCGCGGTGCCCAGGACGGGTGCGATCCACCGGATGGCCGGGTGTTCGGGCAGCTCGTAGCCCATAAGGGTGGCGAACATCGCCGAGAGCATGACGACCGGCACGGCAAGGACGAGGTTGGACCAGAACAGACGCCGGAACTGGGCGACATGGTCGGCGTGTCCGCCGTGCTGGCTGTGGCCGCCGTGTTCGGCGTGTCCGCCGCGATCCGGTTGGTCCCCGTGTCCGCCGTGCGGGCCGTGGCCACCGTGCCCCGGGTGGTCCTCACCCGCCCCGTGCTCGCTGCCGCGGGCACCGTTCGTGTGGTCGTCCACGGCGCCGTCCGACGGCTGGTGGTGGGCGTGGTCCACAGGCTCGTCCCGTTCGTGCATGGCGTGTGTCCGTTCCGTCATCACTCAGCTCCTTGGTGCACAATACCCCTAGGGGGTATAGTGCTCGCGTCAACGGGCCAGGTAGGCACGGTATTCCCGGCCGGTGCCGTCGTTCTCGACGGACGGTGCGCCGGGCGCCTGGACGGACGGTCAGTAGCGTGTGGCGGGTGACAGGCACGGCGCCGCCCGGCGGCCGAGACGGTCCGCATCGACCCGATCCGCATCGACCCGCACTCCGGACCGTGCTGGCCGGACTCTGTGTCACCGAGATTGTCAGCTGGGGCGTGCTGTACTACGCCTTCCCGGTGCTGGCGCCGCGGATCGCCGCGGACACCGGGTGGTCGAACGCGTCCATCACCGCAGCCTTCTCCGCGGGCCTGGTCGTCGCGGCCGTCGTCGGTATCCCCGTCGGCCGCATGCTCGACCGTCGAGGTCCGCACGTCCTGATGACGGCGGGCTCGGTGCTGGCCGTCCTGGCGTTGGTGTTGATCGCCCGTGCGACGTCGTTCGGTGCCTTCGCCGTCGGCTGGATCGTGGCCGGCCTCGCCATGGCCGGCGTGCTCTATCCACCCGCTTTCGCGGCCTTGACCCGGTGGTACGGACCGCGTCGACTGGTCGCGCTGACAGCTGTCACCCTGATCGCCGGCCTCGCCAGTACAGTCTTTGCGCCGCTGACTGAAGTGCTCGCAGCCAGGTGGGACTGGCGGGAGACATACCTGTCGCTGGCCGTGGGACTAGCTGTCGTCACGGTGCCGGTGCACGCCGTTGTCCTGCGCCGGCCATGGCCGGCCGAGCCGATGGTGACGCCGGTGGGCCAGGAGGGTGGCACCCCGGGGGCGGTGGGTGCGCGCGAAGCCACCCCGGGGGTCGCCTCCTCCGACGCCGGCTATGCCCAGGGTGTGGTCCGGAGCCGGCCGTTCGTTCTGCTGACGGTGGGCATGACGGCCGGCGTCCTCGCCATGTTCGCCGCCCTCATCAACCTCGTGCCGCTGCTCGCGGAGCGGGGCGCGTCGTCGTCGCTCGCCGCGATCGCGCTCGGCGCCGGTGGGATCGGCCAGGTCGCCGGACGTCTCGGATACGCCGCCCTGAACCGACGCCTCGGTGTCCGGCCCCGCACGCTGGTCGTCTATGGCGTCATTCCGGTGACCACGGCGGCCTTCGTCCTTGGCCCGAACCATGCCGCATGGCTTCTCTTCGTCGCGATCGCGGCGGGCGTCGGCCGCGGGATCGCGACGTTGCTCCAGGCCACCGCGGTCACCGATCGATGGGGGCCGCGCGCCTACGGCCGGATCTCCGGAGTTCTGTCCGCCCCGATCATGGCGGCCAGCGCCCTGGCGCCCTGGCTGGGTGCCGGGGGAGCGGAACTGCTGGGCAGCTATGCAGCGATGTATCTCGCCCTGGCCGGACTGGGTGTCCTCGCCGTCGTCCTGCTCGCGTTCAGCGTTCCGGAGCCGCCGGCGCGCCGGCGGCTCTGAATATCGTCCATCGGTGGTTGGTGGATCAGCGCCGTCCGCGGCTGCAGGCCACAGCAGGACCCGTCGGCGCACGACCGGGCCGGAGGGTCGCCCCATGACAGACGTCGGGCCCGCATCCGTGAGGAGGATGCGGGCCCGACGTGCAGGTGGCGGCCGGTCAGGCCACGCGGATGAAGGTCGGGTCCGACATGAAGATCTCACGCTCGGACAGCGGGTTACCCGGGCTGTGCGCGGCGATGTACTGGTTGTCGCCGGTGTAGATGCCGACGTGACCCGGCCACCACACGAGGTCGCCCGGCTGCGCCTCGCTCTGCGAGATCTGCGTGCCGGCGTAGAGCTGCTCGCTCGAGCTACGCGGGAGCTCGACACCGAGCTGCGAGAACACGTACTGAGTGAAGCCGGAGCAGTCGAAGCCCGACGGTGTCGAGCCGCCGTAGACGTACGGCGTGCCGACGTACTGGCGCGCGATGTCCACGGCGCTGCTGGTGGAGCTCTCCGTGCTGGTCTCCGTGCTGGTCTCAGTCTCGGTGCTGGTCTCGCCGGAGCTGCTCGACGAGCTCGAACCGATCGAGCCCTCCGTGCCGTCCGGGATGGTCAGCTCGTCACCGACGTAGATGGTGGCCGAGGAGTCAAGGCCGTTGGCCTCGGCGATCGCCTCGACGCTCGTGCCCTGCTCGGCCGCAATCTCGGAGACGGTGTCCCCGGACTCGACGATGTGGCCGGTGTCGGCCGACGCCGTGGGCGCCGCGAACGCGACGGTGAGGCCGGCGGCGGCGGTGGCCAGGGCGCCGCGGCGGGCGAATCGGCCGCCCGGCGTGGCGCTGAGGAACGTCGTGGGGCGCACGTCGGCGCGATGACGTGCCCTGGTGCGTGCGGTCATGTGTCTCTCCTTGATGCCGACGGGGTGAGCTGTCGGGTTCGGATGGAGAGCACCCGGCTCGGCTGGGCCGAGCTTCACCCCTGGCCCGGGTTCACTCCCGGTCCGGTGGTTCCCCCGTCCCTGCCTCTGGTCCGTCGGGGCCGCGGACGGCGGCAGGGTTTGGCATCCGCCCGCGCACTTCCCTGGAGGGTTCGAGAAGCGGCCCGACCGTAACCACACGGACCGCCAATTGTCACGCTTCGGTAACGGTGATCACGAAATGGTAACGACCTAGGCCCTTCGTGACCGGGCGCGATACCCGGCGCGCCGGAGTCGGGATACCGGGCGAGCTCGGGCGTCGGTTGCTGCCGAGCGGGGGCGCCTGGTTGCAGACTCGTGTTCAGGTGGGTGGTCGGGTGGGTTTGATTTCGGTGCCGTCGGCTCGGAGGAAGGTCCATCGGCCGTTTTTGCTGATGACGGTGATGTCGTGGGCGTGGATGTGGTCGTGGTGGTGCCAGCAGACCAGGAGTCCGAGGTCGATGCGGGTGGGGCCGTATTGGTCGTACCACCACAGGCTGTGGTGGATCTCGCCCTCGCCGGGCGGGGCGTTGCAGTCCGGGAAGACGCAGTGTCGGTCGCGGGCGATGATCGCGCGGGTCTGGCCGGGGGTGAAGAGGCGTTCTTCGCGGCCGGAGTCCAGGATTTCGCTGTCGGGGCCGAAGATGACGCGGTGGATCTGGGACTGACAGGCGAGCCGGGCGAGTTGACGGGGACTGATCGGGGTGCCGTCGGTCAGGGTGGCTGGTTCGGTCCCGGTCATGATGGTGTTGTCCACGCTGGCGGGGATGATGATCCCGTCCGGCACGCCGCCGGAGGCTTTGCCGGGTCTCAGGCCGGGTCTCTGGCTGGGTCTCTGGCTGGGTCTCTGGCTGGGTCTCTGGCCCGGTCTGTGGGCGGTTTCCTGGCTGGCGGGAACGAGGGCTGACCGGGCCGGCTCGATCGAGCCGCTGGTCTGTTGCGAGCCGTTCGAAGCGTTGGAACCGGCCGTGCCGGCCGTGTCGTTCGAACTGCTGGAGCTGTTCGAGCCGGCCGTACCGGCCGCCTCGGTCGTGGTCGCTGTGCCGGCCGTGGTCTCTGTGCCGGTCGTGCTGATCGTGCCGGCCGTGCTGTCGGTGCCGGCCGCAGTGTTGGTCGTGGTGTTGGTCGTGGTCGGCGTGATCTCGACAGCGTCGGAGTCGCCGTCCGCGCCCGTGCCGTCGACCTTCGCGCTGTCGCCACCCGTGCCGTCGACCTTCGTGCTGTCGGCCTTCGTGCTGTCGACCTTCGTGCCGTCGACGTCCGCGCCTTGGGCGGTGGTGCCGCTGTCGGCGCTGACGGCGATGGCGGTGGTGTCGTTGTCTGTGTGGGGGTGGGTGGCTTGGATGAGGTGGGTGAGGGTCTCGTGGGAGACGTGGACAGCGAGGTGGGGGCGGATGCGTGCGCCGGGTTTGAGGGTGCCGGAGTCCAGGGCGAGGTGGGCCAGGCCGGTCAACGCGTTCGCGCGGCGCTGGGTCTGGGTGCGGGGGTCGTTCGCCGAGGGGGTGCCCATCCGGGCGCGGAGGGCTTCATCGAGGAGTTGGCCGTTGGCTGGTGAGAGCCATCCGC